>NZ_JBWBKF010000094.1:0-488 GCF_057657925.1 Lederbergia sp. B243.17
GAAAAGATCAGGTGGATTGGAAATCATCCACCCGCTCTTTTCTTCCAGCGCTTGTCGCCGATAGGCAGGCGCCCTGCGCATTTCACTGTCCAGCTCCGGGCGGCAGCGACTAGCAGACTTCGGAATTGCGCCTACGATAAATCAACATCAGCTCCTTCGTCGCCGTGTTTCCTTTATCTCGTTACAATTCCTCCAGTCTGTACGTCGCTAAACGCCGCCCTCCGTATTTCATGGTGTCCAGCTCCAGGCGCCATCGGCTCGAGGTCGCTTCAGAAAAGATCAGGTGGATTGGAAATCATCCACCCGCTCTTTTCTTCCAGCGCTTGTCGCCGATAGGCAGGCGCCTTCCGCATTTCACTGTCCAGCTCCGGGCGGCAGCGACTAGCAGACTTCGGAATTGCGCCTACGATAAGTCAACATCGGCTCCTTCGTCGCCGTGTTTCCTTTATCTCGTTACAATTCCTCCAGTCTGTACGTCGCTAAACGCC
>NZ_JBWBKF010000095.1:0-480 GCF_057657925.1 Lederbergia sp. B243.17
TAAATGAAGGAAACCAAGGAACTGTCCGCGGATAGACGAAATGGTCGATACTTTCTCCAGGAACGACGTAAAATTGCTGAGGCGGTAGATAACTTCTCTAAGATGGTAGATAACTTTCCTGAGAACGACATAACTCCGCGGAGTTGGTCGATATACTTGCTCGAGCATGCCCAGCGCATTCGGATATCAGCCGTAAAAGAGGAGCTTGCCGATATATTTGCCAAGAACGAGATATATGTACTAAGAAAGAGATCATTAACCGTCGAGAACAAGATATAGCCTCCAGGCAGATAATACGATTAAACAGCCATTCCCTTTCAAGCTGAGAAAACAAAAAAAACACCGCATCCGCGGTGTCTTTCGTTTGCCTGGCAGCGTCCTGCTCTCGCAGGGGGAAACCCCCAACTACCATCGGCGCTGAAGAGCTTAACTTCCGTGTTCGAGATGGGAACGGGTGTGGCCTCTTCGCTATCGCCGCCA
>NZ_JBWBKF010000096.1:0-49386 GCF_057657925.1 Lederbergia sp. B243.17
AAACATTTCTCTTATAACCTTGTCTGGCGGCTATAGCGAAGAGGCCACACCCGTTCCCATCTCGAACACGGAAGTTAAGCTCTTCAGCGCCGATGGTAGTTGGGGGTTTCCCCCTGCGAGAGCAGGACGCTGCCAGGCAAAACGAAAGACACCGCGGATGCGGTGTTTTTTTGTTTTATCTGCTTAATGGGGCAGCTGTTCCATTTTTATTGTCCGTTTATAGGCTATATCGTGTTTCATCGATAAGGTTCTCTTCCGTAGCATATATGTCTTCGTCTTGGAAAATATATCTCACTCCGGGAGAAGATATCTCCGTCTCGGCAAATATATTTCACTCCTGGGGGATATATCTCGTTCTCAGTAAATATATCGCCGTCCTGGAGAATATATTGGCAAGTTCATCTTTTTTAGCTGAAATCCAGTTGCTTCTGGGCACCCACGGCAAAGATATCGATCAACTCCATGAATGTATGTCGTTCTCAGGAAAGTTATCTACCACCTCAGCAACTTTATGTCGTTCCCGGCCAAAGTATCGCCTGCCTGTGGCGGATACTAAGATTCCCCTCAATGGCGCACCTGCCTTCAATTTATGACCAGCTTTCTCAGAGGCCACTAGCAATAGTCCCTCATTTAGGCATGTATCCCTTTTCCAATCTCCTCACATCCAGCTTCCAGCCCCTCCGGTTCCTTAATACTCCCTTCCCGCCCGCCACCCAAGCAATTATCTAATGTTCTTAATGAAGGTATCGCCCCATCCATCCTGCACATAATTAGATTTCCGGCAGACAAACACGGCCGCTGTCCTGCCGGCATAGGATGGAGTATGTGATTGGGCGCAGTTGGTTGAAAATTATGTATATAAAATTAATATACGGGCATGATGACAGTATGGAGGTGGGGCAATGGAAAGGTGCGTTATTTGTGAGCATCCGAAAGAGAAGGGAATTCACCTGTATACAGCATTCATTTGCACAGATTGCGAGAAAGAGATGGTCAGCACAAGCACGAGTGACCCGCAATACAATTACTATATTACCCAATTAAAAGCTGTGACCGACGCGAGGGTAATTTCGTAGGCCAGACGATTCGGATTCGTCTGGTCTTATTTCTTTTTGCCGGGTAAAATGAGAAAGGATGTGGAGAGGAGAAGATGAATGAATCAGTCAAAAATGCCTTTGTACGAGCGGTTGCTTTCCCGTACAGGAGAGAGGCCGATATCCTTTCATGTTCCGGGCCATAAAAACGGTGCGTTATATGCTTCTGAAATCGGTTCTGCCTTCCGCCGGATTGCGGGCATAGATATGACGGAGCTAACCGGACTGGATGATCTGCACTCTCCAGAGGGGGTCATTCAGGAAGCAGAGGAGCTTCTGTCCGATCTGTATGAATCAGAGAAGAGCTACTTTCTTGTAAATGGCAGCACGTCTGGAAACATGGCAATGATCATGTCTTCGTGCAGCGAGGGCGATACAGTTCTCGTCCAGCGGAACTGCCACAAGTCTGTTTTGAATGGAATCATGCTGGCAAAGGCTGAGCCGGTATTCATTTCCCCGGAAATAGATAGCATAACAGGACTTCCAGGTAAGGTGGATCAAGAAGAGGTCAAAAAGGCTTTCGAAAGTTTTCCAGCCATCACAGCCTGTATATTTACATATCCGGACTATTACGGACATACATATGATCTCCGTTCTATCATAAAGACCGCCCATCAATTTGGTGCGGCTGTCCTGATTGATGAGGCACATGGCCCGCATTTTATGCTGGGGGAGCCATTCCCGGCTTCCGCGGTCTCGTTGGGTGCCGACGTTGTTGTACAGTCGGCTCACAAGATGCTGCCAGCAATGACGATGGGGTCCTACTTGCATCTCAACAGTTCCCGGGTGTCTAAGGAGAAATTGGAGTGGTATTTATCGATTTTCCAATCAAGCAGTCCCTCCTATCCGATTATGGCATCGCTGGACTTTGCCCGTAGCTATTTGGCGGGTTTTAATCAGGAGGACATCGCATATACGTTGGAAGAAGGGTCACGATTCATCGCTTCCCTTGAATCCATACCCTCCCTGACTGTCCAGTCAGGTGATGACCCGCTCAAAATTACGCTGCGCCATGAAAATTATAGCGGGGTGGATCTGCAGAAGAAGCTGGAGGAGGCTGGTATCTATCCGGAGTTGGCCGACCCGAACGCTGTTCTTCTCGTTCTTCCTCTATTGAAAAAAGGTATGGCCTTTCCGTATAAAGATGCAGTTACCAGAATGAAAAAAATCGAGTGGACAAGGAAGGAAGCCTATACTGAAAAGAGAGCATCAAACATACAGTTAAGCGGAATATCAAAAATATCTGCTGCTGCTTTTCAAAACAGGTACAGCATTCTCTCAGAATGGGTATATATAAAAGAAGGGGAAGGACGTGTCGCAGCCGAAATGGTCATTCCCTACCCGCCGGGCATTCCATTGCTCATGCCCGGAGAGACGATTACGGGATGGCATATCTCCCGATTGGAAGAGCTGCTGGTCGCCGGGGTGCGGTTCCAGGGAGCGGAACATTTAAAGGACGGAAAGATTGCCGTGTATATTCAATCGCCTGCTGAAAAATCATCTGGTGAATGATATACTAAAACACAATAAGCTAGTGCTGCGGAGGTTTTGGAATGCAGGGAGTATTCATCACGTTTGAAGGTCCAGACGGATCCGGAAAGACGACAATCATGAGTAAGATCGTCGAAGATTTATGTAAACAGGAGATAAAGGTAATACCGACGAGAGAACCAGGCGGTATCCGGATTTCAGAGGAAATCAGGCGGGTCATTTTAAATAAAGACCATGTTGAAATGGACGGCCGTACCGAAGCTCTGCTATATGCAGCGGCGAGACGGCAGCATCTGATCGAAAAGGTCCTGCCTGAGCTGATGAAGGGTTCTATTGTTCTCTGCGACCGTTTCATCGACAGTTCCCTCGCTTATCAAGGTTATGCGAGAGGGCTCGGCATTGAGGAGATTTTTTCAATCAATCAGTTTGCCATACAGGATGTCCTGCCGGAATTGACGCTTTACTTCGATATTGAGCCAAAAATCGGCCTGCAGAGAATCGAAGCTCACAAGGGCCGGGAAGTGAACCGGCTCGATTTGGAAGATTTGGGCTTTCATCAACGGGTTCGTGAAGGGTATAAGATCCTGAAGGAGAGGTTCCCAGAAAGGATCGTAGAAATAGATGCTTCCCGCTCTCTGGACGAGGTATACAAAGAGGCGAAGAAGAAAGTCGAAAGTTTCCTGCAGAAAAGAGGAAATTTAAAATGAACGCGGAATACCTATGTAACAGATGGGTTTAACTGATATAATATGATGGAATGGATTTTCAGAAGTAAAACGATATGGAGGGGTGAATCTATATGAAGTTGATCATGGCAGTTGTTCAAGACCAAGATAGCAACCGTTTAATGACAGCGTTGGTGGACAATAATTTTAGAGCAACAAAGCTGGCAACAACCGGCGGATTCCTGAAGTCGGGTAATACAACATTTATGATTGGGACGGAAGACATCAGAGTCGAAAAAGCTCTTCAAGTCATCAAAGATAACTGCAAATCCCGTGAGCAGCTGATGGCCCCAGTCTCTCCTATGGGCGGAAATGCGGATTCGTATATCCCGTATCCGGTTGAAGTATCTGTTGGCGGAGCGACAGTTTTTGTAGTGCCAATCGAACAGTTTCACCAATTTTAATAGCCGCAGCCGATAAAGAGGCTGTTATCAATTTATAAACGTAAGCGGGTGAATCGGGTGTCCCAAACTTGGGAAAGCTTTCAGAAGGAACAGCCATTTGCCGCTAAAATGCTGAGAAACGGCATCGAGCGCCACCGTCTGTCCCATGCCTACCTGTTTGAAGGTGAGGCAGGAACCGGCAAGCGAGAAGCAGGGTATCTGCTTGCCGCCAGTGTTTTTTGTGAGCGGGGGGCGGTTGAACCCTGCGGCCAATGTGTCAATTGCAAGAGGATTTATTCAGGCAATCACCCCGATGTGCATGTGGTCGAACCGGACGGGCAATCTATCAAAAAGGATCAGATTACGGCCTTGCGTTCCGAGTTCAGTAAATCGGGCGTGGAATCCAATAAAAAGCTGTATATGCTGATTGATGCAGAGAAAATGAGCATCGCGGCAGCGAACAGCCTGTTGAAGTTTCTGGAGGAACCGTATTCCGAAACGATTGCCATTTTGACGACCTCTCAGCCTCAGCGTATGCTGCCGACGATTTTATCCCGTTGTCAGTCCATATCCTTCAAGTCCATTCCGGCTGAGATTCTTACAGCCAAGCTGGTAGATGCCGGTGTCCATCCCGTTAAGGCTCCGCTGCTCGCGGCCATGACGAATAATATGGAGCAGGCTCTCATCCTCAATGAGGAAGATTGGTTTGCACAGGCCAGAAAGACAGTGTTAAAATTATATGAAGTTATGAAACAGGAGCCGCTGTACGCGATGACTGTTTTACAAGAGGAATGGCATGGCCTTTTCAAGGAAAGGCCTCAGATAAATATAGGCTTGGACTTGCTTTTGCTCTTATATAAAGATGTACTTTATATACAATTGGGGAAGGAACAGAGCTTGGTCTATCCCGACATGAGGGCCCAACTGGCTCAAGATGCCCTGCGCACCTCTGCGACAAGGCTGTCGGACCAAATGACTGCAATTTTGGAAGCCAAACGGAAATTACAAGCAAATATGAATCCTCAGCTGTTAATGGAACAGCTTGTGCTAAATTTGCAGGGGGGACCTTCTTTTGTATAATGTTGTAGGTGTCCGGTTTAAGAAAGCCGGTAAAATATATTACTTCGACCCTGGAGAGTTTCCAATTTTTAAAGATGATTATATCATCGTTGAAACTGCCAGAGGGATTGAGTATGGCAAGGCTGTTACAGATATAAAAAGGGTTAATGAGAACGATGTGGTGCTTCCGCTCAAAAAAGTGGTTCGCATTGCAGACCAGAAGGACATGCTGAATGTCGAAGAGAACAAGGCAGCGGCGGAAGAGGCCTATCGTGTGTGTACCGAGAAGATTTCAATTCACCAGCTTGATATGAAGCTGGTGGATGTTGAATATACATTTGATCGGAACAAGGTAATATTTTATTTTACAGCGGATGGCCGGGTCGATTTCCGCGAACTGGTAAAAGATTTGGCGGCCATTTTTCGGACGAGAATCGAATTGCGCCAAATCGGTGTAAGAGATGAAGCGAAGATGCTCGGCGGCATCGGACCATGCGGAAGAATGCTTTGCTGCTCCACGTTCCTCGGAGATTTTGAACCGGTGTCGATCAAGATGGCGAAGGACCAGAACCTGTCTTTGAATCCGACGAAGATTTCTGGGTTATGCGGACGGCTCATGTGCTGCCTGAAATATGAAAATGATGAATACGAAGCTGCTAAGGCAGAGCTGCCTGATGTAGGTGAGACGATCAAGACCCCTGACGGCATGGGCCGGGTGACAGGCTTGAACATTTTGGAACGGTTGATCCAAGTGGACTTGTCAGGGCAGGAGCGCATGCTGGAATACACGCTGGAGGAGATCACAAGTCAGAGTGCAACGTCTGTCCCGGCCACGGAATAACGAGGTGGAGTGCAATGGATAAGAAGGAATTCTTTGATTCAGTCAGTAATATGGAGATGCAAATTGGCCAGCTCTATCAGCAACTGGGCGAGTTGAAGCAATATCTTGCCGAGCTGATTGAAGAAAATCATCATTTGAAACTAGAGAACGACCATTTGCGCAGACATATGGAACAGGGACAGGACGAGAATAAAGCTTTGACAGACGAAGAAAAGCAGAAAGACAAAACGGTGTATGAGAAAATAACAGAGATCGGGGAAGGATATGATAATCTGGCCCGTCTCTACCAAGAAGGCTTCCATATTTGCAACGTTCATTTCGGCAGTCCTCGCCGGGATGAGGACTGTCTCTTCTGTCTTTCTTTCCTCAATAAAAAATAAAGATGCATTCAGGCCGCGGAACGAGAAGCTTATTACCGTTTGGGCGGCTGTCTGGAGATTATCGAGGCCTTCCTTACAAAAAGGAAGGCTGTTTTAATGGAGTGTGAAACATGATGAATCTAAAACCTGATGAGCGTTTGGACTATTTGCTCGCTGAAGACCTGCGGATTATACAAAGTCCTTCCGTGTTCGCTTTTTCCCTTGATGCCGTCTTATTGGCAAGGTTCGCCTACTTGCCGATCCAAAAGGGGAAGGTGGTCGATTTATGTACGGGAAATGGCGTCATTCCGTTGCTTTTAAGCGCCAGAACAAAGGCGGACATAACAGGAGTAGAGATACAGGAGAGGCTGTACGATATGGCAGTAAGGAGTGTTGCCTATAACGGGCTGGAGACACAGCTGAACATGATCCATGGAGACTTGAAGGACATGCCGCAAATATTAGGAAGCAGCAAGTATGATGTCGTCACATGCAACCCACCCTACTTTTTGTCGCCGTCCTCAGAGGAGAGGAATGAAAATGAGCATTTTGCAATCGCAAGGCATGAGATCCTCTGCAAACTGGATGACGTCGTCCGTGTCAGCAGTCAGCTCCTCAAACAAGGAGGCAAGGCAGCCTTCGTCCATCGTCCGGAGAGGTTAATGGATATTCTTACAGCAATGCGTCACTACCGCCTGGAGCCAAAAAGGCTTCGCTTTGTCTATCCAAAGAACGGAAAAGAGGCGAATACCATCCTTGTTGAAGGCATGAAGGACGGCAAGCCGGGGTTGAAAACATTGCCTCCACTGTTTGTGTATGACGATGAAGGTGAATATACCCCTGAAGTGAGAGAAATATTATATGGAAATAAAGAATAACCATTATTTTTATGTGCTGGAATGTTGCGATGGCTCCTATTACGGGGGGTATACGACTGATGTGGAAAGGCGTCTTGCCGAGCATAACAGCGGCAAAGGAGCAAAATATACAAGGGCAAAAACCCCGGTAACGGTTATTTATAGTGAGGAATTTGGCGATAAGCGCCAGGCGATGAGGGCGGAATATGCATTTAAAAAACTGACCCGCAAACAGAAAGAACATTTTTTGCAAAAGGCAGGTGGCCGTTATGAGAATTCAAAAGAGTTTTGATGGGACAGGCATTGGGGGGATCCTTTATCTTGTTTCCACTCCGATCGGTAATTTGGAGGACATGACGTTCCGTGCGATACGACTTCTGAAAGAGGCAGATGTAATTGCTGCTGAAGATACCCGGAACACAAAAAAGCTCTGTAATTATTTTGATATAACAACCCCTTTAATAAGTTACCATGAACATAATAAGGAAACGAGCGGGAAGCAGCTTGTAGAAAGGCTTAAGGGAGGAGAAACAGTAGCGCTTGTCAGTGATGCGGGCATGCCTTGTATATCCGATCCGGGTTATGAACTGGCGTCTCTTGCCATCGAGGAAGGAATAAAAGTCGTGCCGATACCTGGAGCCAATGCAGCCTTGACCGCCTTGATTGCGTCAGGCATTAAAGCCCAGCCTTTTTATTTTTATGGATTCCTGCCCAGAGGCAAAAAGGAAAAGGCAGCAGAACTTGAGGCGATCTTTAAGCTAAATACAACTGCGATCCTTTACGAAGCGCCGCATCGGCTGAAAGAAACACTTAAGGCGATTGCAGGCATTTATGGCGGAAAAACTGTGGTCCTTTGCCGCGAACTGACCAAGAAGTATGAAGAATTTATCAGGGGAACCGCAGAGGATGCACTGGAATGGGCTGGAAGTGAAGAGGTCAGAGGAGAGTTCTGCATTATTCTTGAAGCAGGCGGGGTAACGATACAAGAACAGGCTGTAGCTGAGTGGTGGGAAAACTTGACGGTTGAGGAGCATGTTAACCACTATATTAATGAAGGAAAGGTTACCGCAAAGGAAGGGATTAAGCAGGCTGCCCTTGACAGAGGCATGAAAAAGCGGGACGTGTACCAGATTTACCATGTTGAAGATTAAAATGTTATCGAAGATAAAAAGAAAAAACCCGGCGTTAGCCGGATTTTTTTATGTACTTACCTTTCTTCTTTCAAGTGGAAGGCATTTTCAATTTCCTTCATTAATTGCTCTGCTCCCGCACGGCTGATTACCAACTTTCCGCCGGCAAGCAACGCGTTGTCATCAGAAACATCACCGGTAATATGGCAAGTCATGCTTGGTTTGTATTTCTTCAAGATGATTTTATCGTCATCAACATATATTTCCAGCGCATCCTTCTCTTCAATTCCTAGAGTGCGACGAAGTTCGATCGGGATTACAACCCTTCCAAGCTCATCTACCTTTCTAACAATTCCAGTCGATTTCATTTTCCTCATTTCCCCTCTCAAGATAGGACTACAGATTATTTCGCCATAATTCGACAAATTTCTAGGAGTAGTATAATCATACCAGTCATTCCCATATGCGTCAATTTATTAATTAGCTAGCATTTGAGAGAACTAGTTCACTCTACTACACTATAATACCTTTTTTGATTAACAATTTCCTCCATATTTCAACTAATATTTTTCGACAAGTTCCTTCCCTTGAATAATGAGAGTGGGATTTGGACGTGCCTAAGTTGCGGAAATGTCTAATTTCACGTATATTTTGTTGATATAAGGGGTTATGATGCCAAAAAGAACGTTTGTTTATAGACATAAGAGGAGGGAACAAATGTGAAAGAAAAATTGAAAACATTTTATCTGACCACGCCGATCTACTATCCGAGCGGCAATTTGCATATAGGTCATGCATATACAACGGTGGCGGGGGATGCAATGGCCCGCTACAAGCGTCTGCGAGGCTTCGATGTAATGTACTTGACAGGGACTGATGAACACGGGCAGAAGATCCAGCAGAAGGCCGAAGAGAAAGGTGTTACTCCTCAAGCTTATGTTGATGAGATTGTCAGCGGGATTCAGGAGCTGTGGAGCAAGTTGGAAATTTCCTATGACGACTTTATCCGGACTACGGAAGATCGCCACAAGGATGTCGTCCAAAAAATCTTTCAGCGACTTTTGGACCAGGGAGACATCTATCTTGATGAATACGAGGGACTTTATTGTACGCCATGTGAATCCTTTTTCACAGAGAGACAGCTAATTGACGGAAAATGCCCGGATTGTGGACGTCCGGTCGAAAAAGTGAAGGAAGAGTCCTATTTCTTCAAAATGAGCAAGTATGTAGACCGGCTGCTTCAATTCTATGAGGAAAATCCGGAGTTCATCCAGCCTGAGTCACGGAAAAATGAAATGGTTAATAACTTCTTGAAGCCGGGACTTGAGGACTTGGCCGTATCCAGAACGACTTTCGACTGGGGAATCAAGGTTCCAGGTAACCCGAAGCATGTAATCTATGTTTGGATTGACGCATTGACAAACTATATTACAGCTCTCGGCTACGGAACGGATGACGATTCGAAATTCCTTAAATACTGGCCGGCCGATGTTCATCTTGTCGGGAAGGAGATTGTACGCTTCCATACGATTTACTGGCCGATCATGCTGATGGCGCTTGACTTGCCGCTACCGAAAAAGGTATTTGCGCATGGCTGGTTGTTGATGAAAGACGGGAAAATGTCGAAATCGAAGGGGAATGTTGTCGATCCGGTTACGCTGATTGACCGTTATGGCCTTGATGCACTTCGCTATTATCTTCTTCGTGAGGTTCCATTCGGAGCAGACGGCGTCTTTACTCCAGAGGGATTTGTAGAACGTATCAACTTTGACCTTGCAAATGATCTCGGCAACCTGCTGAACAGGACAGTAGCAATGATCAATAAATATTTCGGCGGCGAAATTCCTCTGTACGCGGGATCGGTTACTGCATTTGATGATGATCTGCTAAAGATCAATGGTGATGTCGTGAAGCAATATGAAGAGGCCATGGAGAAGATGGAGTTTTCAGTTGCTTTGTCGGCCGTTTGGCAATTGATCAGCCGGACAAATAAATATATAGATGAAACACAACCTTGGGTGCTCGCAAAAGAAGAGAAACGGGAAGAACTCGGAAGTGTTATGGTTCATTTGGCCGAATCGCTTCGGAGAGCAGCTGTACTTCTTCAGCCATTCTTGACCAAAACACCGGGAAAGGTGTTCCAGCAGCTGGGAATTGAAGAGGAACAGCTGAAGGCCTGGGACAGTCTTGAGAAATTCGGCCTCATTCCTGAGGGAAGAAAGGTAACAGAAAAGGGAGAACCGATATTCCCTCGCCTTGATATGAAAGAGGAGATCGACTATATCAAAGAACAGATGCAAGGCGGCTCTCCTGCAGCTGCCGAAGAGCCGAAAGAAGAAAATTCGGATGGACAGCCTGAAATCACGATCGATGACTTTATGAAAGTTGAATTGAGGGTAGCAGAGGTCATCGATTGTGAACCGGTAAAAAAGACCGATAAGCTGTTAAAACTTCAACTCGACTTGGGTTATGAGAAACGTCAGGTCGTATCGGGTATCGCACAATTCTACAGTCCAGAGGAACTCGTCGGCCGTAAAGTAATCGTTGTGGCGAACTTGAAAGAAGTGAAATTGCGGGGGGAATTGTCCCAAGGAATGATCTTGGCCGGTGAGAAAAACGGAATTTTATCCCTGGCAAGTGTCGATCAGTCACTGGAAAACGGGGCCCTTGTAAAGTAATTTTAATAAAACTGTAAATTCTAAAAACTTTTATACAACAGGGACATAGAGGGGTATGAGCGAATCATGCATATTTATTCGCTCTCTCTCTATGAAGTTTGTTGTAATCATAATGTTAGAGTACTGTGATAAATGTTACGGATTTATGGCGTATACTCTACTAAGGAGATTTTGACAATGCTATTTGATACTCACGTTCATTTGAACGACGATCAATTTGATGAGGATCTGGAAGAAGTCATTGCAAGAGCACAAGAAGCAGGAGTAGAAAATATGGTAGTGGTCGGTTTCGACCGCAAAACAATCACAAGGGCGCTAAAACTGATCGACGAGTATGACTTTCTCTACGCCAGCATCGGTTGGCATCCGGTTGATGCCATTGATATGACGGATGAGGATCTCGCGTGGATTGAAGAAAAGGCAGCACATCCGAAAGTAGTCGCTCTTGGTGAAATGGGCCTCGACTACCATTGGGAGAAATCTCCCCATGATGTACAGAAGGATGTATTCCGCAGACAGATCAAGCTGGCGAAGAAATTAAAGATGCCGATCATCATACATAACCGAGAAGCTACTCAAGACATCGTAACTATCCTCAAAGAAGAAGAGGCCAATGAAGTCGGCGGCATCATGCATTGCTTCAGCGGTAGTGCTGAAACAGCGCTGGAATGTGTAAACATGAACTTTCACATTTCCCTTGGAGGACCGGTGACGTTCAAAAATGCAAAAAAACCGAAGGAAGTCGCGCAAGCTGTCCCAATGGAGCGTCTTCTGATTGAAACGGATTGCCCATATTTGGCACCTCATCCAAACAGAGGCAAAAGAAATGAGCCAGCCTATGTCAAACTGGTAGCAGAAGAAATTGCTGAACTGAAAAACCTGCCGGTAGAAGAAGTGGCTGCCGTGACTGCAGAAAACGCAAAAAGACTATTCGGCATCAACTGACAAAGAATACTGTAAGACCGTGAGAAAGCCTGTCTGCTTCATGTCCGATTCCAGAATGTTTGACAAAACTTACTTCTTTGTTGAGAGACTATGTCGACAACTCTAGCTTTTCTTTTTCTTGCGAGTTATGCATAATGTTGCGTAACCCCACCAGAAATTGTGAGTTGACATGGGGCGATTAATATTTATATAATCTCACGGAGAAGAAGGAGGCGTGTTGATGAACACAGAACCCAGAAATGGTTCATTGTTATCTACAATGAACCGGCACAAGTTAGGCCTTTTTGTTGCCAGTTTCGTAGTGTTTGCAGCTACGTTTTGTATCCTTGCATATGAGGGGACAAAAAAGACTGTGGCACTTACGCTGGATGGCGAAAAAGTCGTTGTGAAAACACATGCTGACACAATCGGGGATGTATTAAAGGAGCTGGACATTACGGTCAGTGAAGGGGATTATTTATCTCATTCGCCTGATACCGCTGTAAAGAATAGATTGACGTTTGCGTGGGAACCCGCCAAGCAGGTTGTACTGACAGACGGGAAGAAAGAAGAAAAGATTTGGACTACGACGAAAACAGTCCGCGAGTTCTTGAAGTCGCAGAATATGAGTTTAACAGACTATGATAAGATCAATGTATCGCTCGATAAGGTGATTTCCGATAACATGAAATTATCGATTGAGCGCGCTTTTCCTCTCGTGTTGAAAAATGGAAACCAAGAAGAAAAAGTATGGGCAACTTCGACTACTGTCGCTGACTTTTTAGAGCAACAGGGAATTACACTCAGCCAGCTTGACCGTGTAGAGCCAGGTTTGGATGAGAGCGTGGAGCCGAATGGTACAGTGAACGTTATCCGCGTTGAAAAGGTCACCGATGTAGTGGAAGAACCGATTGATTTTGCAATTGTGACAAAGAAAGATGATAAGCTCGCCAAGGGTGTTGAAAAAGTAGTCCAGCCTGGCAAGAACGGCCTGGCGAAAAAAGAGTTTGAAGTAGTAAAAGAAAACGGAAAAGAAGTATCCCGTAAGCTCATCGCCGAAAAAAAGGTTGAGGAAAGCCAGAGTAAAATAGTGGCTGTCGGGACTAAGGTGCTTACTGCACAAGTGTCACGCGGAACAAAAAGCACGGCACAGGCAGCAGGTGCAGCTCCTGAAGGCGGCAAAGAGATGTACGTGAATGCCACTGCTTATACAGCATATTGCAATGGCTGTTCAGGCGTCACTGCAACTGGCATTAATTTGAGATCCAATCCGGGAGCCAAGGTAATTGCTGTTGACCCGAAAGTCATTCCGCTCGGTTCCAAGGTATGGGTGGAAGGATACGGCTACGCAGTCGCAGGCGATACAGGCGGTGCGATCAAAGGAAATAGAATTGACCTGTTTGTTTCTTCAAAAGAGGAAGCGTACAGATACGGTTCAAAACGGGTTAAGATCAGAGTTGTAAATTGATACCATAGGGGCAGGGGAGAGCAATCTCCTTTGCCCTTTTTGATTTTCTCTTCAATCATGCTTTGGGTTATAATAATGAATGGAAAAGAAAAGGACGTTAGGGGCTGCCTTTCATCTTCACAGATTCGGCAGCCCGGCCAAGAGTGGGGGAAATGTCTCTCACCTATATAGACGACGCGGTCGACAAAAAAGTTTCACTAGTTGGAGGAAAAATGAAAATAAAAGAAATAATCGTTGTGGAAGGTAAAGATGATACAAGAGCAATCCAGTCGGCGCTTGATGCGGACACAATCGAGACGAACGGTTCAGCTATCTCCGGCGACACGATTGAGGTAATCCGGCACGCCCAGCGCGTAAGGGGCGTCATCGTATTCACGGATCCCGACTTTCCGGGCGAAAAGATAAGAAAAACGATTGCTGCGGCCGTTCCGGATTGCAAGCATGCCTTCTTGGATAAAGAGGAGGCAAGACCGAAGCATGGCAGAGGACTGGGAGTCGAGCATGCATCCAAAGAGGCGATCTTGGAGGCGCTGCGCCATGCTCAGACGATGCAGGAAGAGCCTGAAGAGCAGATAACGAAAGATGATTTAATTCATTGGGGATTGATCGGAGGACCGGCTGCTTCCAGACGCAGGGAACAGCTCGGAAAGCTGCTGAAGATCGGCTATACGAATGGGAAGCAATTGCATAAGCGGCTGATGGCATTTCAGATTAGCCCCACAGCTTTTGCAGAAGCGATGAAGCGAATTGACGAAGAGAAATGAGACGGACAGGGCAACGGTTTCCCTGGACTTCAGGAGGAAGGTACGAATGGAAAAGGACATTGCCACACCAATCAGAACAAAGGAAATTTTAGCGAAGTACGGCTTTGCGTTTAAAAAGAGCCTGGGCCAAAACTTTTTGATCGATCCGAATATATTAAGGAATATAACGGAGTATGCAGGGTTGACAGAAGAGACAGGAGCGATTGAAATCGGGCCGGGGATCGGTGCGTTGACAGAGCATTTGGCACGTAAGAGCAAGAAGGTACTGGCATTTGAAATTGATCAGCGGCTCCTCCCGATCTTGGCCGATACGCTCTCACCATATTCCAATGTCAAAATTATTCATCAGGATATATTGAAGGCATCTGTCAAGGAAATCATCGAAGAGGAATTTTCCGGTATAAAAGATATTATGGTCGTCGCCAATCTTCCGTATTATGTGACCACGCCGATCATTATGGAACTACTGGAGAATAGGCTCCCGATCCGCGGGATGGTTGTCATGCTTCAGAAGGAGGTGGCCGACCGGATCTCCGCCAAGCCTGGCACAAAGGATTACGGCTCGCTTTCCATTGCAGTGCAGTATTATACGAAAGCGGAAACAGTAATGATCGTCCCGAAAACCGTCTTTATGCCCCAGCCGAATGTGGACTCGGCTGTGATTCGCCTCATCAGGCGGGATACACCTGCGGCGGTGGTTCCGGATGAAGATTTCTTCTTTGAGGTCGTCCGGATGTCTTTTGCGCAAAGACGGAAAACGATCATGAATAATCTTGTAAATGGCATGCCCGAAGGAAAGGAACAGAAAGAACAGATTTCGGCTGCCCTGTCAGCTGCGGGCATTGACCCTTCCCGCAGAGGAGAGACGCTGTCGATCGAGGAGTTCGGCAAACTGAGTGAAGCCCTTCTTCCACTCAAAAAGAAGGAATAGACCGAATCTCAATCCTTCAGACACATTGCCCGCCCTGGGTGCATACTCTATGTCAGAGAATGAGATCATTCTGCTGAACATTGGAGATGAGACTGGAATGGAGATCAATTCAATTGTCGGCCGTCTTTCCTATCAATGCGATATTTTATTCCGCATCATCGACATAACGGAGAACGAAGGACGGAAGATTGCAGTCCTATATGGGGAGGATTACAGGCTAATTGCAGATGCACCCCTGGATGATCTTGTCCGGTTCAGCGAGTCGGAGCTTTCCAGGAAAGCATCACAGGTCCGTTCCCTCGAGGAGCAGTCGTTTAAGCTGTTCCGGCAGGATCTGGAGCTCCTGCGCCAAGCAGGGGAATACAGGGTTACAGACGGCTATCGTGAGGAGTTCGATTATTTCCAGATTCCCGGCCGGGTTCTCCACCTTGACGGGGATCAGGGCTATTTAAATAAATGTGTGGATCTGTACAAAAAAATCGGCGTTTCGGTTTATGGCGTTCATTGTGATGAGAAAGAAATGCATCTGCGGATTGAGTCGCTGCTCGATTACTACCGGCCGGATATTCTTGTGATCACTGGTCATGACGCATATACAAAGGCCAAAGGGAAGAAAACAGATATAAACGCATACCGCCATTCGAAGTACTTTGTTCAAACGGTAAGGGAAGCTCGGAGAAAGATTCCAAATTTGGATCAGCTCGTCATCTTTGCGGGGGCGTGCCAGTCCCATTTTGAATCCCTCATCCAGGCCGGCGCCAATTTTGCCAGCTCTCCGCAAAGAGTGAATATCCACGCTCTCGACCCCGTTTACATTGTTACGAGAATTTGCTACACCCCATTTATGGAACGGATCAACGTGTGGGAAGTGCTCCGCAATACGCTAACCGGGGAAAAGGGCATCGGAGGAATTGAAACAAGAGGGGTGCTGCGGACAGGAATGCCGTTCAAACCCCCAAGCGACGATGAGGAATAGATAGCACCGAATAGCATTGGTTTGGAATCCAATGCTTTTTTACATAATACTCTTCTTGCGGATAATTTGAGAAGGGCGGGTCATACTAAAAATGTTGTAAAAACAATCAATTTGATGAAAAAAAAGCATTGACAACTTATCGGTATCATTGATAAAATTATTAATTTGTTTGACATTTTTTTACCCCTGTGTTATAATAAAAACCAGTGAGGTGGAGCGAAATGCCAAAAACATTAGCGAGCATTAAAAAATCCCTTGATTCCAACTTGGGTAAAAGATTAATGTTAAAAGCCAATGGAGGTCGCAGAAAGACGATTGAACGTTCTGGGATTTTGGCAGAAACTTATCCATCGGTTTTTGTCATCGAATTAGACCAGGAGGAGAACGCGTTCGAGCGTGTTTCCTACAGCTATGCAGATGTGCTTACTGAGACGGTTGAACTTACATTCTACGAAGATACAGCAGGAAACATAGCAATGGGGCAGCAGTAATTCAGTACTGCTGCTTTTTGCCGTCTTCTGACTTCATATTTTTCCCATGGCTGGACTGGTCAATGTTTCCCGCGATAATCTTCCTCGAATTGCCCAAGCTAAGAATGCGGGCGAAAAGGAGGAAGTTGCTTTGGGAAGAAGAAGAGGAGTCATGTCTGATCAATTGAAAGAAGAGTTGGCAAAGGAGCTTGGGTTTTATGATGTGGTCCAGAAAGAGGGCTGGGGCGGCATCAGAGCCAGAGATGCTGGTAACATGGTCAAACGTGCTATAGAAATGGCTGAACGGCAGCTCGCCAATAACAATCGAGAAGAATGATCATGCTCTGACCTGAAGACAATGAACGACAAATTACCGCCCGTTAAAGGCGCCGAGGGGAAATCGAAGTTCCCTTTCGGCGCCTTTTTGCTTCCTTTGATACGCCTGATTATTCTCAATAAGCCGTCCGACCTCCTCTCTGTATGGTTTTCGGCTTTTGTTCATGGTAAAATGGGAAAAATAATGAGACGGAAAGACAAGCAGGTGAAGGCAATGAAATTGTTAATGAAGGCACCGGCAAAAATCAACCTGTCCTTGGACGTTTTGTCCAAGCGGGATGATGGTTATCATGAGGTCGAGATGGTCATGACGACAATCGATCTGGCTGATCGTATAGAGCTTGAGGAACGGAGGGAGGACAAGATTGTCATCCATTCCCAAAATCGCTTTGTCCCCGATGATCAGCGCAACCTTGCATACCAAGCCGCCAAAATATTGAAAGACAAATACAATATCAAGCAAGGCGTCACCATTTCTATCGACAAGAACATTCCGGTTGCAGCGGGATTGGCCGGCGGCAGCAGTGATGCTGCAGCCACTCTGAGAGGCTTGAATAAGCTTTGGCAGCTGGGGCTCTCTCCAGATGAACTGGCTGAGATCGGTTCACTTGTCGGCTCTGATGTATCGTTTTGTGTCTACGGAGGGACTGCACTTGCAAAGGGCCGCGGCGAAAAGATCACCAGATTGCCGGCACCGCCCAATTGCTGGGTAATTTTGGCCAAGCCTTCAATTGGTGTTTCAACGGCTGATGTATACCGCGGGGTCGATTTGAAGCAGGTGAAACACCCCAATACAGAAGGAATGGTCAAGGCGATTTATGAACAGGAATACGAAACGATTTGCCGGGAGATGGGCAATGCATTGGAAAGTGTGACGCTGAAAATGCATCCGGAGGTTTCTCATATAAAGGACCAGATGGAAAGGTTCGGAGCGGATGCGGTTTTGATGAGCGGCAGCGGTCCGACGGTTTTCGGTCTCGTCCAGCACGATTCAAGACTGCAACGTATTTACAATGGCCTGCGTGGCTTCTGCGGGCAAGTTTTTGCTGTAAGAATGCTTGGAGAGTGAGAATGGACAAGGTCCCTTGAAAAAGTACGGACAATGCTATATATTTATTTAAAAATGTTCGGTGTGTTTAGTGAACGGAGGGTATTGAATGAAATTTCGACGCAGCGAGCGGCTCGTTGATATGACGCATCACCTGTTGAATCATCCGCGGGAGTTGATTTCGCTGACGCATTTCTGCGAGTGCTATGAATCCGCGAAATCGTCCATCAGTGAAGATTTGGCAATCGTCAAAGAAACATTTGAAGCTCAAGGAATTGGGACACTGCAGACATTGCCGGGTGCAGCAGGCGGAGTGAAATATATCCCGAAAATCAAGGCAGAAAGGGCAGCAACGTTCATCAACGAATTGTGCACCCAAATGGCCAGCCCTGACAGGCTCTTGCCCGGAGGGTATTTATATATCAGCGACCTGCTCGGTGATCCGCAAATTTTAAACGAGGTCGGAAAGCTTCTCGCTTCAGCTGTTGCCGATAAGGAAATCGACGTCATCATGACAGTAGCGACGAAAGGCATCCCGATCGCCCAGACGGTTGCACATCATTTGAACGTGCCTTTTGTAATTGTTCGTCGTGACAGCAAGGTGACAGAGGGTTCGACCGTTTCCATCAATTATGTATCCGGATCCTCAAAACGCCTGCAAATGATGTCGCTATCACGCAGGAGCCTAAAGGAAGGTTCCAAAGTGCTGATTGTCGATGATTTCATGAAGGCGGGCGGCACGATCAATGGCATGGTTAACCTGCTTGATGAATTCAGAGCAACTGTTTCCGGCATCGCTGTATTGGTTGAGTCCGAATATCAGGAAGAACGACTTGTGGAGGATTATATTTCCTTAATCAAACTGGCCGATGTAAACGAGAAAGAGAGACAAATCCGTGTAGAGAAAGGCAATTACTTTTAAAAGGGGAGAGATTCGAATGAAAACAGTACAGACAAGCAAAGCGCCGGCAGCTATCGGGCCTTACTGCCAGGGGATGATCGTCAATAACATGTTCTACAGCTCCGGTCAGATTCCGCTGACCGCTGAAGGAATAATGGTAGAGGGCGGTGTCGAGGAACAAGCGCATCAAGTCTTTAAAAATTTGACTGCTGTCCTTGAAGAGGCAGGCGCCTCTCTGGAGACAGTTGTCAAGGCGACTGTATTCATTAAGAACATGGATGATTTCGGTGCCATCAATGAAGTGTACGGACAATATTTTTCC
Organism: Lederbergia sp. B243.17; assembly: GCF_057657925.1. Classification (NCBI taxonomy): domain Bacteria; kingdom Bacillati; phylum Bacillota; class Bacilli; order Caryophanales; family Bacillaceae; genus Lederbergia; species Lederbergia sp. B243.17. Next base: position 18,758 of record NZ_JBWBKF010000096.1, read on the forward strand.
AATCATAAGCCGGCGCGCTCTTGTGTGGAAGTAGCAAGGCTGCCGAAAGATGCACTGCTGGAAATCGAAGTTATCGCTCTCGTAAAGTAACTCGCTGCTCCCTGCTGAAGGGAGCAGTTTTTTTATTATGGAATGGCAATCAAAAACATATATATATATTGCCCTTTTGAGGAAAAATAAACCACTTATACATTAATTTTAAAAAAAATTCACAATTCAAGAAGGAGTTTGCCAACATCCGTAGAATACTTAAGTATGATTCTATCTAGGAACAGAAGGTGGTGAGCACAATGGAAGTGACAGATGTGAGACTGCGCCGTGTCAACACAGAAGGAAGAATGAGAGCGATTGCTTCGATTACTTTGGACAATGAATTCGTTGTTCATGATATCCGCGTGATTGACGGTAATAACGGGCTGTTTGTTGCAATGCCGAGCAAACGTACGCCAGACGGAGAATTTCGCGATATTGCTCATCCGATCAATTCAAACACCCGCAGTAAGATCCAGGATGTTGTTTTGGCGGAATACCACCGCCTGGGAGAAGTGGAAGAACCGGAGCTAGAAGAAGCCGGCGCCTCGTAAACCGAAGAGAACCGCACATCAAGAGCCTACTTGGTAAAGTAAGGCTCTCTTTTGATTGTCCGCAAATAATTCCCGCCTCGCACTTGTTCGTGCCATTCCTCTAAGCTGCCCACTGTGACGACTTTATGCCTCCCCTCCCCGAATCCTTGAAAAACTGGCTTATTTACGATATATTCATTATGGAAAAATAGTAGGGAGGCCCGTTTATGACAAATAGATTCGCTATAATTCTGGCTGCTGGCCAAGGTACCCGAATGAAGTCCAGTTTATATAAAGTCATGCATGCTATTTGCGGCAAGCCAATGGTTGAACATGTTCTGGACAATATTGCCGGACTTCATGCCGATGAGACGGTGACAGTCGTCGGATACGGAGCAGACACCGTGAAAAACCAACTGGAGGGCAAAAGCAAATTTGTTCTTCAAGAGGAACAGCTCGGCACCGCCCATGCAGTCATGCAAGCGAAGGATATATTAGGCGAACAGAACGGAACGACCCTTGTTATATGCGGAGACACCCCGCTCATAAAAGCTGAAACGATGGAATCCTTAATTCAGCATCACGAAGGGCAGGGAGCCAAAGCGACGATTCTGACTGCCTATACAGAAAAACCGGACGGATACGGGCGCGTCATCCGCAATCATGAAGGCAATGTAGAGAAAATTGTCGAACATAAAGATGCCAATTCATCTGAACTGGCTGTTAGAGAGATTAATACCGGTACGTACTGCTTTGACAACCAATCACTGTTCAATGCGTTGAGCAAGGTATCAAATGAAAATGCACAGGGCGAATATTATCTTCCTGATGTAATCGAGATTTTAAAATCAGCGGATGAAGTTGTGTCTGCTTACCAGACCTCTGAATTCGAGGAAACAATGGGGATAAATGACCGGGTGGCTCTAGCAGAAGCTGAACGTGTCATGAGAGCGAGAATCAATGAGCAGCATATGAAAAACGGAGTGACCCTCATCGATCCATCCCACACCTACATTGATACCGATGTTCAAATCGGTCCGGATACAACCGTCTATCCGGGAACCGTCATAAAAGGGAAGACAACGATTGGCCCCAACTGTGCAATTGGTCCGAACAGCGAGTTGAAGGACAGCGAAGTGGGAGAGGCAACCGTCATCCGGCAATCCGTCGTGCATGACAGCAAGATTGGTTCTCATGTCCAAATTGGTCCGTTTGCTCATATTCGTCCTGCATCAGCGATTGGAGATGAAGCGAAGGTCGGAAACTTCGTTGAGATCAAAAAAGCGGAAATCGGCAAGGGCAGCAAAGCATCCCACCTCAGTTATATCGGCGATGCGGAAGTAGGAGCCGATGTAAATATTGGCTGCGGATCCATTACAGTGAACTATGACGGCAAAAACAAACACGTAACCAAGATCGAAGACAACGTGTTCATCGGCTGCAATTCCAACTTAGTGGCGCCGGTAACAGTACGGAAAGGTGCGTATGTTGCAGCCGGATCAACCATTACCGAGGATGTCCCTGAAGAAGCTCTATCGATTGCACGCGCACGCCAAGTGAATAAAGACAACTACGTTTCAAAATTAAATTTGAAAAAATAACCGGAGGTCAGTCATGCCCAACCAATATTTAGACCCTAGCCTGAAATTATTTTCACTAAGCTCCAACCGCCCCTTGGCGGAGGAAATTGCCAAGGATATCGGAGTAGAGCTTGGAAAGTGCTCTGTCAATCAATTCAGCGACGGAGAAATCCAAATAAATATTGAAGAAAGCATTCGCGGTTGCGAAGTATATATCATTCAATCGACAAGCGCACCGGTCAACCATAATCTGATGGAACTGCTGATCATGATTGACGCGCTCAAACGGGCTTCTGCCAAAACGATCAACCTCGTTATCCCGTACTATGGTTACGCAAGGCAAGACCGGAAAGCAAGAGCGAGAGAGCCAATCACAGCCAAGCTTGTCGCCAATCTGATTGAAACGGCAGGGGCAACAAGGGTAATTACATTGGACCTGCATGCACCGCAAATCCAGGGATTCTTTGATATCCCGATCGACCACCTTATGGGCGTGCCGATTCTGGGCGAATATTTCAAAGCTAAGAACTTTTTGCGCGATGATATTGTGATTGTTTCTCCGGATCACGGCGGGGTGACACGCGCACGCAAGCTTGCAGACCGTCTGAAAGCACCGATCGCCATCATTGACAAGAGAAGACCGCGTCCGAATGTTGCCGAAGTGATGAACATCGTGGGTAATGTCGAAGGCAAAACAGCGATCTTGATTGACGACATCATTGACACGGCAGGAACGATTACATTGGCAGCCGGAGCTTTGGCAGAGGCCGGAGCGAAGGAAGTATACGCATGTTGTACACACCCTGTTCTATCAGGGCCAGCCATTGAAAGAATCGACAACTCGAACATTAAGGAGCTTGTCGTCACAAACACAATTTCCTTGCCGGAAGAAAAGAAAATCGACAAAATCAAAGAACTTTCCGTCGCTTCCCTCATCGGCGAAGCAATTGTCCGCGTTCATGAAAACCAATCTGTAAGCACCCTTTTCGATTGATAACAAACAGAATATAGATAAGCAGGCCGGGTTCCGTATTGGAAACCCGGCCTGCTTCACTGTAAAGGAGTCCCTCAATTCATGCAATTCTTGCATTTGATTAGAGGTTTAAAGTGCTTTATGTTATGGTAAAACTATGGAATAGCATTTGGTTTTACATTTCAGGGAGAAGGTGGACGATAATATGAGTAACACGCTAGAGGCAAAAAAGCGTTCCGGCAGCCGCCGATCGGAGCTTACACAGCTTCGGCAAGACGGTAAGGTTCCAGCCGTAGTGTATGGTTATGAAGTAGAAAATACACCAATATTCGTGAATGCAGCCGAATTTTCAAAACTCATGAGAGATGTTGGCAGAAACGGGGTCATCGGCCTTGATGTCGACGGCAAAAAAGTGAATGCCATCCTTCATGAATACCAGCAAGATCCGCTCAAAAACACTGTGATCCATGCCGATTTCCTTGCTGTCGACTTGAACCAGGAAATTGAAGCAGGGGTCCGCGTGGAAGTGTCGGAGGACGTACTCGGCGTCAAGAGTGGCGGTGTTCTGCAAGTTCTGCTCCATGAACTGCAAGTGACGGCGGTACCAGACAAGATACCTGAGGCAATTGAAGTGGATGCCTCCAATCTAGACATCGGTGAAACCATTACTGTCGGTGATATCCGAAATACTGTGTCTGTCACAATCAACCATGAGGATGATGAGCCGATTGCCAACGTCCAGCCTCCACGTGTAGAGGAAGACCGGGAGGATGCGGATGAGGCGGAAGCCCAAGAATCAGGAGCACAGGAAACGACCGAAGCTGAATAACAACAACAATCCTCTGCCGCAGAATGGAGTACCCGTTCTGCGGCATTTCTGTTTGGAGCGGCTTTCGGGCTGCAGGTCGAGAGATTTTGCCTTCGAAAGTCGTTTATTTGCAAAAAATCAGCTATAATGGAAAGAGTATAAAAAGGAAATGCCTTTTATTCAGGAGTGTTTACATGATGAAGCTGCTTGTAGGATTGGGAAACCCAGGCTCTGCTTATGATAAAACAAGACATAATGTAGGTTTTGATGTAATTGATGAACTCGCGGAAAGGCTGAATGCACCACTTTCACAGACGAAGTTTAACGGTGTGTATGCGACTGTGCATTCAGGGGGAGAGAAGATTTTCCTGCTGAAGCCGTTGACGTATATGAACTTGTCGGGTGAATGCATCCGTCCCTTCATGGATTACTTTGATATTGACCTTGAGGATCTGGCCATCATCTATGATGACCTTGATTTGCCGGTCGGACGCATCCGGCTGAGACAGAAAGGGAGCGCCGGGGGGCATAATGGAATAAAATCTGCAATAGCCCACCTTGGTACGCAGGAATTCAATCGTATCCGAATTGGGATCGACCGCCCGCCCGCAGGAATGAAGGTTCCAGACTATGTGCTGGGGCGATTCGGCAAGGAAGAGCGGGAAATGGTGGAAAATATGGTCAAGCTGAGCGCGGATGCTTGCGAAGAATGGTTTACTAAGCCTTTTTTGGAGGTAATGAATCAGTTCAACGCCAAGTGATGCATAACTCCGCAAAGAATCGTTCATACTGAAGCATGAACAGATTTGTTTGAGGCAAGGAGGCGCAGCATGGCTATATATTATCAATGCAGCCGGTGTTCGGCGGGCATCGGAAAGATTGAAGGCGGTTCCTTTCACGAGGAGCAGCTTGGCCTTCATACACTAACTGATCAGGAAAAACAAGAAATGGTAGCCTACGATGCTAATGGCGATGTGCACATCAAAGCCATATGCGAGAACTGCCAAGAGGCATACGAACGCAATCCGGATATGCATCAATACGACCACCTTATACAGTAAAAAGCTTTGGAGAAAAATCCAAAGCGTTTTTCTGTTTTGACGTATGGCCATTTCTTGGAAGAGGAGATAAATATGCAAGGATTACAAAGTTTACTGCTCCAGCAAAATGAAATGCAATCAATCATTGACGGCGTCGAAGAAGGGTTGCATGAACAGCTGGCGGCCGGGCTTTCAGGCTCAGCCAGGTCTGTGTTTATTGCAGCGGCAGCCAATAAAACAAACAGATCTGTCGCGGTTGTCACCCATAACCTGCTGCAGGCTCAGAAGCTATTCGATGATTTAAGCCAATTTATAGAAGAAGAGAAGCTGTTTTTGTATCCTGCCAATGAGTTGATTGCTGCTGAACTCGGCACGTCCAGTCCTGAGCTGAGGGGCCAGAGATTGGAAATGCTCAATTATCTGGCTTCGGGTAAAAAAGGGATATTCGTTATTCCGCTTGCAGGGTTAAGGCGGATTTTGCCGCCGCCTGAAAAGTGGAAGCAATACCAGCTGCGTTTGGGGCTCGGTGATGATCTGGATCTGGAGGCAAGCCTGACGACACTTGTCCAGATGGGCTACAGCCGCTCCGATATGGTCAGCGCTCCAGGGGAGTTCAGCGTTCGGGGAGGCATTCTCGACATCTACCCGTTGACGGAGGAGAATCCGATCCGGATCGAACTTTTTGATACAGAGATCGATTCCATCCGTACCTTCTCAATCGATGACCAGCGATCGATGGAAAAACTCGATTCCATTACAGTCGGCCCGGCCTCCGAATCACCTGTCGATCCGGCAATGTTCATAGACTTGGCCAGTAAGCTGGAAGCGGATCTTTCCAAAACAATAGCGAAAATGAAAAACGAACAGACGAAAGAATTGCTTAGCGAAAACATCGGCTATGATATTGAGCAGCTCCGCAACGGCCAAAAGCCCGAGCAAATGTTCAAGTACCTCTCATTTGCCTATTCCCGCCCCGCCAGTTTGCTAGACTATCTATCTTCCGACAGTTTGCTGATTTTTGACGAGCTAAGCAGAATTCAGGAAATGGATGAGCGGTTGGAGAAAGAAGAGGCGGAATGGTTTACATCCCTGCTCGAAACGGGAAAAATCACAAATGGGGCGAAAGTGGCCCATCAATTTACCAATCTGCTTGCAGCATATTCGTTCCCGCGGGTTTATTTGTCCTTATTCATCCGTCATATTCCGAATACAAATCCGCAAAATATCGCAAATATCCCGTGCAAGCTGATGCAGAATTTCCATGGCCAGATGAACTTGCTCAAGGCCGAAATGGAACGTTGGGTAAAAATGCGCTTTTCGGTTGTGTTTCTTGCACCCACAATGGAGAGGGCGAAAAAAGTCCAGTCGATTTTTGATGACTATGATATCGAGGCGGCTGTTGTCGATCATCCCGATCGGCTGCAGCCAGGCATTCAGATCATTGAAGGGACGCTCCATAGCGGTTTTGAGCTTCCGTTATCGAAGCTTGTCGTTTTAACCGAAGAAGAGATTTTCAATAAAAAGACGCGAAGATCGAAGCGCCGGCAGAATCTTTCAAATGCAGAGCGGATCAAGAGCTACTCGGAGCTGAAGCCCGGCGACTATGTTGTTCATGTTAATCATGGGATTGGCCGCTATCTCGGAATTGAGACGTTGCTGATCAATGGTGTTCATAAAGACTATATGCACATCAAGTATCAGGGTGATGATAAGCTGTATGTTCCGATTGACCAGATTGATCTCGTCCAAAAGTTTGTCGGCTCTGAAGGAAAGGATCCGAAGGTCTATAAGCTTGGCGGTACAGAATGGAAACGGGTCAAGAAGAAGGTCGAAACGTCCGTCAAAGACATTGCGGATGATTTGATCAAGCTGTACGCCGAAAGGGAAGCTGCTAAAGGCTATGCCTTTTCCCCAGATGGAGATACACAGCGCGAATTCGAAGCGTCTTTCCCTTACCAGGAGACTGAGGACCAGCTCCGCTCGATTGTGGAAATCAAAAAGGATATGGAAAGGGAGCGCCCGATGGACCGCTTGCTTTGCGGAGACGTCGGTTACGGAAAAACGGAGGTCGCCATCCGTGCTGCCTTCAAGGCGATCATGGACGGCAAACAGGTTGCCATCCTTGTACCGACGACCATTCTTGCCCAGCAGCATTTTGAAACGATGAAAGAACGGTTCCAAGAGTTTCCGATAAATGTCGGGCTGCTAAGCAGATTCAGGTCAAAGAAACAACAGACCGAGACGCTCAAAGGGCTGAAAAATGGGACAGTGGATGTTGTAGTGGGTACCCACCGCCTTTTATCCAAAGACATCAAATACGCCAACCTTGGCTTACTCATTGTCGATGAAGAGCAGCGGTTTGGTGTCACCCATAAAGAGAAGATCAAACAGCTGAAGACGAATATTGATGTACTGACGCTCACGGCGACACCGATTCCAAGGACGCTGCACATGTCGATGCTCGGCGTCCGCGATCTGTCCGTCATTGAAACTCCGCCAGAGAACCGTTACCCGGTTCAGACCTATGTAATGGAATATAACGGGGCACTGGTCAAAGAAGCGATAGAACGGGAATTGGCGCGTGATGGGCAAGTTTATTTTCTTTACAATCGGGTGGAGGACATCGAGCGGAAAGCCGAGGAGATTTCCATGCTTGTGCCAGAAGCACGGGTTGCTTTTGCCCATGGTCAGATGTCTGAGGCGGAACTTGAGTCGATCATCCTGAGCTTCCTGGACGGTGAATACGATGTGCTAGTAACGACCACAATCATCGAAACAGGCGTCGATATTCCAAATGTCAACACGCTGATCGTCCATGATGCAGACCGGATGGGTCTTTCCCAGCTTTATCAGTTGCGAGGAAGGGTCGGCCGTTCCAATCGGATCGCCTACGCTTACTTTACCTACCGGAAAGATAAGGTGTTGACGGAAGTAGCGGAGAAAAGGCTGCAAGCGATCAAGGAGTTTACTGAACTCGGATCCGGCTTTAAAATTGCAATGCGTGACTTGTCGATCAGGGGGGCGGGAAACCTGCTCGGGGCCCAGCAGCACGGCTTCATCGATTCGGTCGGTTTTGATTTGTATTCCCAAATGCTCAAAGAGGCTATTGATGAGCGAAAAGGGGAAATTAGAATCGACCAGCCCGTCTTTGAGGTGGAGCTTGAATTGGATGCCTACATCCCTGATGCCTACATCGCGGATGGAAACCAGAAGATTGAAATGTACAAACGTTTCCGGAACATTGAAACGCTGGATGAACTTGAAGAGCTGCGAGAAGAGATGATTGACCGCTTCGGAGATTACCCGGACCAAGTCGGCTACCTATTCACTGTCGCAGAAATGAAAGTATATGCAAAAAGAAGCAAGCTGGAGTCGATCAAACAGACGAAAACGGAAATCATCATTTATATGACGGAGGATGGGACCGCGGAAATCGACGGATCGAAGGTTTTCAGCATTTGCAGCCGCCATGGCAGGGAAGTGGGGCTCGGAATGGAAGGATCAAAATTGAAGATCACGATTCAGAACTCCAAGATGGCAACTGACACATGGCTGGAAATGGCAATGGACATCATCAAGAATTTAGAAACCGCAAAAAAGTAATGGAGAGCTGGTGATGAGCCTGCGTTAGCAGCAAAGCGATGCTTGGCCTGGCGCAGGCTTAGAAAAGAGCGATGATCCACCTTGTCTTAGCGAGCCAGGCTAAAAAGACGTCGCTTTTTTCTGTTATGAACAATATTAAATAGGTACACATTCCCGAACGACAGTGTTCCATCACATTTTACTTTCTTATTTATCGTTCCATGTATAGAACGGTTGATTTGAAAGATACTAAAATCAACAACTGATGGCAATACATTGAAATCGTAGACCTGTTTAATTGGAACGGAGTCTGTCGAAATCATCTGATGAAAGTGAGGCAGCATAAGAATGAAAGCAACAGGAATCGTACGTAGAATCGATGATTTGGGAAGAGTTGTTATCCCTAAAGAAATACGCAGAACATTACGGATCCGGGAAGGCGATCCATTGGAGATTTTTGTCGACAGGGATGGGGAAGTAATCCTGAAGAAATATTCCCCGATCAATGAACTAAGCGATTTTGCAAAAGAATATGGGGAAGCGCTGTTCGACAGCTTGGGCAGTCCAGTTATTATCTGCGACCGGGATGAAATTATAGTCGTTTCCGGCGCCTCCAAAAAGGAGTATGTCGGCAAATCGAATGGCGAATTGCTCGAAAAGGCGATGGCCGACAGAAAAATCCATTTGGAAAAAAAGGCAAGAACCGTAGAAATTGTCGACGGAAACGAGGAAGAAATTCAATCCTATGCAATGGCTCCTATTATTGCCAATGGAGATGCGATTGGAGCGGTATTCATCTTTTCGAAGGAAAAGATGCTGGGCGAAGTGGAACAGAAATCAGCTGAAACCGCTGCTGGCTTTTTGGCCAGGCAGATGGAGTCATAATATCTAAAAAAATGGACCAACCCGGTCCATTTTTTTCATTCCTGGCGATATGGTATAATGCACCTTATTAGGTTATGAAAGGCCGGGAGACATTTTGCCAGAGGCGAAGGAAGCGAACAATATGTTAAAGGGCGCTGCTGTGCTGGCAGCCGCTGCCTTTATCGTTAAAATTCTGAGTGCCGTGTATCGGGTTCCTTTTCAAAATATTGTGGGCGATACCGGATTTTATATTTATCAACAAGTATATCCAATCTACGGAATTGCAGCGGGACTTTCAATTTCAGGTTTTCCAGTCATCCTTTCCCGACTGATCGCGGATAGAGGGGCAGGGAATTCGAAACAGCTTTCCGGCTTACTGCAAACCGCATTTTTTAGTTTGGTTTTGGTTAGTTTCATGCTGTTTTTGTTGTTTTTTGCTGGTGCGGAGGGGGTTGCCCGGGTAATGGGCGATGACAAACTTGTCCCGGTCATCAGGTCTACCTCTCTTATATTTTTGCTGATGCCATTCCTTTCGGTGATCAGAGGGTATTTCCAAGGGGTGGGAAACATGATGCCGACCGCTGCCAGTCAAACCATCGAGCAAATTGTCAGAGTGGCGGCGATCCTCGGCTGTTCGTTTTTCTTGGTAAGAGCGGGCTATTCTCTCTATGAAACGAGTGCAGGAGCAATGGCCGGAGCAGCTGCAGGAGGGCTGGCCGGGCTGTTCGTTCTGCTTTTGTTTATCCGGAAGCAGGGTCTTGCTTTCCAGCCAGGAAGTTTTAGTGTGAATTGGCGACTGGGAAAGGTGATTATCGTTCAAGGCGCAGCGATTGCCATCAGCAGTATGGTACTTGTACTGCTGCAATTGCTTGATTCCTTCAGCTTGTATCCGCTCCTCATTCAAGAAGGCACAGCCGGGCATGAGGCGAAGATGCTGAAGGGAATCTATGACAGGGGACAGCCTCTTCTTCAACTGGGAACTGTTGCGGCAACGTCAATTTCCCTGTCGATCGTCCCGGTGATTGCCCGGCAATGGCAGGCAAATGAAGAAGGGATGAAAGAAGCGCGGGGAAAGATGCTGACTGCGCTGAAACTGACAATGATTGTCGGAACAGGTGCAGCCTTCGGGCTGGCCAATCTGATTCGGCCCGTCAATAGGATGCTGTTTGAAAATGCGGCAGGATCCGCTGTTCTCGGCGTATTAGCCGTTTCCATTCTATTCTGCTCGATCATTTTATTGATAAGCGGTATCTTGCAGGGAATCGGCATGGTCGATCGTCCCGCCTTGTACATTCTTATAGGAGTCGCAATGAAGTGGATCATGAACGACGTGCTTATTCCGAAGGTGGGCACGATGGGAGCGGCCATCTCTACGGTGTTCAGTCTAGCATTTATGGCCTGGTTTTTTTTCAGAAAGCTGAATGGGATTTTGCCGATACGTCGATTTGTAGCATCATTCGTCAAGCCGGCAGCTGTTGCGGTTCTATCTATGACCATTGTGCTGCAGGTTTTCTTAAAGGTGACAGCAGGGATTGGCGAGTCTGGAAGGGGATGGTCCGCTGTCATCGCCTTATCTGGTGTAGTGCTTGGCGGTTTCGTCTATCTTACGGTTATTTGGAAGAGCAGCTTGCTGAATGAGGAAGAGCGAAATCTTCTGCCCATCGGTAAAAGATGAGGCGGTTAAAAGAGAAGAGGATACGATATGCATAAAATAGAAATTATCGGTCTTGGTTCGGGAGACCTCGACCAGCTGCCGCTCGGCGTTTATAAACGTCTAAAAGGAGCGTCGCATTTATATGCGAGAACGAAAGAGCATCCGGTCATTCAGGAGTTGGCTGCAGAAGGAATTGAGTTTACTTTCTTTGACGGCATTTATGAAAAACACGACCAATTCGAAGCAGTTTACGAAGAGATTGTCCAAGTGCTGCTAGAAAGAGCGGCTACAGAGGATGTAATCTATGCGGTTCCCGGTCATCCGATGATGGCTGAGAAAACAGTCCAGCTTCTGCTTGAAAGGGGACAAGAGGCAGGAGTGGAAATAAAAATCGCCGGCGGCCACAGCTTTTTGGACAGTCTGTTTTCCGCAGTCAAAGTGGATCCGATCGAAGGCTTCCAGCTGCTCGACGGAACTGCACTCAAGAAAGAAGATGCAAATCCGGTACAGCACGTCATCATTGCACAAGTATACGACTCTTTCACCGCTTCAGACGTCAAGCTTGCACTGATGGAAAAGTATCCTGATGAGCATAAAGTGTACATGATCGAATCAGCTGGCGGGAAGGATGAAGTCATCCGCACGGTCCCTTTATATCAAATAGACTGGGAGCTTGCGGTGAATAACTTGCGCAGTTTATACATTCCGCCTCTTCCTGAGCGGCCGTACCATGAGTTTTCGACATTACGGTCGATCATCGCACAGCTAAGGGGGCCAGAGGGCTGCCCGTGGGACAAAAAGCAGACACATGAATCCTTGAAAAAGTACCTGATCGAGGAAGCGTATGAGCTTCTTGAAGCGATTGATGAGGATGATATTGAGCATATGATCGAGGAGCTCGGCGATGTCCTTCTGCAGGTGATGCTCCATTCCCAAATCGGCGAGGATGAAGGGATGTTTACAATCGATGAGGTGATTGAGGGCATTTCACGAAAAATGATCCGGCGCCACCCGCATGTTTTCGGTACGGCAATGGCAGAGAATGCTGAAGAAGTTGTCGCCAATTGGGAGGAAATCAAGCGTAAGGAAAAGGGCGATGATGAACCTCCTGCCTCTCTACTTAATAAGACAAGCAAGGGTCTTCCTGCCTTGCTTCGCGCCTATGAATATCAAAAACAGGCTGCCAAAGTGGGGTTTGATTGGGATACGGCTGAGGAAGCGATAGAGAAAGTAAAGGAAGAAATGCAGGAGTTTGAAGAGGAAGTGGCGAAGGGAACAACAAAAGAGAAGATTGCGGAGCTGGGCGATCTGCTTTTTGCTGTGATTAATGCTGCAAGACTTGCAGGGATCCAACCTGAAGAGGCACTGCAAATGACGAATGACAAGTTCCGGCGCCGATTTTCATATGTTGAACAAAAGGTCCGCGAATCGGGAAAGCCATTTGAGCAATTCACACTGCAGCAGCTTGACCATTTTTGGGATGAAGCAAAGCAATCAGGAAAGTAATGGGGTGAAATGATGTCAGTTATGCGATTGGATAAGTTTTTAAAAGTATCAAGATTGATCAAGCGGAGAACCTTGGCCAAGGAAGTCGCGGATAAAGGAAGAATCACAATCAACGGGATTCAGGCGAAGGCCAGTACCAATGTAAAGGTTGGCGATGAGCTGGAAATCCGGTTCGGCCAGAAGCTCGTCACCGTCAAAGTCGAGGAGCTGCAAGAGTCTACGAAAAAGGAAGACGCAGCAAACATGTTCTCTGTCCTCAAGGAGGAACGGATCTCGGAAGAAGAGCAGGCATAGGGCTTGTTCTAATTTTGCCCCCCGCTTCATAAACGTATAGTAAACCAGATGTAAAGCGGGGGATATGGGATGAACCAGTATGAGTCTGTTCAAGGCGGAAAAGGGGCAGCTGCGGAGCATGATGTAACGATGAGAGGCCGCAGGTTATTGGAAATCACGGGCGTAAAGCAAGTGGAGAGTTTCGACAATGAGGAATTTCTGCTTGAAACAAGCATGGGCTTTCTTTCAGTCCGCGGCCAGAATTTACAAATGAAAAACCTTGATGTGGATAAGGGCATCGTCTCAATTAAAGGAAAGGTGTATGATCTCGTTTATCTGGATGATCATCACGGGGAGAAGGCTAAAGGGCTCTTTGGCAAGCTGTTCAAATGAGTCTGTCTGTCCAGTTATATACAATGCTGGCCATGGTCGGAGCCGGAAGTTGGTTCGGGGCTGCCCTTGACACATACCAGAGGTTTCTGCAGAGAAATAAGCGCAGCGGGTGGATTGTCTTCATCTATGACGTACTCTTTTGGCTTGTCCATGGGTTATTGTTTTTTTATCTACTTTTCCTCGTTAACTACGGGGAATTGCGGTTTTATTTGCTGCTGGCCCTCTTATGCGGATTTGCGGCATATCAGGCACTATTCAAATCATTTTATCTGAAGCTGCTTGAATGGCTGATCCGGTTTTTCCTTGCTTGCGCCAGGTTGATCAGGAGAACGATACAGCTCCTCATCTTCCGGCCGATTACAGCTATTTTCATGCTGCTGTTTTCTCTCCTCACGCTGATCGGGAAGCTGCTGCTGGCTGTTGTAAAAACGGCTATGAACGTGATATTATGGATTATAAAGATTATATTCATGCCGGTCGTTTGGCTACTTCGTCTTCTTTGGAGAATGCTGCCGAAGACCGCAACAAATTATGTCGCACGAAAACTTGCCGCTTTGGCAGGAACTATAGATTGGAGCAAGAATAAGTTACGTAGAGGCTATCACTTCATTCGCAGATTTTTTCAGAAAAAACAGTAGGAGGTGGCAGGATGGGAGCGAAGAAAAGGCTGCCGATTGCATCGTTAGAAACCCAATATATGAAACAGCAGGAAATGGGCGCAAGGCTCGCAAAGAAACGGAAAAAATTACTTTTCAGGCGTTTATCCGTTTTTCTCATCCTGATGATAGCCTGCACGTATTTATTCGTATCAACGCTGATTGCTCGTACTTCTGCGCTTGAGGCGAAGCAGGAGGAGAAACAACAACTCCAGTTGGAGCTCGCCAAGCTCGAAAAGAAACAGTCCCTTCTGGAGAACGAAATTGTAAAGCTGAATGATGACGAATACATAGCCAAACTTGCCAGGAGTGAATACTTCCTTTCTGACAAAGGTGAAACCATTTTCAACATTCCGGAACCGAAGAAGAAAGAAAAAGAGAAAGGTAAGGAGAAATAGACCGCTGGTTGACACTTATTTTCCAGAAGCGATATAATATATCATAAAGGTTCATTTCTTATACTTTAAGGAGGATAAATTTTTTTATGTCGATTGAAGTAGGCAGCAAGTTACAGGGTAAAGTAACAGGCATCACTCATTTTGGGGCGTTTGTAGAACTGCCCGAAGGTACAACGGGACTTGTTCATATCAGTGAAGTCGCCGACAATTATGTAAAAGACATCAACGATCATCTAAAAGTCGGTGATCAAGTATTAGTGAAAGTCCTGAATGTTGAAAAGGACGGTAAAATTGGTTTATCTATCCGTAAAGCGAAAGATCAGCCGCCGGCTCCATCCCATTCGAACCATCGTCCGCGTCCAAATCGCACTACTGATTTCCGCCCAAGAGAGACATTTGAACAGAAAATGAACAAATTCTTGAAGGACAGTGAAGATCGTTTATCTTCCCTGAAGCGTAATACGGAATCAAAACGCGGCGGACGCGGTGCTAGGCGAGGTTAACTTGCTGTCTGTTTTTTTAATAGAACGTGTAAAACAAGCGGCAGGCCCCAGTTAGTTTAGGCCTGCCGCTTGTTTTTATTTAAAAAAAGTGCGGGCTCCCTATTCAAGGGGAGGCCCGCACTTTTTTTCGTTTGATATGCATCTACAGACGACTGCCAGATGCTATTCTTATAGCGGCGGAGGGGATCGAACCCACGACCTCACGGGTATGAACCGTACGCTCTAGCCAGCTGAGCTACGCCGCCAAAATTAAAACACATTCTCTATAATACCGGCGTCCTGGCAGCTTGTCAACAACAAATCTGTTTTTGTGATCGGTTCTGTGTGTCTGTCTATCTGTCGTTTACCGCAGTTTGTCTATTGGGATGTCTATTTGGCATTTTTTATGCGAGGCACTTAGATTTTGCCCAATAACGTCGAACGATTTGCCATTTTCTCTCTGTCCAATTGACAAAATATTCCGCGTAATTTTGTTTATAATGGGTCAACGAACAATAACAGGGGGAGTGGGTAGGAGATGGAGAAAAGTGAACGTTTGTTGGAGCCGGCGGGAGATTTGGCAGTTTCGGGGGCGAAGTTTGATTTGCTGGACGGGCTAAAAAAGCTGCAGCTAAAACTGGAGAACATTTTAATCCAAAGAGGACTGGCTTTGTTTTTTGTTTCCATTTTATTGGGACGGGCATTCATCCTTTCGCAATTAACACCTTTTGTCCTGCCGTTTTTCGCTGCGGTCTATGTACTGCGGCGGGAAAAGTCACCGATCGCCATGCTCGGGTTGCTGATTAGCTCTTTAACACTTTCTATCAGTAATGCCGCATTCACCTTTGTCCTTTGCCTTGTTTTCCTGCCGATCTTTAAGCTGGTAGAAAAGTTGAACAAGCATCCGCTTAAAGCACTTCCTTATACTGTGGGACTCCTTGCGGCGGGGGTTAAGCTTTCATGGATTTATCTTTCGAATGGATATACCATCCCTCAGTACGACGCGGTGATGGCCGGAGTGGAGGCCTGTCTTGCTCTCATTCTCGTCTATATCTTCATGCAGAGCATCCCCTTCCTCATCTCCCAGCAACGGAAAAAGTCTCTGCGGACTGAAGAGGTGATCAGTCTCATTATCATGCTCGCCTCCGTAATGACAGGCACGATCGGTTGGACAATCTATGAGTTGTCTATTGAACATATATTATCGAGGTATCTGGTCATTTTATTTGCGTTCGCCGCAGGAGCAGCGGTCGGTTCGACAGTCGGAGTCGTAACGGGACTGATATTCAGTCTGGCAAGTATGGCGAGTTTCTATCAGATGAGTCTGCTTGCCTTCGCCGGATTACTCGGAGGTTTATTAAAGGAAGGAAAACGTGCAGGGACGGCAGTCGGCTTGATGGTGGCTACGTTGCTGATCGGGATGTATACCGAGTCCTCCATCTCATTGATGCAGACTACGCTCGAGTCGGCAGCAGCCATTCTTCTATTATTGTTAACTCCAGTCGGAATAGCGGAAAAGCTTGCCAAGCACATTCCCGGAACTGTCGAGCATGCGCAGGACCAGCAAAAGTATGCAAGGAAAGTCCGGGATGTTACGGTGCGGAGAGTCGAACAATTTTCATCGGTTTTCCAAGCTCTCTCAAGCAGCTTTTCACAGCCGGAAAAGTGGGAGGAGCCTGACGATGAAGAACAGGAGTTTGATCTGTTTTTAAGCAATGTCACTGAGAAGACATGCCAAACCTGTTACAAAAAGGCCCAATGCTGGGGAGCCCAGTTTGATAAAACATATGCGCTGATGCGGGATGTCATGCATGATCTCGACGAAAATGCAGGGAACATTTCAGGAAGTGTTTATCGAAACTTGGACAAGCATTGCAACCGTCCTGATAAGGTACGGGATGCCGTTCATCAGGAACTGACCCTTCTGCGGGCGAATGAAAAGTTGAAAAAGCAGGTACAGGAAAGCAGGCGGCTCGTGGCAGAGCAATTACTTGGTGTATCGGAGGTGATGGGCGACTTTGCGAAAGAAATCCAGCGAGAGCAGGAGAACCATAACCGCCAGGAGGAGATGATGCTCCAGGCGCTACTGGAATTCGGGGTCGAAATTGAACATGTGGAAGTATACAGCCTCGAAGCAGGCAATATAGATATTGATATTATCATGCTGAATGACCGCGGATTCGGCGAGTGTGAGAAACTGATTGCTCCGCTGCTGTCGGATATCTTGGACGAAACGATCATCGTCCAGAACAAAACATGGCCAGATATTCCGGCTGATCAATGCTGTATCACGCTCCGCTCAGCACAAAGCTTTGTCGTTGAAACGGGAGTTGCCCATGCGGCGAAAGGAGGCGGCTTTTTATCAGGTGACAGCTATTCCACGATTGAACTTGGACCTGGGAAGGTGGCAGTGGCTATCAGTGATGGAATGGGGAATGGAGAGCGTGCCCACCATGAAAGCAATGAAACGCTAAAACTGCTTCAGACGATCCTGCAGTCAGGCATCGAAGAAAAAATCGCCATTAAGTCGATTAACTCTATCCTATCTTTGCGAACGACAGATGAGATATTCTCAACCCTTGATCTTTCAATGATCGACTTGCAAACTGCCCAAGCAAAGTTTTTAAAGATCGGTTCGATTCCCAGCTTCATTAAGAGAGGTGACAAAGTGATGAAAATAGAAGCGGGCAATTTGCCGATTGGCATTTTGCAGGAGTTTGATGTCGATGTGGTGTCTGTCCAGCTCCGGGCGGGGGATATGGTCATCATGATGAGCGATGGTGTGTTTGAAGGCCCGAAACACGTCGAGAATTATGAGATTTGGATGAAGCGCAAGCTCAGGGAGTTGGAGACAGGGGATCCACAGGCAGTCGCCGACTTGATCATGGAGGAAGTGATCAGGACCTGTTCGGGTGAAATTGCCGATGACATGACAATTGCCGCGGTGAAAATCAGTCACAATACACCGAAATGGGCAGCAATCCCCGTGAGGTCGAGAGGGATGAAAATCTCTTGATCAGCGTATAAAAATAAGGCCGTCCGGCGAGGATGAAGCTAAACGAAACCGGACGGAGGGAGCATATGAGCAAAGGCACACTGAAACAGATCTTGCTGATTACTGACGGCTGTTCAAATCAGGGGGAGGACCCGGTCGCAATGGCGGCGCTGGCGAAGGAGAGCGGGATAACGGTCAATGTGATCGGCGTGATGGCGAAAGGTACGATTGAAGGCAGGGGAAAGGACGAAATAGAGGCAATCGCCACGGCGGGAGGAGGAATCAGCCAGACGGTATTCACGGAACAATTGTCCCAAACTGTACAGATGGTCACGAGAAAAGCGATGACACAAACATTGCAGGGAGTGGTGAACCGCGAACTGAAACAAATCCTCGGACAAGGAAAAACATTGGAGGAGCTGCCCCCTGACCAGAGAGGAGAAGTGATGGAGGTTGTAGAGGAGCTGGGTGAGACATCTGCACTCGATGTACTCGTTTTAATCGATACGAGCGCAAGCATGGCAGACAAGCTCCCTGTCGTCAAAGAGGCATTATTTGATTTGTCTCTGAGTCTTGGAGCACGGACAGGAGAAAACCGGTTCTCCATTTCAGTATTTCCCGGGAAACGAAAAGAGACGGAGAAGCTGCTGGATTGGACACCGAACTTAAATACGCTATCCGCCGTTTTTCCGAAGCTGACTACAGGCGGCATTACCCCGACAGGACCGGCGATTCGCGAGGCAATCAGCAATTTCCGGAGGAAGCGATCGTTCAGGGAGTTGATTTCAGGAAATGAACAACCATTCTCAGAGGAATCCATGTGAGGTTTTTCCCGGAACGCAAATTTCGGGAAAATGGCATGGTGGGCAATATACTATTATAAAAAAACTCGGAGCAGGCGCGAACGGTGTTGTCTATCTGATCCGGGACAGCCGGGGAGAGGCGGCAGCATTGAAGATGAGCGCGGATGGCGCGTCCATTATTACAGAGGTCAATGTCCTGAAAGCATTCGCAAAGGTCCAGGGATTCACCCTCGGGCCTTCTTTGATTGATGTCGATGATTGGGATCGGAGGATAGGCAGGCTCCATTATTATGTAATGGAATACATAGAAGGTCCGGAGCTGCTGGAATTCGTTAGGCTGAAAGGTGAAGCATGGGCAGGAGTGATGGTGCTCCAGCTGCTCGATGTGATGGATAAGCTTCACGGCCAGAATTGGATATTCGGCGACTTAAAGCCGGAAAATATTATTATCACCGGCAACCCTGGCCAACTGAGGTGCATCGATGTCGGCGGAACAACGATGCAGGGCAGGGCAGTAAAGGAGTTCACCGAGTTTTTTGACCGTGGCTATTGGGGACTTGGTTCGAGAAAGGCTGAACCCTCGTATGACTTATTCTCAGTCGCGATGGTGATGATTAATCTTTTCTACCCGAAACGATTTGCCAAGAACGGAAGTGGCGAAAGACAGCTGCTAGAGGCAATCCGGGGGAACTCCAATTTGAGGGCGTTTGAAGTGCCGCTGCTAAAGGCATTGCGTGGGCAGTACAACAAGGCAGCCGAAATGAAGCAGGATTTCCTGCAGGTTCTCTCCGCCCCCCGGGATAAGCCGGTGTCCCGAAGCAGTATCCGTAAGAGTCGGAAGCCTGATAAAAGCGGTGCTGCAATTGAGACGGCTGCCATACTTGGCATTACCGCCATCCTTTACGCGATGTACATATACGGACACCTATTTTAAAAGGCGCTTTCCTATATGGATGGGAAGTTACATGCTAAAATAGCGGAATGAATAGGTGCGTATAAAGGAAGGGGTATTCCATGCTGGAGTTTGAGCGGAAAACCGGCAAGTTTATTGACAGGCATTCACTGATCAGGGAAGGGGACCATGTCTTGATTGCCGTGTCAGGCGGTCCGGATTCCTTGGCTCTGTTGGATTTTTTACATAGGCGGCAGCAATTTTACCGCATCAGGATCAAGGCGTTGCATGTTGATCATATGCTTCGCGGGGAAGAATCGAAGGGTGACCTTGAGTTTGTCCGGGGTTTTTGCGAAGACCGCGGCATTCCCTTTGAGGCAGCAGCCATTCGGATAAAGGAAAAAATGGCCACGGACAGGGCGGGGATGCAGGAAACGGCAAGAAAATACCGTTATCGTTTTTTTGAGCAGGAGATGCACAAAGTGCAGGGAAATAAACTTGCCGTTGCTCAGCACGGAGACGATCAGACGGAGACCATCCTCATGCGCCTGACGAGAGGGAGCAGCGGCTTGGCGAGAGCGGGCATCCAGGCAATGCGGACATTTGCTTCAGGTTTTATCATCAGGCCGCTTTTAAATGTTACAAAAAAGGATATAGAAGAGTACTGTGCCCACTATCGGCTGCAGCCCCGCCGCGACCCGAGCAATGAAAAGGATGATTACACGAGGAATCGCTTCAGGCATAAAGTCCTTCCCGTCCTATATGCGGAGAATCCTCGGGTCTCCGAACATTTTCAGCGTTTTAGCGAGGAAATGACGGAGGATGAACTGTACCTGGAGAGCTTAGCTGTAAAGCATTTGGATGCTTTGTGTCAATTGGATGAACATCGGACTGAGCTTGATATCAATGGTTTTATGGAAGTGCCTTTGCCTTTACAAAGGAGATTGATTCATCTAATATTAAACTATCTTTATAAGCAGGATTTTCCTGACTTATCAGCTGTGCATGCCAACATGGTCAAAAGACTGATCGAGTCGGAGAACCCATCAGGCTCTCTTGATTTGCCGGGAGGGCTCAAAGTCCGAAGGTCATATGGCATATGCATTTTTACCTTTGCTGAGGAAGCGGTCGAAGAAGACTACTTTTATCCGCTTAATCCGGGGGAAAGCGTGCGCCTGCCCAATGGAATGGTGCTCGAACTGATGGAGCAGGGCTGTATGCCCGCCGGCGGGACGAATCAAGTGACGCTTTTGGATCCGGACCGGGTCCAACCTCCTTTTTTCATCCGGACGAGAAGACCGGGTGACCGCATGCAAGTAAAAGGAATGTCAGGAACGAAGAAAATAAAAGAAATTTTTATTGAAGAGAAGGTTCCGCTGACCGAGCGGAAGGGATGGCCAATAGTGACCGATGAGGCCGGCACCATACTTTGGCTGCCGGGGCTGAAGAAATCCGACTGCGATCTCTTTCCTTCTTTGAAGCAGAATGTGTACGTAATGCGCGCAAGCATCCAACATCTTTCAGGGGGCAACCAAATCAATGAAAAACGACATTGAGAAGATATTGATCACAGAAGAAGAAATTCAGGAAAAGCTGGCAGAGCTCGGCAGCCAGCTTACGGAAGAGTATGACGGAAAGTTTCCTTTGGCAGTCGGTGTCCTAAAAGGGGCCATGCCGTTTATGGCCGACCTTCTCAAACGGATTGATACATACTTGGAAATGGACTTCATGGATGTATCGAGCTATGGCAGATCGACCGTTTCTTCAGGGGAAGTAAAAATACTCAAAGATTTAAATACCCCTGTCGAAGGACGGAACATCCTGATCATCGAGGATATTATCGACAGCGGACTGACACTGAGCTATTTGGTGGAGCTTTTCCGTTACAGGAAAGCAGCGTCGATCAAGATTGTAACACTGCTCGATAAGCCGGCAGGCAGAAAGGCTGATATCGTGGCTGATTATGTAGGGTTTAACGTGCCTGATGAGTTTGTAGTAGGCTACGGTTTGGATTATGCGGAAAAGTACCGGAATCTGCCTTACATCGGCGTTTTAAAACCTGAAGTATATAGCGGTGCGGATGAGGAATAAACGGCTGTTTTTAAAAAGTGTGAATCGTTGAAAATGCTGAAACGACTATGTTAATATTGAAGTTAGTTTTTTACCGTGGGAGGAGGTAAGGGATGAACCGGGTTTTTAGAAATTTAATTTTTTACTCACTGATTTTTCTAGTCCTCATCGGTGTTTTCAGTTACTTCAATAACACCAATGAAACGACAGAAGATATAACATACGATCAATTCATCACGCATCTGGAAAACGGCGACATCAAGGAATATTCGATGCAGCCGGAGCGCGGGGTATACGAAATCAGAGGGCAGCTGAAAGGGGCCGAGGAAGGGAAGACTTTCCTCACCTATGTAATGAACAGCCCTGCCATGCTGGACAGGATTGATGCAAGTTCGGACGGACTGAAAGTGATGCCGGCGAAAGAAGCAAGCGGCTGGGTATCCTTCTTCACAACCATCATTCCATTCGTGATCATTTTCATTTTGTTCTTCTTCCTTTTGAACCAGGCACAAGGCGGAGGAAGCCGAGTCATGAACTTCGGCAAGAGCAAGGCGAAGCTTTACAGCGAAGAGAAGAAGAAAGTCCGCTTCAAGGATGTTGCGGGTGCTGACGAAGAAAAGCAGGAGCTTGTTGAAGTAGTCGAGTTCCTCAAAGATCCGCGGAAATTCTCTGAACTGGGGGCGCGCATTCCGAAAGGTGTTTTGCTAGTCGGACCTCCGGGTACCGGTAAAACTCTACTTGCCCGTGCAGTAGCAGGCGAAGCCGGAGTGCCGTTTTTCTCGATAAGCGGTTCCGACTTTGTGGAAATGTTTGTCGGGGTAGGGGCTTCCCGGGTGCGCGACTTGTTCGAAAATGCGAAAAAGAATGCTCCATGTATCATCTTCATCGATGAGATCGATGCTGTCGGACGCCAGCGTGGTGCAGGCCTCGGGGGCGGACATGATGAGCGTGAACAGACGCTCAACCAGTTGCTCGTTGAGATGGATGGATTTGGCGCCAATGAAGGAATCATCATCATTGCAGCTACAAACCGACCTGATATCTTGGATCCGGCTCTCTTGCGCCCTGGTCGTTTTGACCGCCAGATCACTGTTGACCGTCCGGATGTCACGGGCCGTGAAGCCGTGCTGAAGGTGCATGCGCGGAATAAGCCGCTTGATGCATCGGTCGACTTGAAGGCTATTGCGATGAGAACACCGGGCTTCTCCGGTGCGGATCTCGAGAACTTGCTCAATGAAGCCGCATTGGTTGCAGCAAGACGGGATAAGAAGAAAATAGATATGCTTGATATTGATGAAGCGACAGACCGTGTCATTGCCGGGCCTGCTAAGAAAAGCCGCGTCATATCGGAGAAAGAAAGAAACATTGTCGCTTATCATGAAGGCGGACATACGGTTATCGGCCTTGTCCTTGATGAGGCGGACGTAGTCCATAAAGTTACGATTGTTCCTCGCGGCCAGGCTGGCGGCTATGCTGTCATGCTCCCTAAAGAAGACCGTTACTTTATGACGAAGCCGGAACTGCTCGACAAGATCACCGGCCTGCTTGGAGGTCGTGTTGCTGAGGAACTGATTTTCGGTGAAGTGTCCACAGGTGCACACAATGACTTCCAGCGTGCGACGAATATTGCCCGCAGCATGGTCATGGAATACGGGATGAGCGAAAAGCTCGGACCGCTCCAATTCGGCCAGCAGCAGGGCGGCCAGGTTTTCCTCGGCCGGGATCTGCATAACGAGCAGAACTATTCGGATAAGATCGCTTATGATATCGACACAGAAATTCAGCGAATCATCAAGGAAAGCTATGAGCGTGCCCGTCAGATTTTGACAGAGAACCGCGAGAAGCTTGAATTGATCGCACAGACGCTGCTGAAAGTGGAAACACTCGATGCTGCCCAGATCAGAAGCTTGTTTGACGATGGAGTTCTTCCTGAAGGACATTATGCAACCGGACTTCCGGCTGCCGATGATCCAAAGGTGAACATCCAGTCTAAAGCAGACGATGATGTATCCATCCCTGAAGAGCGGGTTGATGATCCGCAAAGTCCTCCAGAGAAATTGGGGCCGACGAAACAGGATAATGACGATAACACGCTGAGCTAAATAGAAAAAAGGCACTGTCTACCGGCAGTGCCTTTTTGTGCCATCCGCCGCTCCTTGTAATAGGAATCGGCATGTGCGTTCAGAAGGCGCTCAGTTTCGACACTTTTTCTTCGACCCGAAACAGAATTGTGGTATGATGTTTGAAGTGAATTTAAGTCTCATGGTAAAGTGGTGAAAATAAAATGATATTTGTGTTGGATGTAGGGAATACCAATATTGTCCTCGGAGTTTATGAAGGGGATGTACTGAAATACCACTGGAGAATTCAAACAAGCCGCCACAAGACGGAAGATGAGTTTGGCATGATCATCAAATCATTGTTTGAGCATGCAGGTTTAAGGTTTGACCATATTAACGGCATCATTATTTCGTCTGTTGTCCCTCCGCTTATGTTTACATTGGAGAGGATGTGCAAAAAGTATTTTCAGGAAAAGCCATTGATTGTCGGGCCGGGAATCAAGACGGGCCTTAATATAAAATATGAAAATCCGCGGGAGGTCGGTGCAGACCGGATCGTCAACGCGGTAGCGGGCATCCATGACTACGGAAGCCCTCTTGTTATCGTGGATTTTGGCACGGCGACAACTTTTTGCTATATAAACGAAAAGAGCGAGTATATGGGGGGCGTCATTGCGCCGGGAATCGGTATTTCGACAGAAGCCCTCTATTCGCGTGCCGCCAAGCTGCCAAGAATTGAAATCACCCATGTCGACAATATAATTGGAAAAAATACTGTCTCTGCGATGCAGGCAGGAATCCTTTTCGGTTTTGTCGGGCAGGTAGAGGGAATTGTAAAACGGATTAAGGAACAAAGTAAATCGAATCCGATTGTCGTAGCAACCGGCGGACTGGCAAATCTGATTTCCTCTGAATCGGATCAGATCGATATTGTTGACCCTGATCTGACGTTGAAAGGCCTTCAACTTATTTATAAGCGAAATATGGAGGAATGAAAGGCGGAGTGAAAATGAGTGACTATTTGGTAAGGGCGCTTGCGTTTGACGGTGCCGTTCGTGCATATGCTGCAAGAACGACGGAAACTGTCGGAGAGGCGCAAAAAAGGCATTATACATGGCCGACTGCATCGGCCGCTCTCGGGCGTTCAATGACTGCAGGTGTCATGATGGGAGCCATGCTGAAGGGCGAAGAGAAGCTGACTATTAAAATAGAAGGTCATGGCCCGATCGGTGCGATACTCGTTGATGCGGATGCAAAAGGGCATGTTCGCGGTTATGTAACCAACCCGCAGACGCATTTTGATTTGAATGAAGCGGGCAAGCTGGATGTGAGACGGGCTGTCGGAACGGACGGAACTTTGACGGTCGTTAAAGACCTTGGGCTGCGCGATCACTTCTCAGGCCAGGTGCCGATTGTTTCTGGCGAGCTGGGTGAAGACTTCACCTACTACTTTGTAATGTCAGAGCAGACTCCTTCATCTGTCGGAGTAGGAGTGCTAGTCAATCCGGACAATACGATCCTTGCTTCAGGCGGTTTCATCATTCAGCTTTTGCCCGGAACGCCTGAGTCGGTCATTTCAGCCATCGAGGAGCGTCTCGGACAGATTCCTCCAGTTTCTAAGCTGATCGAGCGGGGGTTAACGCCTGAAGAGCTTCTTCAGGAAGTGCTTGGTAAAGAGAATGTGAAAATGTTGGATACGCTGCCGGTCGAATTCCAATGTACATGCTCAAAAGAGCGTTTCGGCAATGCCATCATCAGCTTGGGCAAAGATGAAATCCAGGATATGATTGACGAAGATGGCCAGGCAGAGACACAATGCCATTTTTGCAATCAAACATACATGTTTTCCAAAGAGGAATTGGAAGAACTGCGCGAAGAGGCGGAGTGATTGGTTTAAGAAGGTGAGATCGTATAGATCTCTCCTTTTTTGTTTTTATTCAGAGTGGTGTGGAATAAGATAGGGGAAGTTGGCAAAAGATTGACATGGAAAAGGCACTTGTTGTAAATTTGAGATAAAACCAATAAAAATACTATGAATTAGAGGTGGAGGAATTGGCAAATATAGCGAATGGAATCACCGACTTAATTGGAAATACTCCCATTGTCAAACTAAATCGGATCACAAGTGACGACATGGCGGATGTTTATTTGAAATTGGAATATATGAATCCAGGAAGCAGTGTAAAGGACAGAATTGCACTTGCGATGATTGAAGCGGCTGAGAAGGCCGGAAAGCTGAAAGAAGGAGACACGCTGATTGAGCCGACAAGCGGAAATACGGGAATCGGCCTTGCAATGGTGGCGGCTGCCAAGGGATACAGAGCGGTGCTCGTCATGCCTGACACGATGAGCATGGAACGGCGCAACCTTCTCCGCGCATACGGGGCGGAGCTCGTTTTGACGCCGGGAGCGGAAGGAATGAACGGAGCCATTAAGAAGGCGAAGGAACTCGCTGAGGAGAAGGGCTACTTTATGCCGCAGCAATTTGAAAATCCAGCCAACCCGGAAATTCACCGTTTGACGACAGGGAAGGAAATCGTTGAGCAAATGGGCGACCAGCTTGATGGCTTCATTGCAGGGATCGGTACAGGCGGAACGATTACAGGTGCCGGTCAAGTGCTGAAAGAAAAATACAAAGACATCAAAATTTATGCTGTTGAGCCAGAGGATTCCCCTGTTTTATCAGGAGGGAAGCCGGGTCCGCATAAAATTCAAGGCATTGGTGCCGGATTCGTGCCGGATGTCCTTGATACGAAAATATACGATGAGATCATTAAGGTTAAAAATGATGATGCGTTCGAATTGGCAAGACGTACAGCAAAAGAGGAAGGCATCCTAGGCGGTATTTCTTCTGGAGCTGCGATCTGGGCAGCGCTAAAGGTTGCAAAAGAGCTTGGCAAAGGCAAGAAAGTGCTGGCGATTATCCCGAGCAATGGCGAACGTTATTTGAGCACACCTCTTTATCAATTTGAAGATTAATACAGAACAATGAAGGCAGGCCCCGGAGAGGGGCCTGCCTTTGTCCTTTTCATCCGCCTGGAAAAAAGTTAGACTGACTATAATGGAGTGGAAGAAGGAAGGATGGGTAGAAATGAAAGACGTTATCCAGTGCGGGCCCTATCAATTGGATTACAAACATAAAACGCTGATTATGGGGATTTTGAATATAACGCCGGATTCATTTTCCGATGGCGGCAAATACAATGAGCATGTGTTCGCTGCCGGACATGCGAAAGAAATGGTCCGGGACGGCGCAGACATAATTGATATCGGCGGGGAATCGACAAGACCGGGACATGAACCGGTCAGGGCGGAGGAGGAAATTGCCCGAGTCGTTCCTGTCATTGAAGCGGTCGCCTCTTCCTTGGCTGTCCCTATTTCAATTGATACATATAAAGCAAAGACGGCAGAAAGCGCGCTGCAGGCGGGTGCCCATATTATCAACGATATTTGGGGGGCAAAAAAAGATCCGGAAATCGCAGCGGTAGCAGCTGGAACCGGGGCGCCGCTCATTCTAATGCACAACCGTGAAGACCGGGATTACACCTCGTTTATCCGGGATGTATTGAATGATCTGTATGAAAGCATTTCGATCGCCAAAAGAGCTGGAGTGAAGGATGAGCAAATCATTCTTGATCCCGGGATCGGATTCGCCAAGGACTATGAAGAAAACATTGTGATGATGCAAAACCTTGATAAGGTGGTCTCGCTCGGTTATCCAGTCCTGCTTGGCACATCAAGGAAAAGAATGATTGGGACAGCCCTCGACCTTCCGGTGGATGAGCGAATGGAAGGAACGGGAGCAACCGTATGCTACGGGATCCAAAAGGGCTGTCAAATGATGCGGGTGCATGATGTCAAAGCGATAAGCCGGATGGCGAAAATGATGGACGTTTTGGCCGGAAAGGGGAAGTAAGATGGATAAGATTTATCTCACAGGAATGGAGTTTTACGGCTACCACGGTGCACTGCCGGAAGAAACAAAGCTCGGTCAACGTTTCAGGGTTGATCTTGAGCTTGAGGTGGATTTACGGGAAGCGGGTGCAGAGGATGCGCTGGATAAGACGATCAACTATGCTGAAGTTTTTGCTCTATGCAGAAATGTTGTTGAACAGGAAATCTATAAGCTGATTGAGGCGGTCGCTGAAAAACTCGCAGCGGACATTCTGGAGACGTTCCCGCTTGCGAGTGCTGTCACTGTAAAGATGATTAAGCCGGATCCGCCGATAGCAGGGCACTACCAGTCGGTCGCAGTGGAGATAAAAAGGAGCCGGGTAAATGGATAACACGGCTTACTTATCAATCGGAACGAATATCGGAGACAGGTTCAGAAATTTGCGCGATGCAATAAACGCCCTTGAGCAGACGGATGGTGTCAAAGTTGTCCGGTTGTCTTCCGTTTATGAAACAGATCCTGTCGGATATGAGGATCAAGCCCAGTTCCTGAATATGGCTGTGAAGCTTGCGACATCCCTCTCGGCGGAGGAGCTGCTGGAAGAATGCATGGACATCGAGACGAAGCTTGGAAGGGTGCGGGAGTTCCGCTGGGGGCCGAGGATAATAGACCTTGACATTTTGCTTTATAATCAAGAGAATATTGAAATGGAGAAGTTGCAGGTCCCCCATCCTCGCATGACGGAGAGGGCATTTGTGCTAGTCCCTCTGCTTGAAATGGACAAGGAACTGGAACTGCCTGGAACCGAAGCCCGTTTGGCTGGAATTCTTGACGAAATACCTGATAAAGAAGGAGTTCGGTTATGGAAACAGATAAATGGGGAAGACGCATCCGCGCTTTTCGAAAATTAAAGGGCTTTACTCAGGAAGGCCTGGCTAAACATATAGGTGTATCTGTTTCCGTTATGGGAGAGATTGAAAGGGGAAGCAGGGAGCCGTCAGCGGCAATGCTCGCAAAAATTGCCGCAGCGTTGCAAGTTTCGGTAAAAGAATTGGCACCGGAAGATCGGAAAGATGGATAAGAAGGACTGTTCAGGGATGTGTAACTCCGTGTTCCTCCTCACTTTGCAAATGACGAACACTGCCGGAGAGCGCAACCGGCAGTGATTTTTTATACATGTATAGGAGATTTCAAAATAAATAGGTCGGATGATGTGTGGCGGCGGATAATTGTGTACAATAGGAAAGTATAAAGGGCTTAAGATGCTGCCATCGGCCGGAAAAATAGATTGGAGTGTTTTACATGAGTGAAGAATTGAATGACCAGCTGCGTGTCAGACGCGAGAAAATGAACGCCATGCGCGCGGAAGGACATGACCCTTTCGGCAAGAGATTCGAACGGTCGACGACTACAAAGGAAATTATCGAGACTTACGAGGAATATACAAAGGAAGAACTGGATGAAAAGGCTGCAGAGGTGACAATTGCAGGCCGGATGATGACAAAGCGAGGCAAAGGGAAAGCAGGATTTGCCCACGTCCAGGATCTGCATGGCCAAATCCAAATTTACGTGCGCGCGGACGCAGTTGGTGAGGAACAGTATCATATCTTCACATCTGCCGATCTTGGAGACATCGTTGGTGTAACCGGTACAATCTTTAAGACGAAGGTAGGAGAGTTGTCGATCAAAGTAAACGACTTTACCTTGTTGACCAAAGCACTCCGCCCTCTGCCGGATAAGTTCCATGGTTTGAAGGATGTTGAGCAGCGCTATCGCCAACGCTACCTCGACTTGATCACCAACCAGGAAAGTAAAGAGACGTTCATCGCCCGAAGCAAGATTATCCAGGCAATGCGCCATTACCTGGATGAGGCAGGCTTCCTAGAGGTGGAAACACCGATGCTCCACTCTATTGCCGGAGGAGCGGCTGCACGTCCGTTCATCACTCACCATAATGCTTTGGACATGCCTTTTTATATGCGGATCGCCATTGAGCTTCATTTGAAGCGCCTGATTGTCGGTGGCCTTGAGAAGGTATATGAAATTGGCCGTGTATTCAGAAATGAAGGAGTATCCACTCGACATAACCCGGAATTTACGATGATTGAGCTGTATGAAGCTTATGCGGATTACAACGACATTATGGAATTGACGGAAAACATGGTCGCTTATGTCGCCAAAGAAGTTCTCGGGGAGACAAAGATCCAATACGGCGAGCATGAAGTGGACCTCGAACCTAAGTGGAAAAGACTCCACATGGTAGATGCTGTCAAAGAATATACAGGCGTTGACTTCTGGAATGTAACAAGTGACGAAGAAGCAAGGCAGCTTGCAAAAGAGAATAATATTGAAATCACGGAACATATGACATATGGCCATATCGTTAATGAATTCTTCGAACAGCGGATCGAGGAAAAGCTGATCCAGCCGACATTCATCTACGGCCATCCTGTCGAAATCTCACCGCTTGCCAAAAAGAACGCTGAGGATCCGCGCTTCACAGACCGATTCGAATTGTTCATCGTCGGCCGTGAACACGCAAACGCCTTTACAGAGCTGAATGATCCAATCGATCAGCGCGAGCGTTTCGAGAAGCAATTGCTTGAACGCGAGCAGGGGAATGACGAGGCGCATGAAATGGACGAGGACTTTGTTGAGGCGCTGGAGTACGGTATGCCGCCTACAGGAGGACTCGGTATCGGTATCGATCGTCTTGTCATGCTGCTGACCAACTCTCCGTCAATCCGTGACGTTCTGCTGTTCCCGCTTATGAGGAACCGCGATTAATAGAAGTAGGGGAAGCATGGCAAGTTCTATGCTTCCCTATCTTTTATATTTCGATCTAAACTTTTTTAAAAAAAGTATTGCAAACTAAATATCTAAGTGGTATATTATTATTCGTTGCTAAAACAGCAACAAAGCAGAAAAGAAGATGTTGAAAAAAGTTGTTGACATCGACTTCGGTGCTTGATATAATAGGTAAGTCGCCAACGAGGCGAGCTTGTTCCTTGAAAACTGAACGAAACAAACGTCAATGATTTACTTTTTAAGCAAGACCAGCAAATGAGCTAACAAACTTTAATGAGAGTTTGATCCTGGCTCAGGACGAACGCTGGCGGCGTGCCTAATACATGCAAGTCGA
>NZ_JBWBKF010000097.1:0-312382 GCF_057657925.1 Lederbergia sp. B243.17
AAGACAATGCCATCCACTTCAATCTTGCGGTTCCGATATTTATTCCGCGGCTTCCTGGCCTTCCGGTACTCCTCCACACTCATCCGTTGCCCCATGCTGTTCATTCCTTTCCGCCAGAACCTTTTTATAACAGACCGGGCCATATCCCCGGTCCCTGCTTTTACTGTCTTTTAATGGTCGTCCACATCTTCCGCAGTCCATCACGTTTCCTCCTCACGCCAGACCGAGCAGACCGCCCTGCCTCGGTTTTATTTTGCCTCGCATACCCAAGTCTAGAGCCAGCAGCAGAATCTCTTCCTGAGGCCGGCCGAACTGCTCCTCCATGTCTACCAAACTAGCGCCCTGCGCCCACATGCACCGGAAGTCGAAGATCTGTTCCTCATTCCACATGAAATCAAGTTCTTCTAGTGCAATGTAGGTCGGGCTTAAACTTTGTTCAATAGCCACTGGCCAGCCTCTTATAATTCACTTTATTTTTGGCGTAATAAGCTTGTTCAATCTGCTCCCACGTGAAGTCGAGCATTTCGCCTAACCTTAAAATTGACAACAAAACTTCTGTATATTCATCTGATCCATACATATCTTCAAATCCAGAAACGAAATAGTAAACGAGACCGAATTGTTTTGTCAGGTTAGCCTCGACGTAAGTAATACCGAACGCTTCATGAGCTTTCATGACTTTCAAATAATCTAGCTTATCTGCTTTTATATCCAACCCAATCGACAAGATGAAATGCAGGCAGTCGGCGTATTCCTCAAGTAAGGGATTCGACACTTCACCTTTTAACAGCGCACCGGATCCGCTGTATCCCTGAACCTTGGTTCTCGGCTCCTGGTCATCACTCCAAAACTTAAATCCTCGCCATTCATTCGCCAGTTCTCCGATCTCCACCTGCAGAGCAAGAATCTTTTCCGGCAGCAGGTCCTTCCCCTGCAGCCCCTTCGCCTCTGCTACTGCATCATCAAACTTCTTTTGCGCTTCAAACAGCTTTGCTAAGTTCATCACCTTCACCCCAATCCATGCCTGTTCATTTCCAGGCATCCTTGTTTCCATCGGCTTTTGAGACCCCATGCTCTGCACTGGTTATGAAGCCTAGTCGGGCTCATCCCCAACCGGACAGCCACTTTATTGATTGGCCATCCCTGTTCCAACAGGTACGCCACTTCTTTTCTCGTTGCGTATTCACCTTTAGCAAAGATTGTCCTGACATACATGCTTTCGAGGGGATCCTGCCGCAATTTCTCCCGCCGGCGCTCAAGCGTCAGGTCCTCGTATTCAATGCCAAGCATTCGGATCTGCTTGCAGGCGGAGCATGAGTTTGTGTCATGCACGCTTACGCCATGCTCTTTCTCCAGCACCCTGATTTCGTCCAGAATGGCCTTCTGCCGGGCTTTGATTTCTAGGAGAGTCATTCCGCCACCGCCCTTGCCACCGCTAACATGCTCCGAAGCGTGTGATAATCCAGTCCGTCCAACTGACCCGTATCTTTACCGAGCAGCTGCAGGTCCTGAATGATGGCCTGCCTTTCCGATTCACGCGATAGATTCACCTTTGCTCCGATCATGCCGCTGCCTCCTTATCGATTTTCACTTCTCTTTCCAGCAGAGCGACGGCTTCATCAAACGTCAATCCCTCTTCCTCCATGACCTGTTCGATCAGCCCTGCAAACTGTCGCTCCAGCTTTTCGCCGCCAAACATTTCCCAATGCACTACCGTGATAATGAGTTGATCCAGCAGGTATTTACGCATAATCACATTGCTCCTTTTTTAAATTTTTTCAGTCTGAAGTTTTCTCCGGTAACGGTTATGGCCTTGCAATCTTTCACCATGCGTCCGAAATCTCGTTCACCATACATTTGCATGAGTTCCGATCCACTGTAATTCGATGTGAAGATGGTGGATCTTCCAGCGCGGCCATCGGTGATGTCAAATATTTTTTTCTTGGACCATTCTGTCCCCTCATCCGTCGCATCCGCCCGTTCAGCCCCTAAGTCATCGAATATAAGCAAATCTACTTTTTCAATTAATCGAAGGATATCCAGCTCAGTTCTTTCGCTGTTTCGGTTGTAGGTGCTCTTTATCAATGTCATCAACTTAGGGATGGAGATGAACAGGCATGAATATTTTTTCTGAATGATTTCCTTGGATATAGCTACACTCAAATGGCTTTTTCCTACTCCCGTCCGCCCTGCCAATACAAGACCTGACGTTTTATCAAACTCAGACACATAATCCTGAGCAACTTTCAAGGCTTCTTTCTGAGATGCAGTTTCCGGTATGTAATTCTCGAAGGTCGCATCTTCCAAATCCTTATTGATTAAGCTTTCCGCTTTAAAGAAACGCATGATCTCGTTAACTTCTCGGTTTTGGATGATCGCTTCGCTTTCTTCCTTGAAGACCAAGTCTTCTTTGGCGATTTCCTCACATCGAAAGCAAAACTCCCGGCCGTTCTCAATCATCAGCTGGCGGTTGCAGGTCTGCTTCGTGACAACATCAATGTTTTCGCAACGGTTCTCAGAAACCGAAATCGTATTTCTGGAATTCTTCATTGGGCTTAGATTCGACAGATGCAACAACTCGATCCCCGCCTTTCCGGTTTTTCAGCTTGATTAGCCCTCGCCTGGCTTCCGGCTCCTTAACGTTGCGAAGGATGCCGAGTGTATAGGTCTCTTTCCGGTCGTCATAGTCCTCAATATGCTTCCAGAGAGAGTAATTGATTTGGTCGGACGAATACTTCTGCAGCTTGTCTATAAAATTCACAAGAATGTTTGCTGATATGGTGCATGTCCTTCTCGTCAGCCGGATGCAGTCGAAGTAAGCAATAAAGATTTTCCTAGAGCAACCCTCTGGGAGAGCGTTGGTTCGCAAAGCGAAATCAACAAAGGTTTCGATTTCTTCGGTTGTGGCCAAGTTTTTGTTTTTCACAGGAGCCGAGGCCACGTACTCTTTTAATGTTTTATTGATGTTACTAATGCTGTTTATAAATGCTGTTATACTAATAAGTTGTTCATTCTCATGTACATTCTCTTGTTCATCCTGTTGTACATTCTCTTGTACATTTGCTTTTTTCGGCATGTCTTCACCCCTAGAGCCACAAGGCTTTTCGCTTTCGTTCTCTTGTACATTCTCTTGTTCATCCTCATGTACATTCCGATGTTCATTCTCTTGTACATTTTTTTGGCTGTTTTTCCGGTAATTTTCGAGTTTCTGATAATCTCCATAATGAGTAACAGTTACCAAGATCCCGCGCTTCTGCGGTAATGTAGCGAATGAGATATAATCTGCCTCTTCCAAGCGCTCCAGGGAAGACTTGAGCATCCTCCGTGTCCATCCGACGTCTCGTTCTAAATCCGATAGGATGATGACTGTCTGACCGACCGCCAGGCTCTTATGATTCTCCTGGTAGTTCGCTCTGCTCAGGAGATATTGATAAATCATCTGATCCCGCAAGCAATTAAACTGCAATCGGGGCTGGACGACGAACCCCGATGCCTGTATCACATTTTCCATGTCCCCGATCGCTCCTTACTGATAGATCAATTCTCCGACCTCAATCGTGTCACTCAGCCTTTTCGTTTTCCGGCAATAGTCACACTTCCCGCAGCTGATTGGCTTCGCTTCTCCGGCCTTCACATCCGACAGTCGTTCCATCTTCATCTCGATGTACTCATATTCAAAATCGAACCTTGATTCATCGAAGTGAACGACTGCTTTGTTCGGCGGATTCTCTTTGGTTACGGCTACGATGTAAGGCGTATAGGTCTTTCCGAAATTCTCTTGCAGCACCCGGCGATAGAGTGCCATCTGGAGGACGTAATCCCACGCTTCGACGAAAGACACCCAGCCATCGTACTTCACGCTCCAGAACCGTTTATGAAGCTCCTGAGTAGTTTTCAAATCACTGAATGTTGCTCTCTCATGATGGATGCTGTCCACCTTGATCTTCCACTCAACTCCGAACAGTCGAGCTGTATAGATTTCCTCTTTCTCCCCTTCTAAAGCGAACATGGAGAAAGGATCGTTTTTGATGGTCTCTATCATCTGATCTGCAGTTTCAAAGTCTGCATACTTGCCGCCGCGAGCTTTGAAGATCGCCCCGTTGTTTTCCTCAATAAATTGTTGAAATACTTCTGATGACTCGAATGCTGCATGTACATAGGAGCCGACCAACAAAGCGTTGGTCTCTGGCTCCTTGTGCTCCCCTGACAGCTTGGCCATCGTCTTGGCCTCACACTCGATGAAACTTTTGAACTGAGAAACAGAGAAGTAACGTAAATTCGCTTCAGCTGAATGATAGTTCTCTTTAGTCAAAAGGAATTTCGGCGTCCTTAAGGAGGTCTTTGGCACTTGGCTTCACCTCTTCCTTTTCGGTCACTGCCTCTTCTTCTTTTGCCTTGTCCTTGTCTTCGAAAGACTTAGCTAAATCACTTTGATTTGGCTTTTTATCGTTTTTATCAAACCAATCCTCCGGCTTGCTCATACCATCTTTCAATGAGTTGAAAATCTGGACCAGATCAATTAAATCACGCTCTGTGAATGCCTCGATGTTATATCCGAATCTTTTTTCAATCTGTTCTTGTGTCACTCGATGCTTTTCCTTAAAGCCCTTTAACGCTCTGGCTAAACGATCTTTTAAAGGACTGTCGTTTGATCCGGCTAACGTTTTGTTACACTCTTCAATAGCTTTCTCGACTATATCCCCAGGAATAACTCCTAAGATGCAAGACCTAACCCTTCTAGCTCCGTTATTAGCTACCAACTCGTAAATGTCTCTCGGGTCGTCTAACTTGACGATATTTCCATTTGCTTTCCGACTGTGTGGCACTGTAAAAACCTTCTCCTGTCTGACGTTCGTCTCTAAATCCCAACAGAAGGCCATAGCAACCGATTCACCCTGACGCTGTTCCAATTCCTTAACACCGAAGGATAAATTCCCCCAATTTTGTGCCAAAACTTCTGCTAGTCTGATAGACGGCCCTTCCACTTTTTGTTTTCCTCTTGGATAGCTGTAAACTGCCGTTTGTGCTAACGACGGACGTTTGCAAGCATCTAAAATGCGTTGCTCTGACTGGAATACATTTCGGGGGAACTGCCGGGCCATGAAGATTTGGCCCTTAACCTCTTCCATCTCCCGACTGCTTGATGCTTGAGCAAGGACGTTTCCTTGCTGCTGTTGGTTAAACTGCCCGGCTAATTGGTTCATGCTTCGCTTCCCCCTTCATGTCATAATCCAGCGTTTCATACACTTCTTTGAAATCTTCATAAGCAGGGCTACCTTTCAGGGACGCCTCGTGTTTCCGTAATGCTTGGTAAAAGCTTCGTAGCATAGGACATTCAGGCTCGTACAAACCCATAATGTTTTTCCTCCTTGTTCGCCATTACAAAGACGTGGTATAATGGCCGTAATATCAAATTTGAAATTGCCTGACTCCTGCCCGCCAGCAGGGGTCTTTTATTTTGCCAGCGTAAACTTTGCGCCGTATTGCTCTGCCAAAAACTTTTCGAGATTGTGCACCAGCACCGTCTCGCTTTCAATCTCGACGATTTCATCACCTTCCATGATCTCTTCACCTGTTGCATCGATGCCCCAGTGATGTTCCCGGTACATATCCGGATAGCCATTGCGCTCGATCTGTGTGATGCTTGGATGCTCGATGTCGTATGGCATGTCTCTCACCTGCCTTTCGTATGTATTGATGGATTAGAACCATCGCACCGGCCAAGATTTCAAGGAGGTGGGTGAATGAAGCCCACTCTCGACCGGTGCGACAGGCCCAAGCCTGTCTTGTATAGCAGCAAGAGGATGTGCTATACTTAAATCACCTATTAAGATGCAACAATTTGAGTGCCAGCTCATTTTGTTGCTTTTTTCTTATCTTCACGCATAAACGCTCCAATCATGATCCCTATGGCTAAAGAGCCGGTCGATAGCAGGAATGCTTCGAACAAATCCATCAATCAAACCTCCCGACAAGCGATATGTTTACTCCCCTTGCCTTCAACTCTCTGACTAATTCCAACATGCTGTCCTGCTCAACTTTGTTGTTATGCAAACGCTCAAGCTCCCGGTACGACTTTGCCATGTCCTCTGCAGCGACTGCTGCTCCCCGGTAGTCTTCCATTTTGTTTGCAACAACCAAGCTGACTGAGCAATCCATGATGCACACGATCTCTTTCACGGCTTTATGTAGGTCTTGGTGTAGAAACTGCTGTTCTAAATTAGAAAATTCCATCTGATAAATCCTCCGATCAACTGAGTTAGATTCTGTATGATACTGATGCCGTCCATGCCGTATAAGAAAGCCACGATCACTTCTGGCGCCTGTGTGACTTGCGCAATCCGCAGAAAAGTCGGTATGTCTGGCAGCATCCGGTCATTCTCAAATTTGCTGATATCGGACTGGCTCACGAACAACTTTGCGGCCATGTCCTCCTGGCTCCACCCCTTTCTTTGCCGAAGGGCTCTGATTACTCCCCCAAACTCCATAATGCTCACCCCCTTCTATTCAAAATTTGAATACTCATATATATAGGAAACAAGTAAACTAGGGTTAAGAGATTGATTTAATAGGAATTTTGCCTTGTTGTAACTCTCTCTTGATGATTTCAGCTAGATACCTCTGTGCCGCCTGTTTGTTTTTTTCAAAGAGAGGACCTTTGATGACGTTGATTTCTCTTTTCATTAGCTAACCCTCCTTGGAATCCAGCTTTCAACATAGCGAATGGCAGCCTGCAATTCATGACGCTTTACATCTTTGTAAGATGAGACACCGAACCGGTCCTTGATCTCCCTGTACAACTCTTTGAACAGCTTCGGCCGGTCCGCCGGATTGTCGCAGAGCTCGTACACTTTGGAGGCGATGCCTTTTTGGAGCCTGCGCTGTTCGCCGTGGTCTAGTGTGATTTCGTTGTCTATTTTCTTTTCAAGGAGCTGCAGTTTGTTTGAATGATTCTCCGTCACCTGTTTCAACTCTTCGGTTTCCTCTGCTGTCATAGCTGAGAGCCTCATGACCGCAATCAGTGACTGTTTGTCGTTCAGAGGAATGATATTGCTGGTATTGTACGCACCGGTCTTCCGGATCGATGGCAGCACTTCTGATGTAATCCATTTTCGAAAACGTTTTGCTTCTGGTTTGCGGCTGTCCAGGATGACGTCATATAGGCCATCCTCGTTTACAAACGTTGCTTGCTGGATCCTGCCAAGTGAGTCTTGGATGGGGTGGTTTGAAACCACATCGTCATCGAGACGCTTTCTGACCGTTGCCGCATGACCGATTTCCAAAATGCTGCACACATCTTTCAGCAAAAACTTTGGTTCGTTGTTTACTTCTATGACGATTAACTCTTGACCGTCGAAGATTCTTGTTAGTTGGTTCATTAGCTCACTTCCTCCCTTTTCTTTTGCAACGTTTTGTTTCCTTGATTTTCAAAAAAAAGCGTCCAGTCAATCTCCAGATATCGGCCGATTGTTTTAGCGATCTTCACGCTTGGCGTTCTATCGCCATTTTCAATCATTCCGTAATATTGTCGCTTGATATTCGCAGCATCTGCAACATCTTGGTGCGACAATCCCTTGTTTTTTCTTGATGTAACAAGCCAAGTTCTCAAGTTAGCACCTCCACTCTTTAGCAACGTTTTGTTGCCTTATAATTCTTATTATACGCAACATATTGTTTCTGTCAATACATAATGCAATATTTTGTTTCCTTTTCTTTTAGCAACTTTTTGTTGCTGTATAATTGAACATAATTGGCACTTATAAGGAGAATGACTATGGACTTTCAAGATCGTTTAAAGAAGCTTAGAGGTGATAAAAAACTAACACAACAAGATGTTGCAAATAAACTTGGGATAACACGTCAAGCATACGGTCATTATGAAAACAAAAAGGCTAAAAGAGAACCAGATATTGAAACTATCAAGAAGCTTGCGGCAATGTTTGATGTTAGTGTGGATTATTTATTAAGTGGCCGGCCAAGTAACAATGTGACAGTGGCTGGGAAAGAGATTGTCCTATCAGAAGAAGAGTACCTTCTTTTTAATGAGTTAAAAAAACACCCTATTATGCTCCATGATCTTGCATCCAATCCAGAAGAAAAGGTCAAAGAACTGATCAAGCTCTATAAAATGAAAAAGATGTTTTTTGAAGATGATGAAGAGGATCCAGGAGATGGTTTTGGAGAATTTGAAGATTAACAAGACCACGGTTGAAAAGCCGTGTATATTTTTAGATAAGATCTAGGTACATATACCGAGTTAACTTGTTGAGAAAATAGCACTAGAGGAGGAAGGACATGGGCGCCTTTTTAGGTGTAGTAGGATTACTGGCATTTTTTGTTGGACTAGTAATGTTGGTGATGGTTTGGTTGAGAAAAAAGCCAAAGAAAAGAGCAGTATT
This sequence comes from Lederbergia sp. B243.17, assembly GCF_057657925.1. Taxonomy (NCBI): domain Bacteria; kingdom Bacillati; phylum Bacillota; class Bacilli; order Caryophanales; family Bacillaceae; genus Lederbergia; species Lederbergia sp. B243.17. The sequence continues at coordinate 8,400 of NZ_JBWBKF010000097.1, forward strand.
GGTTACGGTGGTTGGTTTTGCTTTAATCATGGTTGGTTATGCAATCGATCCTACAATTGATTCTGATACAAATTCCGCTACCGACAAAGCCAAAGAAAACGTTGTTCCTGCAAGTTCAAATAAGAGTGAAACCGAAAAGGTTGATGCACAAAAGATTGAAGCTGAAAAGAAGAAAAAAGAGGACGAGAAGAAACAGAAAGCTGCTGCTGAAAAGAAAAAAAAGGAGGAAGCTAAAAAGGCTGAAAGTGAAAAAAAGGCAACCTATACAAAAGAGGATGAAATAAACTTAGCTGAAGGTTATGAATGGGTAATGAACGAAAGCGAAGGAATCATAACCAATATTTCTCCCCTTAACGATGACAGTTATGATGTAATTTATGCGTATGTTGTTAATGAAGTGAAACTATTAAACGATAACGAGAAACAGTATTTTGTAGATAAGTTCGGCTCTTCTATCGTTGGGCAAACCAGAGTTCATATCTTTGGCGGTGATCCATCGGAAATAGTGCATGTATATTTTAAGTATGAAGATGGCACTGCTTTAGCTGATCCGAAAATGCTGGACCCTGGATGGAAAATCAAAAATTAACGCAACTAGATCAAAGGCGTGAGTATCATGCAGCTAGAAAAACTTCAAACTGACTCCTGGGAGGAACGGGCCAATAAGGTCCTCTCCCGTTTTTGCTATACATATCCAGATGAGATTGACATGCATGAAATCTGTTGGAAGTACGGCATGAAAATTAAACCGCTTGACCCTAACTATATGAGTAAAGCACTTTGGGAAGCTATTAAACATCTGAAAGCGTACTCAGTGCCAACAGAAGGTCGTCGGGGTCTTATTTACTTGAAGCCTGAGTTGGACTACATTGAAAAGAAACTGTTGCTCGCCGAGGAATTCTGCCACCTGTACGCCCACTACCAGGCGCAGCTGGATGCCGATCCTGTTTGTGTCGCGAAAACAGAAAACCAGGCAAAGAGAATGTCCGCTTATCTGCTGATGCCCTCAAAGTTCATCAGGCATATTTATGAAGCTGCGATGGATGAAGCTGTGCTAATCAGTGACATAGCCGACTATTTCGTTGTACCTGAGGAGTTTGTGCACTATCGAATGGAATTGATCTATAACCGGCATGTTGATGCGATATGGAATGTTGGCGGGAAGCTGGGGACGGTGCAGTGGATTGAATGAAAAATAAGGGGGAATTATTATCATGAAAGAGATTATTTATTTAGATACAGGGCTATTACACTCATATTTAGCACAATACAACGACGGACTTCCTACAGGAACAAATAGGGAAAGAGAGGAGCAGGTATACGATTCTTCAGAAAAAACTTTCGGACATGAAAGCCAATCAGCGATAGAGGCAATATTTAAAACGGGGAACTTTGAAATTCCACTGGTCTTTAAATCTCCTGAGGGTGAATTTAAGGGAACATTTAAGCCAGGAAAATTTGCATCAGATAAAAGCATAATGTCTCAAACCGAAACAGGCAAAGAAATCATTTCTAAACAACTTCACGACAATGCTCTTGCTAGTTTGGAAAAACATTTAAATGATGAGGAGATAGTATTTAATTTAGATACAGAGGATTTAGAAGGAAAGTTTGTTAAATTCACATCCCACTTTAAGATTATTGATTTTAAACATATTCGAAAAATGTTACAGCCAGAAAAATTGCTTACTTTCATGTTTAATGATGTTGAAGAGGAAATTGCTCAGATGGATTTGGAATTTAAACAAATGAAAGAAGGTATGGAGAAAAAAGATTTGCGTAGTTTGCTTCGATCTCGACGTGATTATGTCACCGAGTTAAAAAAGAGTTTCAAAGAAGAATATAATAAAATTGCAAATATGCTTGATTATATTCTCGACATCCTTCCAAATGACGCTTTTATCATTGCTGGAGACAATATTGCACCCTTGAAGAGTGAATATCTAAGAGAAAGTGCAAACGAATTAACATTTAAATACGGAGGAACAAAATTGCAAATCACTTTGTTAGGGAAAGTGACAAGCAAAGTAAACATCACGAATGCTGACGACTTTAGTGGTAATGACCCGTTTTTCGACTTGCCGAAAATTTTAAATCTTGCTTTACAACCCATCGGTGTGGTTAAACAAGGTGACTTAATAATTTCGCCAATAGCTATTTATTTTGAATAAGACTAAATTTTTTACGCCGGTTTTTCATTTGCTCGTGGTGTTCTGATATTTCATTTTCAATCTTTTTAAAGAATGCTTCAGATTCTCTTTCGGATCTTATAACTTTATTGCCGATATCCTTAATGACCTTTTTATGAATATGAAGCACATCCAACACCATCCTTTCATCTTCGTTAACTTCATTATACACGATGTTTTTAAATAGGACCGTCATAAAAGAAACATTTTTTCGAGCATGTACTTAAAGTCTTCCCCCATCTTCAGTTTTCTAAGCAGTCGGGATTTCTTTTTAAAACGTTTTGTGCTTAATCAGAGGAAAATGTAAAAGACAGCCGGGCAATCACACCCAGCTGTCTTTTGTTCTATGTATGCATATCTAATGACATTAGATTCTCATTTTCTATACATCTTGCTGCATAGGTCGCCAGCTTCGTCCCTTTCCCGAACGAATAGCTTTCAATTGCCTTGATCAAGCCGATCGTCCCGATTGAGATCAAATCCTCCGCGTCTTCTCCCGTATTGTCGAATTTTTTGACGATATGGGCAACGAGACGCAAATTATGTTCTATGAGGAGATTTCGGGCGTGATCATCACCCTCTGCCATTAACCTCAAGTACTTCCGCTCATCCTCTGCGGAAAGCGGCTGGGGAAAGGCATTGTTTTTTACGTATGAAACCAAAAACGCCAGTTCTTTGAACAGGAAGCCGATTGCAGCCAAAAGTGCAGACAACTCCTCATCACCTCCATGTCTGTCTCTCCTCCAATGTATATGAGTCGCCCGGGCTCCACTTGCTTGTACGCAGAAAGATTCCCAGATTTTGACCGGAAGATGATGGACGATGGCCTGATCTGCGTGGAATATATTTTTGACGCCGATTTGAACTGGAACGAGCTGCAAAACTATAATCCTGCCTGTCCTGTTCTTCCGAATCGGTCTTTATAGTGACATTGCTTATTCGCGCAAAGCCTAGTGCCGAAAGATTAGGAATTTTTCACTCTTTCATTTATAATGGTGGATGAAACCAGGATTGAGGAGGAGTTCGCATGGCTACAAATACATACAAAGAAACTTGGGATCTCGACGTCTTTTTTGCAGGCGGAAGCCATTCCCCAGAATTTGCGGAGTTTCTAGAGAAGCTTGGAGAAAAGATCGGAGAATTTGACCAGGCGGTGCAGGATTGGCAAATCCCGGCGGATGCCCAGGATCAAACATTGTCCTCCCTGCTGAAGCACTTCGAAGAGGCTGCGCTCAATATGCGTCAAGCCGGCGCATTTGTCAGCTGCCTGCAGGCGCAGGATATGCACGATGATAAGGCGAACGAACTGCGCGGCAAAGTGACATCGCTCAGCGCAAAATTCAGTACAGTTTTGACAAACTTCAATGAAAAACTGACGAAGATTGACGAGTCGGTGTGGAATGGCCTGCTTGAGCAAGAAAGCTTGAAGGAAATCAGTTTCGTTCTCAACGAGCGCCGGCGGAAAGCGAAGGAAATGCTGCCGAAAGAACAAGAGGCGCTGATCAACGCTTTGAGCATCGACGGCTACCACGGCTGGGGCGATCTTTACGACACAATCGTCAGCAGCATTCAAATTCCTTACAAGGAAGACGGAGAAACTGTCCAGCTGTCAGTTGGCCAGGCACATAACAAATTTTCAAGCCCTGACCGGAACGTTAGAAAAAATGTGTTCGCAGAATGGGAAAATGCATGGAACGACAAGTCGGGCGTGCTGTCAGACACATTGAATCACCTTGCCGGATTCCGCCTTGCAGTCTACAAGGAAAGAGGCTGGGATCATGTACTGCATGAGGCATTGACCTATAACCGGATGAAGCAGGAAACGCTGGACGTCATGTGGGAAGTCATTTCCGATAACAAGAAGCCTTTTGCCGATTTCCTGAAGCGAAAAGCTGAATTGCTCGGCGTTGAAAGGCTAAGCTGGTATGACCTTGATGCACCTGTTGGCGAAGCCGATATTACGTATTCCTACCAGGAGGGCGCCGAGTTCATCATGGACCATTTCGGCGATTTTGGAGACCAGCTGCAAGCATTCACAGAAAAGGCGTTTGAGGACCGCTGGATTGAAGCGGAAGACCGGCCAGGGAAGCGCCCAGGCGGCTTCTGCACAGGCTTCCCGCTCAGTACCCAGTCGCGAATTTTCATGACGTATTCGGGAACGCCGTCCAACGTATCGACGCTGGCCCATGAGCTTGGTCACGCCTTCCATTCCTACGCACTCCGTGACACGCATCCTTTAAATAGAAGTTATGCGATGAACGTGGCGGAAACAGCTTCCACTTTTGCGGAAATGATCGTGTCAGATGCCTCCGTAAACGGGGCAAAAGAAGAAGATGTGAAGCTTGCGCTGCTGGAAGACAAGATACAAAGATCAGTGGCTTTGCTCATGAACATCCATGCCCGCTATCTGTTTGAAACTCGATTTTATGAGGAGCGGAAAAACGGCATGGTCAGCAAACAGCGCCTGAACGAACTGATGGAAACAGCGCAAAAAGAGGCTTATGCCGATGCGCTTGACGAATACCATCCGCTTTTCTGGGGCTCGAAGCTGCATTTCTTCATCACAGATGTACCGTTCTACAACTTCCCGTATACGTTCGGCTACCTATTCTCGCTCGGCATTTACGCACAGGCGGTTAAAGAAGGGAAAGGCTATGAAGAAAAGTACATGGCCCTGCTAAGGGATACCGGCTCAATGACCGTGGAAGACCTTGCGGAAAAACACCTTGGCGTTGACCTGACGAAGCGCGACTTCTGGGAAGAAGGCGTCAAGCTCTGCATTAAGGATGTAGAGGAATTTATGGAAATGACAAATAAATAAGCAAAAAGAGGAGGGGAAAAACAGACCGTTTTTCTCCTCCTCCATTTTTATTGGCAATGCGCTCAACGCGGCGTACATACTCTGCTTTCGGACACATTTGCATCACTCTGTGAGACTCGCTACACAGATGCTCCTCCCGGGGACACATAGGAACGCACTCCTATGCGGTGCCTACCGGCCACAAGCCTGTCCCATCTGGACATTCGCCACTTCGGAACACGTTGCCCCTCATTCGGTCGATGCCTACAAGCCTATCTTACAGGCGGCTGACAATGCCGCGGACGAGAGTTGCCGAATTGACGGCCGCTGTTTCGAGAAACTCGTCAAAGGAAATATGGGATTCCTGACCGGCGATGTCGGATAGTGAACGGATGACGACGAATGGCACACCGAATTGATGCGCCACTTGGGCGATTGCTGCTCCTTCCATTTCCACAGCTTGGAGAGCCGGGAATTTTCCTCGGACGAATTCAACCCTAGCCGGATCATTCATGAAGGAATCCCCTGTCGCAATCAGCCCTTTTGCTGACGTGATGCCGGAAAGATCCGCCGCTGCTGCCGCTGCAATTTCTATCAGCTTTTCATCTGCAGCAAAGGCTGCCGGAAGCTGGGGCACCTGGCCATACTCATATCCAAAGATCGTTACATCGACATCGTGATGCCGGACTTCATCTGAGATGACAAGATCTCCTACACGGAGATCAGGATTGTATCCGCCTGCTGAGCCGGTATTGATGACATAATCAGGTTTGTATTTTACGAGCAGGATGCTCGTCGACATGGCTGCATTCACCTTGCCGATGCCGGATTTCAGGAGGATGACTTCTTTCCCGTCCAGGTTTCCCGTCGTAAATTCACACCCGGCGATTTCCTCTGTACTCTTTCCAGTCATCTTGCTCCTCAGTAGAGAGACCTCTTCTTCCATTGCACCGATAATCGCTATCTTCATGTTGTACCCTCTTTCCCCAATTTATTTCTTATCGTTCTCAATCAGCTTTTTCACTTCAGTCGGTTTCCAGCCTTCGCCTTCCACCCAGTCTATGTAGACACGGTATACGTCATCTGACCCTTTTTCCTGAATTGTCAGGACGGATTGATTTTGCGGGTCACCGCCGCCTTCGATCCACCATAGCGTCATGGCATCAGGATCAGGAATGCCGGTCGCATACGCGGCCGCCTTCAGCTTTTCATTCCAATCGGCAGATCCCTTGCTGTATGACGGCTGATGTCCCCCGGTTTGCTCCGTTCCTACCGGCTTCCAGGCAGGATTGACAATGACCTTTTCCACATTTGCCTCGTCTCCCGGTGTTTCCACCAACTCACCTGTTTCTTCCTCTTCCCCTTCTTCTTCATTTTCATCCGGCTCGTTTTCATCTTCGGCCGGTTCATCTTCACTCGGCTCGGATTCTACAGCCTGACCTTTATCCGAATTGGATGCCTGCTCCTTGTTTTCAGTAGCCGGCGCCTGCTTTTCAGGTTCATTCGGGTTTTCCCCACCGAAGAAAATCTTTCCTCCGATAATGAGGATCAATGCGATGACAATAGCAATTAACGTATTTAAGATCAAATTGGTCTTCCGTCTCTTTGCTCTTTGTGCAGAACGGGGACCATTTTCATTCATATTGATTGGCATGATGCTTCCCTCCGTTTCCCTGACCATATAATATCATGGCCGGAAGGAAACTTGAATCAAAATCCATTCATTTCAAGGTTGTCTGAGCCTTGAGACTCATGGTCATAGAGCATTTTAACAATATCGGCAAATAGAGGATTGACGCCGCCTTCATCAATAGCGACTTCAAGGTTAACGGTGACAAGCGCATATTTGGGCCGATCGAATGGAAAATACCCGGCGAACCATTTATGGTGAAGCTGTCCTGCATTATTGTAAACTGCGGTTTCCGCTGTCCCGCTTTTCCCGGCAACTTCGTAAGGCAAGCCGGAAAAGTAGCGTCCCGTCCCTTCTTCATCAGCGACTACAGATTTTAAAAGCCGCTGCAGACGGATCGCTGTGTACTTGGACAGCTGCCGGTCTTCCGTCTGGCGGTCAAATGTGTATAGCGGGGTCTCGTTGCCGTACTGGATTTCTCTTGCCGTTCTCACTTTCATCTTTTCTCCGCCTCTGGCTATGGTTGCCATCATATTCGCGACACCAAGGGGAGTTAGCCGGACTTCCTGCTGCCCAATTCCCGTCTGGGCTGCAAGTCTTTCATCTCGCTTCGCTCCTTCTTCCGTATAGATTCTCCCTTTTGCAGCCTGAAACTGCTTGAAGCCGTCCAGCCGGAATACTTCCCCAGTCCAGCTCAGCTCACCCGTCAACCCAAGCCTGTCAGAATATTCCTCTAAGGCGCCCGGATCCTCATTCGCGAGGCGTGACGCCAGTTCGGCAAATGTGCGGTTGCAGCTTCTCGCAAAGCTCTCTTCCAAATTCAGCGGGCCGAGCTCTCTGGCTGCTGGTTTTCCGTACAGATCGAGACTGCAGTCGAATGTCTCCTTTTCATCGACCATCCCTTTGTCAATGGCGGCGGCCGCGACTGCCGTTTTAAAGACCGATCCGGGGATATGCTGCTCGAATAGCATGTTTTTGGCCCCTTCCCCGGAAAACGGATCGTCCCGATCCATAACCGGCCTCGAGACAGCGGCAATGAGCTCGTTCGTTTCAATATCGAGCAGGACAGCACCGCCCTTTCGGATGCCATGACGATCCAGCAGCATCTCCATCTGCTCCTGAATCTCTTTATCGATCGTCGTTTTCACTTTAAGAGGATAAAAAGGATTCCCGCTGCCAGTGTATTTCACATCCATACCGAAAAGCGGCTGGCCGATTCCGTTTACATGGTAAATCAGTTTCTCTTCACGCTCTGCTTGGAGCAGTTCTTCAAAGCTCTTCTGCATCCCGGTCAAGCCGATTTTCCTGCCGGGAACGAACGCTTGGCCAGGGTACTCCCGTTGGTACTCTTCCCGGTTTTCTCCCGTAATCCCGAGCAGCTGGGCGGCCGGACGGTTTGGTGGAGCAATCTTTCTTACAATCGCATAAACACCTGGCATTTCCAGTTGATTGATTTCGGAAGCCTCCTTCTCACTAAGTGCTAACGGGTTGTTTTTGCCGAAAACGAACGGTTCATCCTCCCGGTCGATGGCCTTGATGATCTCCTCTTTCTCCACCTTTAAGATTTCAGCCAATTTGTCCGGTTCCCAGTCGTGGTTGCGCAAAAAAGGGAACAGCACAAGCACCCTCTCCTCTTCATAGGAAAGCGGATGGCCATGGCGATCCAGGAACTGGCCGCGACCGTCATCAATCATAAGCTCCTGCGTTCTTTGCCTGACGCTCTCCTGGAGCAGGTTTACATGGTGTTTGGAAAAATCCTCCGTCTGGAAAAGCTGGATTTGCATCAGCCTGACCGCTAGTCCTAAAATGCCAATAAAAATGACGGCAATCACTATTTTCATCCGCCGTTTCGTCACGGGGGCATCACCTCAGAAAACAGTGTTGCCGTTTTTTCCCTGCCTCAATCAGCAGTCATGCCCATTCTCCGGTGAAACACAAAAAGCACATACCGTGTAGATATGCGCTTTTATGCTTGTCCTATTTTCGATATTGATTAGCTAATGGACACGAGGCGTACCTTCATCTCGCCGCCCGGCGTTTGAACGACGACTTCCTCGTCCACTTTATGGCCGAGCAAGCTTTTCGCAATCGGTGAATCATTGGAGATTTTGCCTTCAAACGGATCTGCTTCGGCACTGCCGACAATCGTATAGGTTTCTTCGTCTCCATCCGGAAGCTCTACGAAAGTAACCGTCTTGCCCAAGGCGACGGTATCAGAGTTCAGCTCGTCTTCCTGAATGATCTTCGCATTACGGATCATGTTCTCAAGCGTCGTGATCCGGCCCTCTACGAATGCCTGCTCCTCCTTCGCGGAATCATACTCTGAGTTCTCGGATAGGTCTCCGAAGCTGCGGGCGATCTTAATCCGCTCCACTACTTCTTTACGTCTTACTGATTTCAAATATTCGAGTTCTTGTTCCAACTTTTCTTTTCCGGCTTCAGTCATAGGAAAAACTTTTTCCATTGCCAATTCCCTTCACTCCTTATCAGATGCCCTCCCGGCTTGTCCGGGATGCTTTTCTATGCATGACAGCACCGGGCGGATGAATCCCGCCCGGACGCTCCGTCTATAATCTTGGCGCGCCCATGAAAAAGGGCGCGCCTCACGGTACATCTATTAGTATCTATGCTATCGTATTACAAAAATGTCTTTTGTTCAAGAATTGTTTGGATTTTTGTGGCAACAAGGTCAATGGCCACGACATTTTTTCCGCCTTCCGGGATGATCACATCCGCATAGCGTTTTGTCGGTTCGATAAACTGATTATGCATCGGCCTTACGACATTCAGGTATTGGGCAATGACCGAATCGAGCGTCCGCCCGCGATCCTGGATGTCCCTCCTGAGCCTTCGGATGATGCGGAGATCGGCATCCGTGTCGACAAATAGTTTGATGTCCATCAAGTTTCTAAGCCGCTCGTCCTCAAGCACCAGAATCCCCTCAAGTATGATAACCTCTTTTGGCTCCACATGAATGGTTTCTTCCGACCTTGTATGGAGCGTATAGTCGTATACCGGCTTTTCTATCGCTTCATATCGGAGCAACGCTTCGATATGCTCAATCAAAAGATCGGTATCAAACGCAAGGGGATGGTCATAGTTTGTCTTCAGCCTTTCCTCAAATGGAAGGCTAGCTTGGTCTTTATAGTAGTAATCCTGTTCAATGACCAGTACGGAATGGCCTTTAAAGTTTTCGTAGATTGAATTTGTTACACTCGTCTTGCCAGATCCCGATCCTCCGGCGACGCCGATGATAACTGGCTTCCTTTTCATTACAAGAAGACTCCTTTCCTATTGCGGCTTTCTCTTGCTGACAGCCAAACCGTCCCCGACCGGGAGAATGACGGTGGAAAAGTCCTCCCTCTCCATAAGCCATTCATTGAACTTCCTGATCTTCTCAGCAATGTTCCGCAGTCTCTTCTTCTCGGTCTCCGCACCGGCGACAAGTCCTTTGAACAGGACATTGTCCGTATATACGCAGCCTTTTTCGCTCAGAAAAGCAGTATACCCTTCAAAGAACTTTGCATACTGCCCTTTTGCCGCATCGATGAAAATCGCATCAAAAGGGCCGAGCTTGCCTGCCTCATCAAAAAGCTCAAGCGCGTTTCCCTTCATGATCGTAATCCTGTTGTCATGGGCCGATTTCCTGACATTTTCAACTGCAACAGCATAACGGTCTTCATCCATTTCAATCGTGACAATCTCTGCCTGAGGCAGCGCATCTGCCATTCTGAGTGCCGAGTAGCCAATCGCCGTTCCAATCTCCAGGATTTTTTTCGGTTCTTGGATCCTCATGAGCTGCAGCATCGCATTCATGCCCGACGGCTCCATGATCGGCACCCGGTTTTCCTCTGCATACCGTTCAAGCTCTTGAAAAAATGGGGACCGGTCCGGGATGAGGCTGTCCAAATATTGATTGATCAAATCTTCCATCCTGTGACTACTCCCTTTTGTTCGTGATATATTTTTCCTTCAGTACATTGTGCTCTTCAAGTGTTTTTGAGAAGTGCACCTTGCCCGTTCCGTATTCAGCGAGGAAGTAAAGATAATCGCTCTCTTCAGGTTCAAGAGCTGCTTCAATAGAAGATTCTCCGGCTGCGGCAATCGGTCCAGGCGGCAGTCCTTTATGCTGATACGTATTATATGGGGAATCAACTTCCAAATCTTTGTAGGTCGTCCGTTCCTTATGCTTCCCAAGCGCGTATAAAACAGTCGGATCGGTTTGCAGCGGCATGTCCGTCTCCATTCGGTTATAGAAAACGCTTGAAATCATTTTACGGTCCACTTCCGCGGTCGCCTCTTTCTCAATCAGCGATGCCATCGTAAGCAGCTCATGGATGTCCATGTCTTTTTCAGCCAGCTGGGCGCTGTATTTCGTTACGACCTGACTTGTCTGTTTTATCATCGTATCGATAACCGAATCGACGGTTGGCTTTTCCTCGTAAATTGGATAGGTTGCCGGGAACAGATAGCCTTCGAGCGGATGCTTAATATCCGCGTTCTCCAAGATGGATGGATCCAGCAAGTTCGGATACTTCTCGATCTGCTGCTTAATGAAATCCTTATTATCGAGCCTGTCCATAATGTCACTCTTTTTATGGCCGGTCTGTTTAGAGATGATCGCCGCAATTTCATCCAGCTGCAATCCTTCCGGCACGGTGATTTTGAACATGGCTTCCCGGACGAGTTTTCCGGTTTGCAGCGTCTTCGTAATTTCTTCAAGTGACATGGATGGAGTCAGCTGATAATTCCCTGCCTGGAAACCGGAGATATTGTTGAATTTCACATAATACTTGAAGACTGTACCGTTTTTGATGATTCCTTTTTTCTGAAGCAAGTTGCCGATTGATGTGGCAGAAGAGCCGATTGGCACTTCAATGTTTTCCTGTTTATGATTGTCCGGCTGCATCGGCTTTAGCGCTGATGCAACGTATAAATAACCAGCAAGAGCCGTCCCGGCTATCGCCAATAGTAGAATTAACGCTATGATACCGACAATTTTCCTGATCGTTCTCGCCTCTTTTCTCCGCTCAAGAAGATGATTACGCATCGCTTCCTTTATCTTCTGCTTGTCTATTTCGCGGTCTTCCCCCTTGGCCATGGCGGCAGTCCTCCCTCCGTCAAGCACCTTTTCGCTGACGCTTCGTATATTATACTATATTTCCCCTGAAATTCACGCGGAAAATGGCGAAACTGGAAATCGCCTGCCGGTTCATGTCCGGAGAGTCAATTGACTGTCAAAAAAGCTTCGACAGAATTGACAAGAAGGAGAAACGTTTGGCTTGAGATAACTTATCTTTCACTCTCGCGTAATCAGAGCTTGGAAAAGCTGTCGTCACGAAGAAGACACCGCCTATCCGCTCTTCTCACTCGCATTACGTGAAGCCCATACACCGGCTTCTTCTATTATTAAGAATCTTTTTGGACGGAAATCTGTGGGGGTGAATTGTTACCGGCCCAGAACTGCGTGCGGCCCGATGGGTTGAGTGATCACAGGATGATTTTGCTGTAGGGCGTGCGAAAGCAGCAGGGAGCGGCTGTCTTCCGTCACATAGGAATATTCCCAGTCCCCTTTAGCGTTAGGTTCACATTCGTTACATACACGGAATACTATAATGACCTTCGGCCGGCTTCACGTTCACTCTCAGGCACATAAGGCCTTCTATGCGACCCTCGGCTCGGTTCGCGGGCATTTTCGGGCACATAGGGACCTTCTATGCGACCTTGGGCTCGGTTCGCGGTCGCTTCCGGGCACATAGGGACCTTCTATGTAACCCTCGGCTTAGTTTGCGGCCGCTTTCGGGCACATAGGGATCTTCTATGTGACCCTCGGCTCAGTTCGCGGTCACTTTCGGGCATATAGGGGTCTTCTATGTGACCCTCGGCCGGGTTCCGTAGGCTATGGAAACGTGCCTCTTTGCCTACAAAACAAACGGGGCCGTCGCAAAGGATCAGCTTGCGCTGATGCTCTCTGGACAACCCCTCAGTCAGGTTTGCTCTATTTTATTCCTCTTCTTCTTCTTCAAGGAATGTATTCAGCATTTCTTCGATCATGTCCCACTCTTCTTCTGTTTCAATCTGCTGAAGGCTGCCTTCTTCGCCCTCTTCATTTTGAACATAAGCGGAAGCGTGGATTTCGATTTCTTCGTTTTCATCCTCTTCTGCTCCAACAGGGAAGTACAATACATACGATTTGTTGAACTCTTCAGAGTCAAATGTGAATAGTATTTCGTGAAGCTGCTCGTTTCCGTTTTCATCGACTACTGTAATATGCTTTTCATTTTCCATTTTTTTCACCTCATTATTGTTGGCTGTCCAAATATCCTTGAAGGATCATGGAGGCGGCCATCTTATCGATCACTGTTTTGCGTTTTTTCCTGCTAACGTCTGCTTCCAGCAACACTCTTTCAGCCGCCATGGTCGTCAGCCGCTCGTCCCAGAGCAAGACTGGAAGACCGAACAGCCGTTCAAGATTCGCAGCATAGGCTTGGGATGCTTCACCGCGCGGCCCAATTGTATTGTTCATGTTCTTCGGCAGGCCGACAATGATCTTCTCGACTCCATACTGGTGGATCAGTTCGCCGATCCGGTCGAATCCGAACCGTTCCTTGTTCTCATTGATCGCGATCGTCTCGATGCCCTGGGCTGTCCAGCCGAGCTCATCACTGATGGCCACGCCAACGGTTTTGGAACCAACATCCAAACCCATCAATCTCATGTATTATCCCTCACGATGTTGTTTTAAATACGATTTCACCAGCTCTTCGATGATTTCGTCGCGTTCCAGCTTTCTAATGATATTACGTGCGTCCTTATGCCTAGGGATATAGGCGGGATCCCCAGACAGGAGATAGCCGACAATTTGATTGATCGGGTGATATCCTTTTTCTTCGAGCGCTCCGTAAACTTGCAGTAAAACCTCTTTGACATCATGCTCCATCGGATCCTCTTGGTAATCGAAACGCATCGTTTTATCAAAAGAGCTCATATACAACACCTCTCTTAAGACTGCCGTGAAAAGGCCAGATTGTTAAACATTACCTTCATTGTACATGATTTCTTGATGGAATCAAATTAATTTTACCCACTCTTTTGCATAGTTAAGCGCATCGGCAAGCTTTTCAGGGTCTTTTCCGCCGGCCTGTGCCATATCTGGGCGGCCGCCGCCGCCTCCGCCACAGCGGGTAGCAACTTCTTTCACCAATTTTCCGGCATGGTACCCTTGCTTGATCAAGTCTTCCGTAACCGCCGCGATAATATTCACTTTCTCGCCTTGGGCGGAACCAAGAACAATCACCCCGGAACCGATTTTCTTTTTCAGATCATCGGCCATATTCCGCAGTGTATTCATATCAGCTGCTCCGACCTTTGCAGATAGAAGCTTAATGCCGTCGACTTCCTCCAAATTATCCAAGATCGCGCCGGCCTCGACATTGGCGAGCTTCGCTGTCAGCGATTCATTCTCGCGCTGAAGCTCCTTCATTTCAGCCTGGATTGCTTCTGCACGATGAACGATTTCTTTCGGTTTCGTTTTTAAAATGGCAGCTGCCTGGTGAAGTCGTTCAATTTCAGCATTCATCAGTTTGAATGCACCTTCTCCTGTCATTGCCTCTATCCTGCGGGTTCCTGCGCCGATTCCGCTTTCGGAGACAATTTTGAACAGCCCAATAGAGGACGTATTCGGTACGTGGCAGCCTCCGCATAGTTCCAGGCTGTAATCACCGATTGAAACGACGCGGACGATCTCTCCATATTTTTCTCCGAAGAGTGCCATCGCTCCCATTTCTTTCGCTTCATCCAAATTCTTGTAATCGGCATTGACCGAGATGTTCGCCCAGATTTTTTCATTTACGATCTGTTCGATCTTTTCCAGTTCTTCCGGCTGCACTTGGCCGAAATGGGAGAAGTCAAAACGGAGACGGTCAGGCGTAACAAGGGATCCTGCCTGGTTGACGTGCTCCCCGAGAACATCTTTCAAAGCGCGCTGGAGCAAGTGGGTCGCCGTATGGTTTTTAATAATTTTGTTCCGGCTTTCTGCATCAACTTTCGCCGCAACAGCCGCTCCTGATTTGAACGTTCCCTCCTCCACCTTGCCGCTATGGAGGTTCTGTCCGTTAGGGGCCTTCTGTACTTCCGTCACACGGACAATAAACCCATCACCCGAAACCGTTCCTTTATCCGCAATCTGGCCGCCGCTTTCCGCATAGAATGGAGTTTTGTCGAGAATGAACTGGACTTCTTCCCCTGCTGCCGCTTGCTCTGCCACTTCGCCGTCTTTCAGAAGAACGAGCACAGTCGCTGCACTTTCAAGTGATCCGTATCCGATGAATTCACTTTCCACTCGGATGTCGCCGAGCACGCCGCCCTGCACTTGCATCGAGCCTGCATCCTGGCGCGCGGATCTTGCTCTTTCACGCTGTTCTTCCATTGCCGCTTCGAAGCCATCATGGTCAATCTTCATACCGTCTTCCTCGGCATATTCCTCTGTCAGCTCAACCGGAAATCCATAGGTATCGTACAGTTTGAACACATCACTGCCTGAAAGAGTGTCCTTGCCTGTTTCCTTCGCTTTTTTGATCATGGAAGAAAGAATTTCGAGACCATCATGGAGGGTTTCATGGAACCGTTCTTCCTCATTTTGGATCACTTGTGCAATGAAGTCGGTTTTTTCCACAACGTTTGGATAATAATCCTTCATGATGCTGCCGACAACTGGTACAAGTTTGTACATGAACGGCTTATCAATTCCAATTTTCTTCGCATAGCGGACAGCCCGGCGAAGCAGCCTTCTGAGCACGTAGCCTCGGCCTTCATTTGAAGGAAGAGCCCCGTCTGCCACGGCGAAAGCAACCGTACGGATATGGTCGGCAATGACTTTGAATGCCGTATCGGCTTCAGCATTGCTGCCATAGCGGCTGCCGGAAAGCGCCTCTGTCTCCTTGATGATCGGCATGAAAAGGTCAGTATCAAAGTTGGTCGGAACGTTTTGCACGACCGATGCCATCCGTTCAAGCCCCATCCCTGTATCAATGTTTTTCTTCGGCAGCGGCGTATAAGAACCGTCCGGGTTATGGTTGAATTGGCTGAATACCAAATTCCAGATTTCCAGATAACGCTCATTCTCCCCACCTGGGTACAGCTCCGGATCTTCAGGATCATCTCCGTATTCCGGCCCGCGGTCATAGAAAATTTCCGTATTCGGGCCACTCGGACCTTCACCGATATCCCAGAAGTTCCCTTCGAGCCGGATGATCCGTTCTTCCGGCAAGCCGATTTTCTCATGCCAGTAGTTATGGGCTTCATCGTCCTCAGGATGGATTGTCACGGACAATTTCTCCGGGTCAAAGCCAATCCAGTCAGGGCTTGTCAGGAACTCCCATGCCCATTCAATCGCTTCTTCCTTGAAATAATCGCCGATGGAAAAATTCCCAAGCATTTCGAAAAACGTATGGTGCCTTGCCGTTTTTCCGACGTTTTCAATGTCATTCGTCCGGATCGATTTCTGAGCATTCGTAATCCGCGGATTTTCAGGAATGACGCGGCCGTCAAAATACTTTTTCAGCGTAGCCACTCCACTGTTGATCCAAAGCAGAGTCGGATCATCATGAGGGATGAGCGAAGCACTCGGTTCAATACTGTGGCCCTTTTCCTTGAAAAAATCCAAAAACATCCGCCTGATTTCGGCACCCGTTAAATACTTCATTTTTCTTCCTCCAATCTTTAATAAAAAACAAAAAAGCCCCACCCCTGGACAGGGGCGAAGCTTGTGTTCGCGGTACCACCCTGATTAATGGGAAAGATTTCTCCCATTATCTCAATGATTCCTTAACGCGGAAAAACGGCAGGGATTAGCTGCTCTCGGGATTAGCGGTTTCCAGCCTTCTTCGGGAATTTCTTTCAGCCTGGGAAATTCCTCTCTGGCCAAAGGGTAATGGAACCATGGATCCTTCTTCAATTTGCCTGTCATTTTGCTTTATATGGAGATTATAGAAATAAAGCGGCCGTTTGTCAATCAGAGGTTGCCGTCCGCGATTTACTTCGGGCAATTTGCCGTATATTTCGCCTGGCTCGATTGCCAACTCGATAATATATATTCTCCACTCACGGCATGCGTGCGCCAGTTCGGTAATATATTCCCCAGTTGCGACATATATTCCGAAAGTTAGTTGATATCCGAGGACTCGCATGGTCCATATTACCCCAGCGGTACTCAGGACGTCCGGTTCAGACGGATAAAATGGTCTCTTGCATGGACGATTGCAATTTTAATGATCACTAGAAAGGGGATGGCAAGCACGAGGCCAGCAATCCCTCCAACTTCGCCGCCCAAGATGAGCGCACCGATAATGAATAGCGGATGAACATTGATCGATTTGCCGATAATATGCGGCGACAGGAAATTGCTTTCTAGAAACTGAAGAACAAAGATGATGCCGATGGCAAAAATGGCAAGCTTCACTGATGACATAACGGCGATCAAAACGACCGGGACGGCGCCGATAAACGGCCCGAAATACGGGATGACATTTGTGATGCCGACGATGATGCCGAGCAGGATTGGATAATCGAGCCCGAGCAACCAGAACGAAACGGCCGCCGCGGCTCCAATCAGCAAACAGACAAGGAGCTGGCCCCGGACGTATTTTCCGAGCGACAGGTTTACAGCCCCGACAAAAGCCGTCCCGCTTTCCCGCCATTTTTTCGGCGTCACATACCATGCAGCCTTCTTCACCTGGCCGATATCATTTAGGAAATAAAAGGCGACGAACGGGATAACCGCCAGCACAATCAAGAAATTGACCCCTTCGACAAGCACCGAAATGATTTTTTCAAGAAATTGTTCCAGCCAGCCTTCAAAATCGCTGATCCGCTGCCCCACCTGCTCCCGGATAGCAGGGGGGAGTTTTTCCGTCTTGTCATCAATCTGCCTTAACCAGCTGCGGTACTGCTCTGCGAGTGCAGGCACCCTTTCCGATAATTCGCCAACCTGTTCGATGATTACCGGAAACCCGACATAGAGACCATATCCGCCGCCGCCGAAAAAGATCAAATAGATCAGGATTATAGCAAAAACTCGTTTCATGCCGGCATTTTCCAGCCTGGCAACGAGCGGCTGAAGTAAAAAGGCGATAAATCCGCCTCCAAGAAACGGGAGAAGTCCGAAAAAAACGGCGCGCAGCACTGGCTGCCAGAACGGTTTCAGCAGCAGAAGACAGTATAATATCAATAATATAAGCAAGATAAGTACAAGTGTTTTAATCCGCTGCAGACTCTTTTCCTTCATGCAATCCCCTCCCGTTGTATTGTTCCGGAGACGAGGGGGTTTTATCCATTTGACCGAAAACATATAAAGGCACTAGCCAAAAGCGGCGGATGATGTCTCATTTATTTTGCAGCAAAAAGACCGACACACAACTCATTGTGTATCGGTCTACTCAACTCTATTCTCTTTGGCTCGGCTCGCCTAAAAACCGTTATTTTTCTTTAACCTCCAGGCCGTCTACTGCCTCTGCTACTTTTAAGAATAACGGACGTTCTGATCCATGCGGAGTGTCCGGATAGTGGGTGGATAGATAAAGCTCACCATCAAGCGATTCGAAAAGACTTGAGTGCCCTGCATTGCGATCCATCAAGAGGCGTGAATCGTGTTCCCAAGGTCCTTCTACTTTTCCTGTTCTTGAACGGGCGACTGCGACCGTATAACCGCCCAATCCCCAATCACCATAATTTTGGATAGAATAGCTGGACCATAACAGCAAAAGATCCCCATTCTTAGCTTCATATAAAAATGGCGCATCCGTCAGGTATCCTTCTTTTTCGATGCGCGGATCGCCAAAAGACCGGATCCACGGCATCTCTGCTGCATTTAGAATCTCAATTGAATCACCGTATGAAGCTGTAAGATCTTGCTTCAAACGGATTGCTTTTATTTTCCCTTCATACTCTTGCGTCCATTCATGGCAAAAAAACATCCAGCGCTGACCATCTGGGTCTTCATAAAAAGTTCCGTCCAAGCACTCCCACTGATTTGGAGTAACGGCCTTTTCACTATGCGGTGCATAGGGACCCGCGGGATGATCAGCTATCAAAATGCCGGTTCCGCGATGTTCACCAATTCCACCCTTAAACGTCGCGAACATATAGAACTTCCCGTCTATCTCAAATACTTCGGGCGCCCAATAGTGGCGTACTCCCCAAAAACCGGCAGGGGGTTGGAAGGCAAGATAAGGCCCTTCCCAATGAAGCAGATCATCGCCAACATACACTTCAAAAACCGGATCCACGTCCCCGCACCCATCAGCAAACGTAGTTCCAAATAAATAATATTTCTTTTCTTTATGATGGGTGAAGACAAATGGATCTCTCATGTGAATATCGGCGGTAAAGACGGATTTGATTGTTCGAAATCCTCTTTCCATCACGCCTTTTCCTTTTTGACAATTTCATCATGCCATTGCTCATTGATCTTCCTGATTTCCTGCAGATCGCATTTTGGTTCTCGATCATATGTGAGCAGTCCGTTAATTTCCTGCTCGACATCTGTCAGCTGTGTATAGCAATAGCCGTGGAGGATTTCAGATTGGTAAACATGCCCGATAATCCGCTTGTAATCTTCGAGGAACTCCTCACTTCCCGATACGGACGTATAGCCCCAACCGCTGTCGTCGCCGACTTTGTATCCAATCCCGCCGAACTCCGTCAAAATAATAGGCTCTCCCTCATGACGAAACCCTTCGGCATAGATGTTTCTCTTGGCAGGCATTGATTGCAGCAGTTGTTCCTTTGTCGATAAGGATTGCCTGAACACTTCTTGCTTGGCGACCTCCTCTTTCGAGCCGTGGTTGTAATTATGAACCGCGCAAATATCAGTCCTTGTCAGTTCCCAGCCGTCATTGGAAATGACCAGCCTGGTTGGATCTAATGCCTTAAGCAGATGATACATGGCGAGAGAATGATTTTGCTGCTGTTTATCGATCCGAACATTCGGGATGCCCCAACTTTCATTCAAAGGAACCCACGTGATAATCGAAGGATGATTATAATCTCTTTCGACCGCTTCCATCCACTCGCCCGTTAAACGTGAAGCTGATTTTTCACTGTAAGAGGCAGATGATGCACACTCGGCCCAGACGAGAAACCCTAAACGGTCCGCCCAATAGAAAAATCGGGGATCCTCAAATTTTTGATGCTTCCGGCAACCATTGAAGCCCATTTCCTTTGCGAGCTCGATATCTTTCACGAACGCTTCATCTGCAGGGGCTGTCAACAATCCTTCAGGCCAGTAGCCTTGGTCTAATACAAGTTTTTGGTAGTATGGTTTGTTGTTTAGAAAAACCATTCCATTTTCGGTGTGGATCTTTCTCATTCCGAAATAAGAGGTTACTTTGTCTAAAACTTCATTTTTCTCTTTCAAAGTCAACACACAATCAAACAAATTGGGATTTTCGGGTGTCCAGCACCAGCCATCATGATGATAACCTGTACGGAAAATCTTATGGTTGAAAAGATTGATCGAACGTTTCGTATACGTCTCTTGCAATGTCACTGAGTCCATTGCGACAATTTTATTTTGAAAAGAAATCTCGATGTCTACTTGTTTGCCAATGTAGTCGCCCTGCACTTCCCACTCGAGCTGAATGTTCCCTCCATCTACATCAGGTGTAAACCTGATTGTATCAAAATGCACAGGATGGACGGACTCCAACCAGACCGTCTGCCAAATCCCGGTGGTCCTTGTGTACCAAATCGAAGCGGGCTCCTCTTCCCAAAACTGTTTTCCGCGGGGAATCGTTTCATCGGATGACGGATCATGTACCCTCACTGTTACGGTTTCGTCTTTTCCTGTCAGGCAATGTGTGATATCGAAGGAAAATGGCGTACCGCCTCCCTCATGGAACCCGACAAATTCTCCGTTTACATAAACCCAAGCACGATAGTCCACTGCTCCGAAATGAAGAATGACCTGCCTGTCCTTCCAGCTGGATGGGACGGTAAATTGACGGCTGTACCAGACCCAATCATGAAATGATGGATCATGGATTCCACTCAATTCTGTTTGATACGCAAAGGGCACGTCAATCTTCTTTTTCAATAAAACTGGATCTTGGTGCCAGCCTTGCTGCAGGCCGATATTCTGATCATCAAACGAAAAATTCCAAGTTCCATTTAAATTCACCCAGTCTTTTCTGACAAGCTGTGGTCTAGGATATTCTTGGCGTCTCATATTATCTGTCTCCTTTATTTTATACCTGAATTGGTAACACTTTGGACAAAGTATTTATTCGCAAAGAGGAAAATCGTAATGGCTGGTATGGTAGCTATGACAGTAGAAGCCATCATTTTTGCCGGATTCACGAAATTTGCCCCCTGAATAAGCGTAGCGATCCCTAAGCTGATCGTTTTCATTTCATTCGAATTTACAACGAGGGAAGGCCAAAGATAATCGTTGTAAATGGCCATGAATGTGATAATCGCTAATGTGGTGGCGACTGGCTTAATGGAAGGGAAAATAACATGCCTCAAAATATCCCATTGTGACGCTCCATCTATATAGGCAGCCTCTTCCAAATCCCTTGGAAAGCTGAGGAGAAAGTTATAAATCAGAAAGACTCCCATCGTGCCGGCCGTATAAGGCAATATTAATGGAAAGAATGTATCCAGCAAATTGAGGCTTTTGAAAATATAAAATGCAGGAAATAGGGTAACAATCCCCGGCACCGTCAAAGCGGCCACAATCATGCCGAGAAATATCTTTTTGCCTGGAACATTCAATCTGGCAAGTGAATACGCCGCCAGAATATCGATTGCCACAACTAAAACCGTTCCGATGACCGTTATGATAGCTGTATTAAGAATCCAGCGGATTATCGGGGCATCGGTTGTGGAAGAAAAAATGTCGATGTAATTTTGGAATGTCCACGTTTTAGGCAGAATGGCAGCACTGGACATGGATTCACTTAATGTTTTGAACGATGTGAACACCATCCATATGAGCGGCAATAGAAAAAGAATGGCTATTAGGCTGGCAAGAGTGACAATCATGATATTTTTCCTTCTTGTCCGATTCATGCTTCATACCCCTTCCTTTTCTCTTTTTCTTCCCATTGCATATTGCATCGCTGTGATGAGCAGCATGATAAGACCCATAAGAATGGCCATCGCTGAACCCGCCCCAAGCTGATTCATACTCATGACCGTGTTTTGGATGCTCATGGTCAATGAAGTTGTCGATTGTTCAGGACCGCCTGCCGTAATTAGTTTCGATTGCCCATATAAATTAAAGGAAGCGATGACTGTCATAATGACAATGAACAAAGCAACATTCCGTATTTGCGGCAAAATGATGTAGATAAATTTAGCGAAAAAATTCGCTCCATCTAAATCGGCTGCTTCATATAAACTTGGATCCACTTCATCGATGGCATTAATGAATAACATCATATTGAAGCCGATCGTCCACCAAACAGTCGCTATCAGCACGGATAACCATGCATAAGGCTGCTGGCTGAGCCAACTGACAGGCTCCTTCAATATACCTCCTGATACAAGCACACTATTAATAAACCCGCCGTTTTCGTTAAAAAGCCACAGGAATATAGCAGAGACAGCGGTGACCGATATGGAATAGGAAACAAAATAGATCGTCCTGAATAAAGGCTTCAACTTCGCCGGCAACTGATTAATGATCAACGCCAAAATTAACGCAATCAATACGAGAGGCGGGACACTAATGACAACGAAAACAAGTGTGTTTTTTAATGCCACTTTGAAATAATCGTTGTAGAGCGTGCCAGGCGTTAAAATATCTACATAATTTTGCAGACCGACAAATCCATTATTGCCAGAAGAGAGATTCCAGTTATGCAGGCTTACATAGATTCCTACAAGCACAGGTATCGCCCAAAACAAAAGAAAACATAGAAAAAAGGGAGTTACCATCATAAATGCCGAGGTTTTTGATGTGGCGCCTTTTTGCATGTTTTGTAACCTCCTATGTCTAGTAATCATTTTCTGAGATTAGGATCATTGTAAAATGGTAGATTTCTACTCTTATAAAGAAGAGTGACGACAAAAGAGCCGTCACTCTTCTTCCTTAACTCTCTCTAATCACTTTGGCTTCGTTTGCGCAATTTGCTGAGCTTGCTTTGTTGCTGTTTCCAGTTCCTTCATTAATTGATCTCTTGACAAATCTTTTTTTGTAACAAGCTGACTAAATACCTTTTCATTCATATAGCGAATTTGCTCGCCGTATTGGTACACTTGCGGCGGTTTCACATAATCATCGAACTGTTTTTGGTTTTGAAAAGCGATTTCATACTTTTCTGGCTCGGCTTTGATTTTTTCGATTGTTGCCATATGAACAGGCGCCTGGCCCCCTTCAGCCCAATTAAGCAGATTCTCCGGCGTATACAAGTAGGTAAGGAATTCGGCAATACCCTCTAGTTTTTCTTCATCTTTTACTTTAGAGGAAAGGGAGATCATATGAGCATTTCCATAAGCAGCAGGCTGTTTACCAATTTGCGGGATTGGTGCTATTCCCAATGCATCTCCATATTTTTCTTTCGCCGCCCCATAGAACCATGGGCCAGTCAAAGCAACAGCTGTTTGAACAGATGAACCTGATTCCGCCTCTTTCATGAATGCTTTAAATTCCCCATCCAACCCTAAATTGGCAGGCGAAACCTTGTCTTTCCAAACCATATCGTGGAATGTCATTAAAGCATCAGCGAACTCGGGCTGCGCAAAATTCAGGCTATCGCCATCCTTTAGATCAATCCCATTTTGAGAGGCGATCATGAGCATATAGAATTCAACCAGACCAGAAGATGGAATGCCCAATGCATATAAATCCTTGTTTGTTGCTTGCAATTCAGCGTTCAAAGCTTTTAAATCTTCATACGTTTTAGGAGCTTCGGTTACAAGATCTTTGTTATAAAACATGGTAAGCGGGTGGATATCCAGCGGGAAACCGTATCGTTTTCCATCAAGCTCCGCCAATTCCATTCCAGCTGGGTGAAAATCAGACTCCTTAAACCCGGCCTTTTCATACATTGAGTCAGCTTCAGCAATCAGTCCGTCAAGTCGGTACGTTTCAAGATTGTTGCCATGGATTACGACTAAATCATAATTCCCAGATTTAAATTTGGTATAATGCTCTTTTTCTTGGCTTTCAACAACCCGGTATTTATCCTGTGACTTATTGAAGCCTTCCGTAATTTTTTTCATATAGGCTCCATCACCGCCAGTAAAGCCGTTAATGAAGGTGATTTCTACGCGGCCATCCTTTGATGCAGACTTATTACTGCTGCATCCGGCAAGAACAAGAACAACCGAGAAAACAAGAAGAATCCATTTACTAAACTTCATTTGTAAACCCTCCTTTTTAATAAGCGCTTTCATAACGTTGAATTCATTATTACATGATTTAGTGTAATGAATCAAGTATTTATGTAATAATAATTTTTTTAGCGGATAGACAATCACAAAAAAGGCCGTAAAAAGTGCATAAGAATAAAAAAAGCCCCTTCAAGGAGCTACACTGAAACCATTCACTATGAGCGGATTTAACTGATACGGGCATATTTTATCTTCATGATCAAGCCCTGTTCGTAGTTTCCGAACTTCGATCCAAATATATTGATGCCTCCTTGATTCAATGCATCTTTTTTTACTCCAAGTTTTAATGAAATATAAGGCCTCTCCTGAAGCTTGAGCTGATCAATTGTGACATCTGAAATTTTAACACCATCAATAAAACTGCCTTCACTATTGATATTCCAATATTTTAACAGGCCGTATTGCGTATTATGAGTTTCCCACCAAGAGGGTGTTAAAAATCCTCGCTCACCACCAAAATCAGCTGGACTTGTCCATTGTCCTATCTCCTGATCATTTATGGAACACGAAATATCTGAGGGCCAGTCCATATTATGGTATGGTGCTTCTGAACAAAGTTCAACAGAAAAACTTAACTCTTCCACTTCTGTTCCATAAGGAACACGGTTCGGAAAATGATATTCGATATAACCAGAGCGGAACCAGATCAACTGTGCATTTTTCCGCTCTGGTTCAAAAAAAGATCTCGGGTCATCCAAAATATGAATAATCCCTTTATCACTGATTAGGCCGCAAGTCGGTTCAACCTGGCAATGAACATATTCCCCAATATTTAACTCAAAAGTAATTTCATCATCAACTAACGGCTCTTTTTCCTCCAGATCAATCGTAATACGGTCATAAAGCTTTGAGCTGACTTTTTGATTTCCTCTTCCCGGAACAATTTCAGTTTTTATTAAATTTGCTTCTTCCAATTTTTTAATATGTGCTGCTGCAGTCGAAAAAGGTATATTTAACAGCTCCGATATATCATTTACGTTTCTCGGGCCGCCTGTCAATTGTTTTAAAATCTCCACCCGATGCTCGTTTGAGAGCGCCTTTGCTATTTCAATCGCTTCATGCAAAGTTAATTGTAAGTTTCTCACGTCAGTCTCCTTTTATTTCATACTTTACTGTAATAATATCGTTAGACAGGTGGTGAATACAAGGAAAGAAGTTGTGAGCCTTAAAAAAAGTGTATAAAAAAGGAAATAAAAAAGGGGACTGGATGAAGGAAACGCCTATCGGCTTCCTTCATCAGCCCCCCATTTTCTAACTCAATTTTCTCTCCCGCTCATCAAACAAATCATCCAGCGAGCTTAGTGAACCGTCTTCTTCCACCTGATGGGTGTGGATGGTTCTTCCGCCGATAGAAAGTTCAATGAAGCAGTTCCAGCAGTAGTATTGGTTGATTCCGATCTTCCCCAGATCCTTGCTTTGGCAATTCGGACATTTCATCATGGGTATATGCCACCTCGCAGCTTATTTAACCGACATGATGATGGCGTCCTTTCCAATCTGTGGTGGGTTTGGAGTCCGTATTACTCTCTTTCCTTGCGATATGTCAGAAAAGAAACCATCGGTCAGTTCGTATGCCACGATTGTGCCCATTTCCTCAAGGAAATATACATCATCGAGAAGGCCAAGCTGCTCTCCGTCTTTCGATAACGCTGTTTTTCCCGAGAGGGGACGCTTGCAGTTCATCGTGAATTCATTTTCCTGCTGCTCATACTGGGGAAGCTCCCCTTTGTTTTTCAGCAGAATCGCATCATCCCCGAACGTGCGGATTTCTGCAACCGGCACCCGGTATTTACGGCCGACCAGCCCTTTTCCAAGGAGGAGGACGTCCGTTACAGTCCCGTCTTCCCGGATGCAGATGTCCAGCACTTCTCCAAGCATTTCACCGTCATTTCCATATACAGGCATGCCTTTTAAGAGAGAAAATGTCCGCAAAGTATCCCGCCTTTCCGAACAGACTTATTTTTTGCCGTTGGCGGGATTTCATTAGTCGCAACATTTTCCAAGCGGATATTTAGACAAAGTCATATGGCGTCACGGTACCCATACCGATCATCGGATCGATCAGCATAATCGAGTCTTCCGTCAAAGGCGTCTCCGCTGCCGCCTTCGTTTCCTCCGAAAGGTGTTCGCTGTCCGTCAGTTTTTCGTACAGCGAGGTTTTGCGCTTCTGATCGTCTTCCCGTTCAACACCTGAACGGAATGCGGATTCTTCCCCGCACATAATCAGGAATTTTTTGCTTCTCGTAATCGCGGTATATAGCAGGTTTCTCCGCAGCATCCGGTAGTAGCTTTTGACAACCGGCAGGATGACGATCGGAAATTCGCTGCCCTGAGATTTATGGATTGAGCAGCAGAAAGCATGGGTGATCTGATTGAAATCCTGACGGGAATACGTCACTTCCGTCCCTTCATACGAGACGATCATCATATCCTGCTTCTCGGTGTTTTCCTTGGCATAGAAAATCGAGATGATTTCGCCCATATCGCCGTTGAATACATTCTGCTCCGGCTGGTTGACGAGCTGAAGGACCTTGTCGCCGATCCGGTATTTCACCTCACCGAACGAGAGCTCCTTCCTGCTTCCATCAGGGTTCGGATTGAAGATTTCCTGGAGGATCTTATTGAGGTTGTCGATCCCCGCCGGTCCGCGGTACATCGGAGCGAGCACTTGGATATCCTTGGCTGCAAATCCTTTCTGCCTCGCATTTTTGACGATCTGCTCCACCGCTTCGGCGATCTGGCCGCTGCCGCAGCGGATGAAAGAACGGTCCTTCTGCTGTGCTGAAAAATTGGCTGGCAAGCCTCCCTGCTTGATTGCATGGGCCAGCTCAATAATCGAAGATCCTTCTGCCTGGCGGTAAATATCCGTCAGCTGTACAGTCGGTATGACACCTGAACGGAGCAGATCCTTCAGCACTTGACCGGGTCCGACAGACGGGAGCTGGTCCTCATCGCCGACAAAAATCACCTGGATGTCATCCGGCAAAGCTTTCAGCAGCTGGTGGGCAAGCCACGTATCGACCATCGACATCTCATCCACGATGAGAAGCCTGCCTTCGACCTCTCTCCCCCCTTCTGAATCAAGGTCTTCCTGGCCCGTCATTCCGAGCAGCCGGTGAATGGTCATCGCCGGAAGCCCCGTTGACTCGGCCATCCTCTTGGCGGCACGCCCCGTCGGCGCTGTCAAAAGGACAGGAAACGGTTCTTCTTTGTATGATTTCGGGTCAAGCGAAAGGCCGTGCAGCTCCGCATACAGCTCGACAATCCCTTTGATGACCGTCGTTTTCCCTGTACCCGGGCCGCCCGTCAGAATCATCATCGGATTCATAAGCGCCGTGCGAATTGCTTCCTTCTGAGAAGGGGCATACTCGACGCCAATCCGTTCTTCCAGGCCGCCGAGAGCAAGCAGGAACTCCGATTCAGGAAACTGGTCGGCATATTGAGTCTGCTCCAGCAGGCGGTGGATGCTTGTGACGATTCCTTTTTCGGAAAAATAAAGGGAGGGCATATAGGCGCGCTTATTCTCGCCGATAATTTTCCCTTCTTCCTCCAGCTTGATCAATTCTGCAGAGATGCTCGTATAGTCAATCTCGAACGGCTGGCTTTGTTCGAGCAGCTTTTTAACATTGACGAGCAGCTCGCGGACATCCGCATACACATTGCCGTTCTGCAGGCATTCCGTTTCCAGCGTATACAGGCACGCCGCTTTTATCCGGTCCGGATGGCTGCCGCTGATACCAAGCTGAGAACCGAGTTCATCTGCTCTGCCAAACCCGATTCCTTCCACATCTTCAATCAGCTGGTAAGGGTTTTTCTGGATAATGGACAACGTTTCCTCTTTATAGGCCTGATAGATCTTCATCGAAATCTGCGGGCCGAAGCCGTACTGGTTGAGACTGATCATGATCTGTTCAAGCCCCTGGTGTTCGACAAGCGTATCATACAGGTCCTTTGCTTTTTCCGGAGGGAGTTTCGGGACGGTGTCCAAAAGGGAAGGCTGCGAGAGGATCTTGGAGATGGCATCTTCGCCGAGTGCCTTGACAATCCGCTCCGCCGTCTTGCGTCCGATTCCCTTGAACAGTTCACTTGAAAGATAGGCGACGACCCCTTCTTCCGTCTGCGGAATATCCTTTTTGAAACGCTCCGCCTGGAATTGCATGCCGAATTTTGGGTGATCCTTCATGATGCCGTAAAATACATACGTCTCCTCTTCATGGATCCGAGGAAAGTAGCCGGTGACTACCGCTTCCTTATCCGTCATTTCCAGATTCGTATCGGAAATACGAATCCGGACGACCGAATACATATTTTGCTCATTGTGAAAAATCGTCACGAGGTGGCGTCCTTTTATGTATTGTTCATTTTCGGAAAATAGATCAAGTGAATCTTGCCGCTCCATTGCGGACCCTCCTTATTCTTCCCCTTCCTCCTCGGCCAGCACCGCTTCCATTAACTTCTTTCCATTCGCGGCGAGCGCATGATCCGGCTGGATGCTGAGGGCCTGTTCGAAATATCCAAGTGCTTTGGATGCATCCTCCTCTGCCGCGGCAAATGCTACGCCGAGATTATATAGGGCATCGGCATGATCCGGTGTGGTTTCCAAAACCTTCTCTAGCTGTGGAATCGCTGCATCGTATTCTCCGACTTTAGCCAGTGCAATGGCGTACTGGAATCTTGCCTCGGCGTCCTCTTCATTCAATTCAACGCTCCGCTGCAAGTACGGAAGGGCAAGCGCATCCCGGCCAAGGTTGACGAAGCACATGCCGAGCATATAGGCGATATCATTCGATTCAGGATCAAGTTTCATTGCCTTTTCGAACATTTTTGCCGCTTGTTCAAAATCTTCTTTGTTAAAATAAAGATTTCCATAACTGTAGTAGGCAGCAGACGCCTGATCGTCCACTTCAAGCGCTCGCTTCAGAAATTGTTCTGCGCGCTCCGGGTCTCCCACTGAAATGAGCACATTGGCGAAATTGATATAGCCGACCGCGTCCTGCGGATTTTCCTCAATTGCTTCTGTAAAAAGCTGGACCGCTTTTTCAATATTTCCTTGCTGTAAGTACTGGATGCCTTCAAAGTTTTTATCCATATGTCACTCTCCGAACGTTGATTTTGTATAGAAATTATATCATATCCTTTAAAAAAGAAAGAGCATTCCTCCCTGCCGCTAATCCGGCCTTGGAGGAACTGCTCTAATGTTCAGCCTACGTACAGCAATTTTTCTTCATTTTTAAAAATCTGATCGATTGTACCTCCGCCAAGGCATTCCTCGCCGTCATAGAAGACGACAGCCTGTCCTGGCGTAACCGCTCTGACCGGTTCCTTGAAGATCACTTCCGCTTCTTTTCCAGGCAAAAGCCGTACGGTCACTTCATGGTCCGGTTGGCGATAACGGAATTTCGCAGTGCATTGGAATTCAACCGGTTTTTCTGTATCTGATACCCAGCTGAGATCTGTTGCTTTGATCGAAGTGGAGTAAAGGGATGGATGATCAAACCCTTGCTCAACATAGAGGACATTGCGCTTCAAGTCTTTGCCGACGACGAACCACGGATCTCCCGCGCCTCCGATGCCAAGACCATGGCGCTGGCCGATCGTATAATACATCAGCCCGTCATGCTTGCCGACTTTCTTGCCCCCGAGCGTCTCCATTGTTCCTTCCTGTGCAGGCAGATAACCGCTCAGGAATTCCTTGAAGTTCCGTTCGCCGATAAAGCAAATGCCGGTGCTGTCTTTTTTCGTTGCGGTGGCAAGGCCAGCTTTCAAAGCGATTTCCCGTACCTGCTTTTTGTCGATTTCCCCAATCGGGAAAAGGACTTTTTCCAGCTGCTGCTGGCTCAGCTGATTCAAGAAATACGTTTGGTCCTTGTTGTCATCTGCGCCACGAAGCATTTTTACTTCTCCACCGCTCCGGTCGACCTGTGCATAATGGCCAGTTGCCAAATAATCGGCGCCAAGCTTCATTGCATGGTCAAGGAACGCCTTGAATTTGATCTCTTTGTTGCACATCACGTCAGGGTTCGGTGTCCTGCCGGCTTTATATTCATCAAGGAAATAAGTGAAAACCTTATTCCAATATTGTTCTTCGAAATTGACGGCATAATACGGAATGCCGATCTGGTTGCATACCCGGATGACGTCCTGGTAGTCTTCTGTTGCCGTGCATACTCCATTTTCATCGGTATCATCCCAGTTTTTCATGAAAATGCCGATTACTTCGTAGCCTTGCTCTTTTAGCAAGAGGGCTGCAACTGATGAATCGACGCCACCCGACATGCCCACAACGACCCGTGTTTGTTCAGGTGCTTTGTTCATTTTTCATCTTCCTTTCACTTTTGCAGCCTGCGGACGATTTCCGCTGTTTTTTGGGCTGCTTCCTTCACTTGCTCGACTGAAAGGCCGAGGCCAAAACTGAAACGGATCGAATTTCGCGCACGCCCAGACTCTTTGCCGAACATCGCCACAAGCACATGCGACGGTTCGACCGATCCGGCTGTGCAGGCGGAACCGCTTGATGCGGCTATACCGGCCATATCCAAGTTGACAAGCATTGATTCTACGTCCGTTCCTGGAAAGCTGATATTGAGTACATGGGGCAGACGGAAATCCTCTGACCCGTTCACTTTGTATTGAATCCCTTCTCTGTCCAAAATCGACAAAAAGGTGTTTGTCATTTCTTTGTATTGTTCTAACTTCTGTTCGCGCGATGCTTCCATCACCTTGACTGCTTCAGCGAAACCGGCGATTGAAACAAGATTCTCCGTTCCAGCCCGGCGTTTCATTTCTTGCTCACCGCCGTACGTAGCCGGAGCAAGGTTCGTCCCTGTGCGGACATAAAGAAAGCCGGTTCCTTTCGGGCCATTGATTTTATGAGCCGTCACCGAAAGCAGATCCACCTTCAGTTCGTCCACATCAAGCTTGACAGCCCCGTATGCCTGAACAGCGTCCGTATGGAAATAGGCCGGATGATCCTTCAGCAGCTCCCCGATTTCCCGGATTGGCTGGATTGTGCCGACTTCGTTATTCCCATACATGACGGTTACAAGAATTGTATCATCACGGAGCGCCTTTTTCACATCTTCCACAAGGATTCTGCCTGTTTCATCCGGCTCAAGCCAAGTGACTTCGAAGCCTTCCTTCTCTAAAAATTGGCAGGCATGGAGGACCGCATGATGCTCGATAGAAGTCGTGATGATATGTTTTCCCCGCTCTCGGTTCATTCTAGCGGTTCCAATAATCGCCAGGTTGTCCGCTTCCGTGCCGCTGCCTGTCAGGACAATCTCCGTAAATTTCGCATGGATGCTGTCGGCCAGGATCGTCCTTGATTCATCAAGGATTCTCCTTGCCTCTCTGCCAAATGAGTGGATGCTGGACGGATTTCCGAAATTCTCCGTCATCATTGCTGCCATTTTTTCGGCGGCCTGCGGATGAACAGGCGTTGTCGCTGCATGGTCCAAATATATTTTTTCCATCCTTTTCACCCTTCTCAACGATTAAATATAGTACATATAGGAATCGAGGCCGTCTTGGCTCTCGTCTTCGAAATTTGCCAAGTCTTCAACTGTCGTGTGATCGAGTACGCCTTTGACTGCATCACGGATGCGCATCCACAGGTCACGCTTTGCCGGCTCCTCATCATCAATTGCCTCCACAAGGCTGATCGGGCCTTCCAGAACCCGAATGATGTCGCCTGCAGTAATGTTTGCCGGTTCATCTGCCAGCATATATCCGCCGTAAGCACCGCGAATGCTGCGGATCAAGCCGGCATTCCGGAGCGGCCCGGCGAGCTGTTCCAGATAATGCTCGGATAAGTTATACGTCTTCGCGATCGATTTTAATGAAATCGGTCCTTCCCCATGACGCTTTCCCAATTCAATCATTATGGTCAGACCATAGCGGCCCTTCGTCGAAATCTTCATTAACTTGCACCCCGTTCTATTTTCTTGCCCGAATCTTCGCGTTTCATCCATCTTTCCGTCCACTTCTGGCATTGCGGAAGGGCAATGCCAATGCATGTTCCCGCCGCCAAACTGAAAATGACGGTGCCGATGAATACTGGGCCGCCTAGCATCCAGCCGATGACCAGGACGATCACTTCCATCGCCCTTCTTGACTTTGCGACAGGCCACCCGGCTTTTTCAGTGAGCGCGAGCATAAAGCTGTCGCGCGGACCGGCCCCCAATTGAGCGGACAAGTATATTCCCATTCCATATGCGTAAACAAGCATGCCCACAAGGAACATCACCGTTTTTCCCGGCCATGTTTGAGGCTGCGTTATAAATGGCATTGCCATGTACATATCAATAAAAATGCCGACAAGCAGCATATTCAAATAAGCGCCGAACTGCGGCCATTCTCTCAGCATGATCGCGGCGCTTCCCAAGATAAGAAAGCCGACAAGGATCGACCAAGAACCGACCGTAAGTCCAAATTGGTAAAATAGCCCGACATGCAGCACATCCCATGGCGAGGCGCCAAGATCAGACCTGATCATCAGCACAATGCCGAGAGCCATAATAAGCAGGCCGACTGTAAATATCAGTAAGCGGGCAATCAAATGATCCTTTTTTCGCATGTACCTGGCTCCTTTGCATTCACACATTATATCATATTCACACCATTGAATGCATATTTGCAAGGGGCCTGCTCCAAAGATCCTATCATTGGAATCGTGTGGTGCTGGATTTTGCTTCCCCCTTTTAAACGATGATGCAAAGACGAATGCATATTTGCAGTTGATTTGCTATGATGGAGGAAGATGATGATGAGAACAAAAGTTTGGAGAGATGTCCATGAATCAACAGCCATTGGCGTACCGTATGAGGCCGCGGACGATTGAAGAGGTTGCCGGGCAGCAGCACCTTGTCGGCGACGGAAAAATCATCAGCCGGATGGTAAAAGCGAAGCAACTGTCTTCCATGATCCTGTACGGTCCGCCCGGAATCGGCAAAACGTCGATTGCCAGTGCCATTGCCGGGAGTACCCGCTATGCCTTCCGCACATTGAACGCAGTGACGAATAATAAAAAAGACATGGAAATTGTCGCGGCAGAGGCGAAAATGAGTGGAAAAGTCATCCTTCTTTTGGACGAGGTGCATCGGCTGGACAAGGCAAAACAGGATTTCCTGCTCCCCCATCTTGAGAATGGAAGAATCGTCCTGATCGGGGCGACGACGAGCAACCCGTACCATGCAATCAATCCGGCGATCCGAAGCCGATGTCAGATTTTCGAGCTCTTTCCTTTGACCGAGGAAGAGATGAAACAAACATTAGAGCGGGCAATCCATGATGCAGAACGGGGGCTTGGCGAGTACCCGCTTGAGCTGGACGAGGATGCCCTCGATTACTTTGCCCGCGCGGCGAACGGAGATGCGAGAAGCGCATTGAATGCCCTTGAGCTCGCCGTTTTATCAACAGAGCCTGAGAACAGTGGAAAAATCCATATTACAGCGGACATCGCCGCGGAATGCCTGCAGAAAAAGGGACTCGCTCACGACCGGAACGGTGATGCCCATTATGACGTGCTGAGCGGTTTTCAGAAATCAATTAGAGGGAGCGATGCGAATGCTGCGCTCCATTATCTCGGCCGCTTGATTGAAGCCGGCGATTTGCCAAGCATTGCGAGACGGCTGCTTGTCATCGCCTATGAAGACATCGGTCTCGCCAATCCGCAGGCCGGCCCGCGGACGCTCGCAGCAGTGGAGACTGCTGAAAAGATCGGCTTCCCGGAAGCGAGGATCCCGCTCGCCAATGCCGTAATTGAACTATGCCTTTCGCCAAAATCGAATTCGGCGATTACTGCAATCGACGCAGCCCTTGCTGACATCCGTGCCGGGTTATCCGGAGAAGTCCCAGCTCACTTAAAAGACGCCCATTATAAAGGCGCTGCTGAGCTCGGCAGAGGGATCGGCTACAAATATCCGCATGATTACGAATCCGGCTGGGTGAGCCAGCAATATCTCCCAGACAAGCTGAAAAACAAAAAGTACTACGAGCCGAAAAAGACGGGCAAGTTCGAGCAGGCGCTCTCTGCCATCTATGACAATATCCATAAAAAATCGTAAAAAAACATCCCGTACCTTGCGATGCATTGGTACGGGATGTTTGTTTTCCAGCTTACGCTTGTCCTTTATCCGATACACGCTGAATCGGAATATCCTTCAGCAGGTCACGCACCACATAGCTTGCCATGATCAATCCGGCAACAGACGGGACGAATGCATTCGAGGCCGGCGGCATTTGCACCTTGCGGATTTCGGAATCCTCCTTGCCGACAACCTTCTTGACGTCCTCGCGGATGACAATCGGGCTTTCATCCGAAAAAACGACCGGAACGCCTTTTTTATAGCCCTCTTTTCTAAGCCTTGTCCGAATCACTTTTGCAATTGGATCGGTATGCGTCTTGAAAATGTCCTTGACCATGAAGCGGGTCGGATCCATTTTGTTCGCCGCTCCCATCGAAGAAATCATCGGGATGCCGCGTCGCAGGCACTCTTTGATCAGGTGAATTTTGTAAACGATCGTGTCGGATGCATCCACCACATAATCGGGCTTCTCGGCAAAGAACTTCTCATACGTCTCTTCCGTATAAAACATTTTCAGTGCAACCACTTCACAATCAGGATTGATGTCGGCAATTCTTTCCTTCATCAAATCTGCCTTCGGCTGCCCGACTGTGGAAAGCAAAGCGATAATCTGCCTGTTCACATTCGTAATGTCCACATCGTCCTTGTCAACGAGAATCAGCTTACCGACTCCGGAACGGGCAAGAGCTTCAGCAGCAAACGTGCCGACACCTCCGATACCTAGAATGGCAACCGTGGAACCCTTCAGAATATCCAGCCCTTCCTTGCCAAACGCCAGCTCATTACGGGAAAATTGATGCAGCATAACTATCCTCTCCAGACATTCATGTAGTATCTTTTCAGATTAATGGAGAAAAGCAAAACATGCAATTAAAAATACCTTTGACAGCCAGGAAACTTCCTCTTTTTGAATGCTTTTGGGATGGAACAGGCATCTATGTAACTTTCTCATGTGGACTGCTTGCTCGTCGGGAACATTGGAGCGTTCTATGTGACCCTCGCCAGCGAACTGCTCACTCATCGGGCACATTGGAGCATTCTATGTGACCCTCACTGGGATACATCTTAACTATCGGGCACATGGCCGTATCCCACATGCCACACCGCCCTCTTGCAGCCAAAGCCTCCAAAACAACACCAAAAAGCAGCCGCTCGAAAGCGGCTGCTTGTAAGTTCTCAGTTTAGGAAAGTCCCAATCGTGCCGTCCATGTAAATCCTATGTTTTGAACCCGCTCTCAGCAGGTGGGTGTCCTGCCCCAGGCCTCGCGCGTCCTCTCGGAGGAGGCTTGCGCTCGGTCCGGAAACTCCAGACTCCCTAGGTTAAAACTTGTCGGTCAAAACGAAAAGGTGTAAAGACGAACACATCAGGACTTTCTTTTATTGGTTTTATATTAGCACAGCGTTTTTGAAAATTCAACGAGAAAGCGCTTCATTTTGCATTACCGTTCTTTAGTACCAGTCTCTTCCTTGGTCGCTGTTGTGCGAAGGCTGAGCTCTTCCAGCTGGGCTCCGCTCACTTCGTCAGGTGCCTTCATGAGCAAGTCGCTGGCGCTCGCCGTTTTCGGGAAGGCGATGGTGTCACGGAGGCTTTGGCGGCCGGCCAGAAGCATGACCATCCGGTCAAGTCCGAGTGCAATTCCACCATGCGGCGGTGTGCCGTATTCGAAAGCGTCCATTAAAAAGCCGAACTGTTCTTTTGCTTCCTCTGGCGAAAAGCCGAGTGCCGCGAACATTTTTTCCTGGATGTCGCGCTCGAAAATCCGGAGAGAACCGCCACCGAGTTCGTAGCCGTTCAAAACGACGTCATATGCCTCAGCATGGACGCTGGCAGGGTCCGTCTCCAGCAGGTGGAGTTCATCTCTTACCGGCATGGTGAACGGATGGTGCGCGGCATAGTAACGGTCTTCGTCCACGTCGTATTCCAAAAGCGGCCAGTCTGTCACCCAAAGGAAGTTGTATTTTGCTTCGTCGATCAGTCCAAGATCTTTCGCAAGCTTTAAGCGGAGTGCACCGAGCGCTTCGGCTACGACCTTTTTCTTATCGGCAACGAACAGGAGAAGGTCACCCGTCTCGGCACCAACACGAGAAGTCAGGGCAGCCTGGTCTTCTTCGCCAAAGAATTTAGCAATCGGGCCTTTCAATCCTTCTTCCTCGACTTTCATCCACGCAAGACCTTTTGCACCGTAACGGGCGGCAAACTCGCCAAGGCCGTCAATATCTTTCCGTGAATAGCGTGAAGCAGCATCTTTCACGACGAGCGCTTTTACTTCGCCGCCGCCTTCCACTGCACCGGCAAACACTTTGAAGCCTGAGTCGGCTACAAGGTCAGATACATTTTGCAGCTCCATTTCGAAGCGGGTGTCCGGTTTGTCAGATCCGTATCTTGCCATCGCGTCCGCATAGGTCATCGTTGGGAACGGAGTGCTCACTTCTACCCCTTTTGCATCCTTCATCACTTTTTGGAGCATTCTTTCCACCATTTCGCGAATTTCCTCTTTGCCCATAAAGCTCATCTCGATGTCAATTTGGGTAAATTCCGGCTGGCGGTCCGCACGCAGGTCTTCGTCACGGAAGCAGCGAGCGATCTGATAGTACTTGTCAAAACCGCTGACCATCAGCATCTGCTTGAAAATTTGCGGTGATTGCGGGAGCGCATAGAATTCGCCTGGATGAACACGGCTCGGCACGAGATAGTCGCGTGCGCCTTCCGGGGTGCTCTTCGTCAAAATCGGTGTTTCGATGTCAAGGAACCCTTCGTTGTCAAGAAAATTGCGGACTGTTTTTGTAATGTCGCTGCGCAGCTTGAAGACATCAAACATTTCCTTCCGGCGCAGGTCCAGGTATCTGTATTTCAAGCGAATTTCTTCTGCCGCCTCACATTTGTCTTCGATGCCGAACGGCGGTGTTTTCGCCTCATTGATAATCGTAATGTCAGAGACAAGCACTTCGATCTTGCCGGTTTTCAAATTCGGGTTGACGGTATTCTCCTGGCGGCCGACAACCTTTCCTTTAACATCCAGCACATACTCGTTACGGATCTTTTCCGCTGTCGCCAGTGCCTCTTTTGATACCTCAGGATTGAACACAATTTGGACAATCCCTGATCTGTCGCGCAAATCGATAAAAATCAGTCCGCCGAGGTCGCGCCTCCGCTGGACCCAGCCCTTTAACACTATTTCTTCGCCGATCGCCTTCTCGGTGATCTCACCGCAATAATACGTTCTTCCATACATGAAGTGCTTCCTCCTCAACGGCTGATTTTGCCGAATTCTTCTATAAAATTATGGAGCGGATACTGTTCCTGCTCCCCAGTCTCTAAGTTTTTCAACGATGCCGATCCGGTTTCCAGCTCGTCATCGCCTAGAATCAGTGCATATTTGGCACCGAGCCTTTCCGCAGATTTGAATTGTGCTTTAAGCTTGCGGCCCATATAATCACGTTCTGCAGAATATCCGGCATTGCGAAGCTTTTGCAGAAGACCGACAGAATAATCCTGGGCCTTTTCACCAAGTGCAATTACATAAAGATCAGCAGACTGCTTAAAGTCGATTTCCACACTTTCCGCTTCCAACGCGCTGAGTGCACGTTCGATGCTCAGTGCAAAACCGATGCCCGGTGTGCTCGGACCGTCCATGATTTCCTCGACAAGCCCGTTATATCGGCCGCCTCCGCATAGAGTAGTGATTGCGCCGAATCCTTCCGCCTCACTCATGATTTCAAACGCGGTATGATTATAGTAATCAAGGCCCCTGACAAGCGTCGGATCGACGATAAACTCAAAGCCCATCTCTGTCAGATAGCTCTGCACCTTCTCAAAATAAGCAGCAGATTCCTCGCTCAAATAATCCAATATCGACGGAGCCGTCGCCATCAGCTCATGATCCCGGTCCTTCTTGCAGTCCAGGATACGGAGCGGATTCTTTTCAAGACGGGCCTGGCAGTCTCCGCAAAATTCATCGATCCGGCCCGAGAAATGATCGACAAGCGCTTTTCTGTGGGCCGTGCGGCTTTCCGCATCCCCCAGACTGTTAATGACGAGGCGAAGTTTTTTCAAGCCCAATTGGCGGTAAAATTGCATGGCCACTGAAATGACCTCCGCATCAATTGCCGGATCCTTGCTTCCGAGCGCTTCCACACCAAACTGGACAAATTGCCGGTATCTTCCCGCTTGCGGCCTTTCATAGCGGAACATCGGCCCCATGTAATACAATTTGACGGGCTGCTCCGCATTTCCGTACATTTTATGTTCAGCAAAAGAACGGACGACTGCCGCAGTTCCTTCAGGACGAAGCGTTAAATCACGCCCTCCCCTGTCTTGGAACGAATACATTTCTTTTTGGACGATATCGGTTGTGTCGCCGACCCCGCGCTGAAACAATTCTGTTTGTTCAAACATCGGCGTACGGATTTCGTGATACTGATAGCGCCGGCATAGATCACGTGCAGCCGATTCAATCCATTGCCACTTTTCCACCGTTCCCGGCAGGATATCCTGTGTACCCCTAGGTATTTGAATGGACATTGTTTAACCCCCTTATTCGTTATGTAAATACAAAAAGACTCCCGTCCCTTGTTCCGAAAAACAAGGGACGAGAGCCGTATTCCCGCGGTGCCACCCTTTTTGAAGCGTTCATGCTTCCACTTTAAACAGTTAACGCCTGTCCACGTCCATCCTTTACTGAGCGCTGTCGTCCAGCCCCGTTCAAAGCGGAAGCCTACGGAGTGTCTTTCCTCAGAACGAATTGCAGAAATGCTTCCAGCCACGGCATTTCCTCTCTTGGCAGCCCGGTCTCTGAGTACTCTCTCCCTCATTGGCCTGGTATGATTATTTAACAATCATAGTGGAAAGGATCGCCGTTTGTCAATACCGCCCTATGATCTTGTCAGTTTTCCTTTTAAATCCTTCACATCAGCCGGGGCAATCCCGTACTCTCCCGCCGTATCGGCTGTGATCGCGGTATATTCCATATCCAATTGATTTCTTAAGCTGAAATCTACAGGCGGAAGCCCTCTGTTTGCCGCCTGACGAAAATTCTCCTCTGCTCTCATCCGTACGCCTCCTTCGTCTGCGTTTTTGGTCTGTCCTTATGAGACTGCGCAGCCAACTTCACGTTATTGATTCAAAAAGGCAGTCTGGCAGCGGAACGTTTTTGCTTCAATATTCCTGTTAAGTATGTCCTATTTTTAAATAATTATGCTGGACAGAGAGGGTTTGCTTCTTTTTTCTCGAATATAGCCCGTAAGAACGTTTTCCTTTTTTACGAGCCGATGGTAAAATGCATAATGGGAAAGGCGGTCAGAATAAATGCAAAAAAAAATCGTTTTACTCTGTGCCGGTCTGCTCATCCTGGCGTTTTGTATATTGAATACGCCAAAGATTGGAGCGGAAACAGGAAAAATCATCGTCACAGATAACGGGGTGAATGTCCGGGAGCAGCCCGGCACTTCATATCCTGTAATTACCCAGATTCATGAAGGAGAAACGTATCCTTTTAAAAATCATCGGGATGGCTGGTACGAAATCACCTTGCCGGACGGGAAAAAAGGCTGGGTAGCGGACTGGCTCGCCGCCAGAGAAGGCGAGCGCAAGCAAACATCAACCGGGAAAGTGACAGCGGATCGGCTGAACGTCCGAGAAGCACCTGGACAGGATGCGGCGATCACGGGGAAATTGCATGAAGGTGACACAGTACATATCATCAGAAAAACGAACGGCTGGCTTGAAATTGATTTTGAGGGAAAATCGGCTTGGGTAAGCGCCGAATTCGTCTCCTCTTCTTCTGAAAAAGCGGAAACAGCGAAAGAAAGTGCTGCTCCACAAGGCTCGATCAAAATCGTTCATGATGGAACCAACATCCGCGAGGGTGCCGACCTCTCATCAGGAGTTATCGCAACGGCTTCATCAGGTGAAATTTTTCAAGTACTGGAACAAATCGGCGATTGGTTCAAGATCCAGGTTAAAAACGGAAAATCCGGTTATGTGGCCAGCTGGATTGTCACAAAAGAGGACGAGCCAAAAAAGAAAAGCGACAGTAAAGGGCTCGCCGGAAAAACGATCGTTCTTGATCCTGGGCACGGAGGCCGCGACCAAGGGGCATCTGGTGCAAGAGGAACATTGGAGAAAGACCTTACGCTGAAAACCGCGGATTATTTGGCCGATTATTTGGAGAAAGCAGGCGCCTCCGTAATCATGACCCGCTCCAGCGACAAGTACAAAAGCCTCCAGAGCAGAACAGACATCGCCGTGACAAACGAAGCGGATGCGTTTATCAGCCTTCACTATGACAGCGCTGAAAATGACACCATCCAGGGCCATACTACGTACTATTATTATCCTTTTGAAAAAGCGATGGCCGAAGCGATTCATACTGAATTGGCCGCGACATCCAGCACTCGTGACCGCGGCGTCCGCTTTGGCGACTATTTCGTTATCCGGGAAAACTCGACACCTGCCGTTCTTCTTGAGTTGGGCTACATGAGCAATCGAAAAGAAGAAAACATTATTAAAACGAAGCGATACCAGAAAAAAGCAGCCAAGGCGATTTATGAAGGTTTAGATGCCTACTTCAAGCAATAAAACAAAACAAGCGGGAAGAGACAATCGTCTCTTCCCGCTTGTTTATTTCACTTTTCCAGCATCAGCGTAACCGGACCGTCGTTCGTCAAAGAAACGTTCATCATTTCTCCGAAGATACCAGTCTCAACGTGGACGCCTTTTTCCCTCAGCTGTTCGTTGAAGTAATCGTATAGCTTCTCGGCAAGCTCGGGTTTGGCTGCCTCCATGAAGTTCGGCCTCCTGCCTTTGCTGCAATCACCGTATAGTGTGAACTGCGAAATGGAAAGGATGCTTCCACCCACGTCCAACAAGGAGCGGTTCATCTTCCCTTCTTCATCCTCGAACACACGGAGGTGAACAATCTTCTCAGCCAGCCAATTGCACGCTTCTTCCGTATCCTCATGGGTGACGCCGACAAGCAGCATAAAGCCGCTGCCCGCCCGGCCGACAATCTCTCCGTTCACTTCTACACTTGCGTTTTTACATCTTTGCAGTAACACTCTCATGCTCGGTTTTCCCCTTTAATTCATGATCCTGCGGACCGCATATATATCCGGAATTTGCTTGATTTTGTCCACCACTTTGTGGAGATGGGCGATATTGCGGATGGAAATCGTCATAATAATCGTCGCCATCTTGTTTCGGTCTGACCTGCCGGTTACGGCTGTAATATTCGTTTTCGAGGCACTGACTGTCTGAAGAACTTCATTGAGCAGGCCGTTTCGATCATAGCCGTAAATTTCGATCTCTACATTGTATTCTTTCGCCTGATCGTTGCCCGACTCCCACTCGACCGGGATCAGTCGGTTCTCCATCTCATCCGCATCAAGGTTGGGGCAATCCGCCCGGTGAACCGAAACGCCTCGTCCTTTCGTGATAAAGCCGACAATGTCATCGCCAGGAACCGGATTGCAGCAGCGGGACAGTCGGATGAGCAGATTATCCGCTCCTTTGACAGTCACTCCTGCATCATGGCGTTTTTTCCGTTCTTCCTGCTTCGGATCAGCGACAATTTCCTTAATCGCTTCTTCCTCATCTCGCTTTTTCCGCCATTTTTCCGTCAGGCGGTTGGCGACCTGTATAGCCGAGATGCCGTTATAGCCGACAGCTGCGTACATGTCTTCCTCATTCGGGAAGTTGAACTTTTCTGCGACTTTTTTAACGTTATCCGAAGTGAGGATTTCCTTCAGCTCGAAATCCATCTCACGGATTTCTTTCTCAACCATTTCTTTGCCTTTGACGATGTTCTCATCTTTCCGCTGCTTTTTGAAAAACTGCCTGATCTTGTTTTTCGCCTGTGAAGTCTGGGCCAGCTTCAGCCAGTCCTGGCTCGGGCCGTAGGAATGCTTCGAAGTCAGAATTTCAATGATGTCGCCGGTCTTCAGCTTGTAATCGAGCGTAACCATCTTCCCGTTAATTTTCGCCCCGATTGTCTTGTTGCCGATCTCCGAGTGGATGCGGTAGGCAAAGTCAATCGGAACAGAACCGGAAGGCAGCTCAATAACGTCCCCTTTCGGCGTGAAGACGAAAACCATATCAGAAAACAAGTCGATTTTCAGCGACTCCATGAATTCCTCCGCGTTTTCGGATTCATTCTGGAACTCGAGAATCTCACGGAACCAGGATAGCTTCTTCTCAAAAGAGGCAGCCTGGTCCATCTGTTTCCCTTCTTTGTACGCCCAGTGGGCAGCAACCCCGTATTCAGAAATCCGGTGCATCTCCTTCGTCCGGATTTGCACTTCAAGCGGCTCGCCTTTCGGGCCGATCACTGTCGTATGTAGCGACTGGTACATGTTCGGCTTCGGCATGGCGATATAATCTTTGAAACGGCCGGGCATCGGCTTCCAGCATGTATGGATAATGCCAAGGACGGCATAGCAATCCTTGATGCTGTTCACGATGATCCGGACAGCGAGTAAGTCATAAATTTCATTGAATTGTTTATGCTGGTAGACCATCTTCCGGTAAATGGAGTAAATATGCTTCGGCCTGCCTGAGACCTCCGCCTTGATCTCCACCTCATCAAGTCGTTCTTTCACTTCATTCATGACATTTTCCAAATACTGCTCGCGTTCATTGCGCTTTCGTTTCATCAGGTTGACGATCCGGTAATATTGTTGTGGATTCAAATAACGGAGAGAGGTATCTTCCAGCTCCCATTTGATTTTTGAAATTCCGAGTCTGTGGGCTAGAGGGGCAAAAATTTCAAGTGTTTCGTTGGCGATTCTTCGCTGTTTTTCAGGCGGCAGATGCTTAAGCGTCCGCATATTATGAAGTCTGTCCGCCAATTTTATCAATATGACCCGGATATCCTGGGCCATGGCGACAAACATTTTCCGGTGATTTTCCGCCTGCTGTTCTTCCTGTGACTTGTACTTGATTTTTCCGAGCTTCGTCACGCCGTCGACAAGCATGGCAACTTCACTGCCAAATTCTGCAGAAATGTCGGCGATGGTCACATCCGTATCTTCGACGACATCATGAAGAAACCCCGCAGCCACCGTCGCCGGATCCATTTCCAGGTCGGCAAGGATTCCGGCCACCTGAATCGGGTGGATGATATATGGCTCGCCGGATTTGCGAAACTGGTGCTGATGGGCTTCACGCGCGAACTCATATGCCTTCCTAACAAGTGCAACGTGTTCCTCATTTAAATATTTGCTTGTCTTCTGAATCACTTCGTCAGCCGTTAAAATTTGATCATTAGCCATGAGGATCACCTTTTTATAAAAATTAGAAAAAGTCTATTTTGAAAATGGGTATAATCTATATTATCAAGAAAGAAGCGTCTCTTGTAAAGGCATTGTTGGATTTTTGTTGGCATTTGAAGAAATTTGTCGAAAAGTGCTGTAGAAATTGAAGATAAGATAAAGACTGCCCGGGAAGCCGGCATGCGGCTTT
This sequence comes from Lederbergia sp. B243.17, assembly GCF_057657925.1. Classification (NCBI taxonomy): domain Bacteria; kingdom Bacillati; phylum Bacillota; class Bacilli; order Caryophanales; family Bacillaceae; genus Lederbergia; species Lederbergia sp. B243.17. The sequence continues at coordinate 51,958 of NZ_JBWBKF010000097.1, forward strand.
CCGGGCAGTCTCTCCTATCAGAACTGCATCAATGTCAGAAGATCATAGCCTTCTAGCTTATTTCTTCCTTCGAGGTACGTCAATTCAATCAGGAACGCGATACCTGCCACGACACCGCCAAGCTTTTCCACAAGTTCGATTGTCGCTTCTATTGTTCCTCCTGTAGCAAGCAAGTCGTCTGTGATCAGAACACGCTGGCCCGGCTTGATCGCATCCTTATGGATGGTAAGGGCATCTTTTCCATACTCTTTTCCGTATGAAGCCTTAATCGTTTCCCGCGGCAATTTTCCTTCCTTCCGGACAGGGGCGAACCCTACTCCGAGCGCATAGGCGACAGGGCAGCCGATAATGAATCCACGTGCTTCAGGACCCACGACGAGGTCGATGCCTTTTTCTTTTGCGTATTCGACAATCTGGTCGGTCGCATAGCGGTATGCATCGCCATTGTCCATCAGGGTCGTGATATCTTTAAATCTGATGCCCGGCTTTGGCCAATCCTCTACTATCGTAATATATTGTTTTAAGTCCATGCTTTTGTTTCCTCCTCATGTAGGACAGGGTTTGCGACCCTCTCATCAAACCATTGCTTGGCCTGTTGAAAAGACGAAAGCAATAATTTATTCTCCACTTCGATTTCCGCCTGCTTTTTCTTGTAAGCGGGAGCCTCGGATAAGTCTTTCTTCATTTTTCCTGGTTGAATGGAAAGAACTCCATCATTCATTGTAACAAATCCCAGTTCAAAAAACACTTTTGACATGAAGGAAATTGTATCGCTTGGCCATCCCCTGTAGGCTGCAAGATCTTTCCCGTGTTTGCTCACATCGAACGTTTTTCTTTTCAGCAGAAAAGCATAATACCACTTAAAATGCTCCCGGGTCGGCAGCTGGCTGAAAAACTGCTCCCGTTCATGTGCAAGGTGAAGATAAATGCGGGCAGGCGACTTGCCGCCGATCAGGTTTTCCACCTGAGCCAGATTTTCAGGCAAGTCATAGAGCACTATATGCTTGCCGTCAAGAATCGCTGCCTTTGCTGCCTCCGCATTTTCTGCAAGCAGCGTCTCGGCGCCTTTTGGCATCGGGAATGGCAAGCGGGCATTTTCCGCCCGGAAAAATACGAATAGCAGGTTATTATCCGGCAAAAGCGGAAGCCATTGTTTTGGCTGTCTATGCCCTCTGAAATCAAACAGCTGCCACTCACTGACTGCAACGTCCTTGAGGAAAATCTGCGGCTTTCTCATCTGGTTCCATTCATTAATCGACAATTCACCGATCACCGACACTTCGGAAACCGGTGAAATGCCGTCTGCAAGATGGCCAAGCTGGAAGCCGATCGCATCGAGCTGTGCCTCGCCATTATCAAGCATCATCTTCAGGTGGTTATGGCTGCTCCCGATTTTCCGGATATCCTTCGTTTTCACTTTATCGATTTTGATAACGGGCTTCGGATTGTCCATCCCATATGGGGCAAGCTTTCCGAGCTCCGCAATCGAAGAGAGACTGATGTCGCCAAGGTCAACCTCAGCATCAAGCCGGGTGACAGGGATGAAATCTTTTTCTTCAAGCTGTTCCTCTGCGGCCCTGTTCAGCCTGTCACGCAATTCATCAACGTCATCAATTGCAAGCGTCATACCAGCTGCCATCGTATGGCCGCCGTAATGCGGAAGGAGATCCGCACAGGCCGACAGATTTTTAAACAGATCGAAGCCCGGGATGCTTCGGGCCGAGCCCTTCGCCATTCCGGTCTCTCTGTCAAAGCTCAGGACAATCGCCGGGCGGTAAAAACGCTCGACAAGCCGGGATGCTACAATCCCGATCACTCCCGGGTTCCATCCTTCCTGGCCGACGACCAGGACAGAATTCGTTTCAAGCGGGAAGTTTTCCTCGACGATCCTGATCGCTTCCTTCGAAATATCAGCAACGATCGCCTGGCGCTCTTTATTCATTCCATCTATTTCATCTGCCAGCATGCGTGCCTGCTCAGAATCCTCCGCCAAAAGCAGCTCAACCGCCGGACCGGCATGGTCCAGACGGCCCGCCGCATTAAGACGCGGGCCGATGGCAAAGCCGACCGTCTCTTCTGTCGCCTCAGCCGGCGACACACCGCTGATTTGGCATAACGCCCTCAAACCCGGACGGTCCGTTTGCGTTAGCCTTTTTAATCCTCGAGAGGCAATCAGCCGGTTTTCCCCTTTTAGCGGAACAAGGTCCGCGATTGTCCCGATAGCGGCAAGATCGAGCAATGCTTCCGGCACTTCCCCGTACAAAGCATGCGCCAGCTTAAAGGCCGTGCCGGCCCCTGCGAGGTAATGAAAAGGATAGCCTGTCCCCGGTAAATTCGGATGGACGATTGCAAACGCATCCGGCAATTCCGGCCGCGGCTCATGGTGATCGGTGATGATCAGGTCCATTCCAAGTTCCTTTGCCACTTCCGCTTCATGAAGCGCGGAAATGCCGGTGTCCACCGTAATGATGAGTGATACACCCGCTTCATGCGCCTTCCGGAAGGCAGCCTCATTCGGCCCGTATCCTTCCGTGAACCGGTTCGGTATGTAGTAGGATGCATTGGCTCCAAGATCGCGCAGGACTGTCATCATAATTGATGTGCTCGTTACGCCATCCGCATCATAATCCCCGTATACGAGAATCGTTTCTCCGGATGCCGCTGCCTTTTTAATACGGTCAACCGCCTTCTCCATTCCCTCCATCATAAAGGGATCATGAAAATCTTGTCTCTCACAATGTAAAAATAATTCCGCCTCTGCGGGGTCAGTGATGCCCCGATTTGCCAGCAAAGCAGCAACGAGGGGCGAAAGATTCAATGTATCCATTAATAGAGCGCGGGCGTCTTCATTCGTTTGATCAACAACCCAGCGCGTTTTTGGCAAAAGCATTTTCTCACTCCTCTTGACTAACTCATTATACAATCCAGGAAGAGCGATTGGAAGATAGAATCATTGCGCATCTTCCGAATAGGGATTGATGTGGACGAGCACATTGTGGACATCCGGCATTTCCATCAGCTTCGCCTTTACCTGCTTTCCAATCATATGGGCCGCTTCGATGGTGATGTTTGGGTCAACTGAAATTTTCAAATCAATAATGACATAATATCCATGCTCCCGTGCGTATAATTCATCGATCCTAAGCACACCGGGAACGGAACTGACCATATCGAAAAACTTAACTGTGTCCTCCTTATGTAGAACATGGTCAAGCGCTGTGTGAATCGAGTCTTTTCCGAGTTTCCATGCCATCACCAATACGAGAATGGATACGACAAGACCAGCGACGGCATCCCCATAGACAAGCCAGGGAATGTCCACCTTTTTCCCGATGATCGATGCCCCGATTCCGATCAGCGCAGCAATCGAAGAGTAAACATCAGACCGGTGCTCGTATGCATTCACGATAAGCGCCTCGCTGTTCAGCTTTTTCCCAAGCGCGTACTTATAACGGAACAGCGCCTCTTTGACGACAATCGAAAAGGCGACGGCATAAATCGCGAGCCCGCTTGGCGCTTCGACTCTCGTGAAAAATGCTTCGATAGAGGATTTCCCGATTTGGACACCGACTATAAAGAGCAAGACAGCGACAATGATGGCCGCAATCGACTCCGCTTTTCCGTGTCCATACGGGTGATCCTCATCAGGCGGCTGTTTTGCCGCACGCAGCCCGACATAGACTGCAAGAGATCCGGCGATATCCGATGCTGAGTGCACGGCATCCGCTATCAGCGCCTTACTATGAGAGATTACGCCAAAAACCCCTTTTACGATCGTTAAAATTACATTGACGATGATTCCAAGCCAAGCGGCAAATTCAGCCTGCTTGAAACGGTCTTTTTCTGTCATGGCTACCTCCTTACATTCCTTGGAACTATTGTAACAAACAGTTGCTCCATGCTATAGCATTTCCCCATCAGATGCAAAAAACCGCAGGATGTCTGCGGTTTTTGCCGAATCGGTAAATCTTTATTACACCTGAGGTTCGTCAGATGTCCATTTCTTCTTTTCTTTCACTGTGCTGATCGGTCCCGTTTTCCGGAGTTCTCTCACTTTCAAGTCATACCACAGCTGGGCTGAGATGAAAATAGATGAATAGGTTCCTGCCAACAAGCCGACTAACAAAGCGAGCGAGAAGTTGCGGATCGATTCGCTTCCGAAAATCAACAGCGCAACAACAGTGATGATAACCGTAAGAACGGTATTAACAGAACGTGTCAGCGTCTGGCGCAAGCCCTTGTTGACAATCTCAGCGATTTCTTCTTCCGTCTTAATCTTCCGCTTATCGGTCATGTTTTCGCGGATCCGGTCAAAAGTGACAATCGTGTCATTGATCGAGTATCCGACAATCGTCAGAACGGCTGCAATGAACGTGATGTCGACTTCAAGCCGGGTCAGGCTGAAGAACGCAAGGATGAAGAACGCATCATGCACTAGGCCGAGGATTGAGGAAAGTCCCATCCGCCATTCGAAACGGAACGACACGTAGATGACAATTCCCACTGCCGCGATCAGCAGCGCATAGATCGCATTTTTCACAAGCTCCTTACCAACAGTCGAAGATACAGTGCTCACGTTCGGTTCTGAACCGTACTTCTTGCTAAAATGGTCCTTCAATGAGGCGATCTCCTGCTTGTCCATCACGCCTTTATAACGGACAACCCCGATATCCGATTTGTTGCCGGAAAGGACAATGTTATCGGAAGGCATGTCAATTGCATCCAAATCCTTTTTAATTTCTTCGGTTGTAACGGTTTTGCCTGCATCGATTTCCACCCGTGTTCCGCTCGAAAAGTCAATTCCAAGGTTGAGACGGAATACACCGAGGACGATGATTCCGGCCAAGAGCAGTGCAGTGGAAAGGATATAGAACTTTTTGCGATTTTTTACAAAGTCAAAACGGTCAAACGGTGTTTTCAGGTTATGTGTATTAAAGTTTTCGGAGATATCATGGATATCCTTCTTCTTGACGCCGAACCAGCCTGGAGAATTTCTGAACAGTCTGCTGTCGATCCAGAAACCAAGCAGTAGACGAGAGCCGAACACGGCTGTCAGGAAGCTCATAAGAATGGAAATAATGAGCATCGTCGCAAAGCCTTTAACTGAGCTATTCCCGAAATAGAACAGGACGGCTGCTGCCAGCAAGGTTGTAAGGTTCGCATCAAGGATGGCAACGAATGACGATTTGTTGCCGGCCTGGAATGCCGATTTGATCGTACGCCCGACCTTGATCTCTTCTTTCAGCCGTTCATACGTAAGAATGTTGGCGTCGACGGCCATTCCGACCCCGAGAACGAGGGCCGCTATTCCCGGCAGTGTCAATACGCCGTTCATCAGATCAAAAATAAGCAGAATCAGGTAAATATAAATCGAAAGTGTGATTGTTGCTACGAAGCCCGGGAGGCGGTAGTAGACAATCATGAACAGGAAGATGATCGCAATGCCGATAATCCCGGCCGTTACAGTCTTGTTCATCGCCGATTCCCCGAATTGAGCGCCAACGGAAGTTGAATACTGTTCTGTAAGCTTTACAGGGAGTGCACCGGCATTCAGCAGGTTCGCCAGGTTTTCGGCTTCCTCACTCGTAAAGCTTCCTTCGATCGTTACCTCATTCGTGTTGAAAACCTCGCGCACATTCGGAGCGGAGAGCATCTTATCACTGCCCTCTTTCACCGCTTTCGCATAGGAATCCACACCTTCTTCGAAATCGAGCCAGATGACTAGCTGGTTATTCGGAGCCATGCTGACGATTTTCTCGGTGATATCACGGAATTTCTTCTTATCTTTCAGCTGGACAAGGACGACCGGCTGGTTGTTCTGGTTGAAGGTCATTTTCGATGCGCCTTCAACAAGATCAGTTCCATCCATCATCAGATTGTCGTTCACATCACGGAAGGTCAGAGTTGCCTGGGTGCCCAGGATTTCACGAGCCTGGTTCTGGTCTTCCACTCCGGCAAGCTGAACCCGGATCCGGTCTTTCCCTTCCACCTGGATGCTCGGCTCGCTGACACCGAGGACGTTGACGCGCCGGTTGAGCGCATCGGTCGTATGGATGAGTGCTTCCTTGTCGATTTTTTGTCCTTTAATCGCTGGTTCTACTTTATAAAGGACTTCAAAACCGCCCTGGAGGTCCAACCCTAGTTTAATATTATCAATGATGGTCTTGGATGTTGTTCCTGCGAGCCCTGCAAATAAAATCAGGACCAGAAAGAAAGCAACGATCCGGCTTCTTTTTACCATTCCCTTTGTATCCCCCTTGCCTGCACATCAATTATGTAAGCCGCTGATGGAATGAATATAGTTGAACATCTGCTAATCTTTGCAACATGACTATTATGAAGCAGAAAAAATTGGCTGTCAATTTAATCTTGCGGCTTCTCCTCATCATTTGGGTTTAACAACGCTTGCAGTTCCTCGCTTTCCAGATCGGCGAACCAATTTGGCGAGCGGAAGGCCTCGACAGTCGCAAAGTTCATATATTCGCCGACGTCTGCCGACAAAACGTCGCTTACAAGCTCATACAGATGAATATCTTCCTTCGGCTTCCTCCATTTTTTTCTGGTCAAGAAGTTCCATAAATCATTTTCTGTCACATCTTTATAGCCAAGGACGGCAAACTCTTCGACCTTGCTTGCCAGCGCAGGCTGTACCACTTTGCGTGACTCCTCATAAGGATGAACCTTTTCCTTCATCTGCGATCCGCCTTTCTATTGTGGAACGGTCCGTGGAACTCTTGTCATGGTTTGTCCCACTCTCTGCATATACATTATTGTAATCGAACGCAGTACTTTTGAGAAGGCAGGGACGCAAATGTCGAAGTTTTTAAAAGGAACGATGATTCTCATGGCAGCCGGGCTCTTGTCCAGGCTGCTCGGCTTTGTTAATAGAATTGTAATCGCCCGTATGATCGGCGTGGAAGGGGTCGGCCTTTACATGATGGCTTATCCGACGCTGATTCTTGTCGTGACGATTACGCAGATGGGACTTCCTGTCGCGATTTCAAAGACAGTTGCTGAAGCGGAGGCGCGCGGAGACCAGCGGCAGATAAAAAAAATCCTCGCTGTTTCCCTATCGATCACCGTCTCCCTCTCCCTTCTCTTCACTCCAGCGCTCATATTGGCCGCGCCACGCCTGTCCAATCTCCTTTTTACTGATGAGCGGGTGTATTTGCCTCTGACCGCCATTGCACCGATCATTCCGATCATCGCGGTTTCTTCGGTCATCCGGGGATATTTTCAGGGAAGGCAGAAGATGAAGCCAGCGGCAATTTCAAATGTGCTGGAACAGATTGTCCGCATCGCACTCATCGCTTTTTTTGCGGGGAAGTTCCTGCCGATGGGGATTGAGTACGCGGCGGCCGCAGCGATGGTGGCAGCTGTACTTGGCGAGCTCGCCTCTCTGCTTTATCTTTTCACAATGTTCAAAGTGAAAAAGCGGTTCCCTGTCCGGAAAAAGTTCTGGAAAACCGTTTCGGCAGGGAAAGGGGCATTCGATGAGCTGATGAGGGTCGCTTTGCCGACAATGGGCAGCCGAATGGTCGGCTCGCTTTCCTGGTTTTTTGAACCGATTGTCGTATCGCAGAGTCTGCTGCTGGCGGGCGTTGCGGCAGGGATTGCGACAAAACAGTATGGGCTTCTGACCGGCTATGCCCTGCCGCTGCTCATGCTTCCGTCCTTCATCACACATTCGCTGGCGACTGCTCTTGTCCCGGCTATCAGCGAAGCGAATGCAAAGCGGCAGCATTCTCTCGTCGAACACCGGCTGCAGCAGGCGCTGCGGCTTGCATTGCTGTCAGGGGGGCTTTGTGTCGTCGTTTTACTCGTCTATGCCGAACCGCTGATGAAACTCCTTTACGGAGCAAAAAGCGGGGCGGAGTTTGTGGCACTGATGGCTCCATTTTTTATCTTCCACTATTACCAAGGTCCGCTGCAGGCGATCCTGCAAGCGCTGGACATGGCAAGAGCAGCAATGATCAACAGCTTTATTGGGGCCATTGTAAAAATTGCTGTTATCTTTGCTCTTGCATCGCAGCCGCAATTTGGCATTATGGGAGCAGCGCTCGGCATTGCTGCAGGCACCGTGCTCGTTACGCTTCTTCATTTTGCGACCGTGCTAAAGAAGATTCAGTTCACGATCTATCTCGGCGATTACGGAAAGTTTGCCCTCGCCACCTTTTTAACCGTACTTTTGAGCCGGTTCGTATATGCCCATCTCCCTTTCGAGTCTGCTGTCCTCAAACTGCTTGCGGGTATCGGTGTGACTATTGCCGTGTATCTGGTACTGATCACACTGGCAAAACTGTTGAAAAAAGCCGATCTTCTCAGAATTCCATTCTTCAGGCGAATCATCAAGTAGTCTTTGTATCCCTATAGTCAATATAAAATTCACCGTCCTGCTGACTGCAAAAGGAGATGTCATCTATTTTTTCATGGCCTCTTACCCGCAGCTCGCGCCGGAGCCACTCTTCATCTTTTCCGATCTCTCTTAGGTGATCCTGCTGGATGGCGCCGTCAAGAATAAAGGGGATTGTATAAGAGGCAGCCTTGCCGTTTTCTTTTTTGACGACGGACAGCTCACCGGACGTTTCCAAAATAGCAAATTCAACATCACCGATGTTGGCGACATCCTTCAGACGGAGCTGCATGAGAAGGTCATCGAAATTGTACCGGTGCTTTCGCATCGTTACTTCATCAATTTTGCCATTTTTGATGATGACAGACGGTTTTCCATCGATAAGTCGTCTTGCCTTCCTGCTTTTCATTGAAAGATAGGCGAGTAAAATCTGAATGATCAGCAGAACAAGAATCGGTACGAGTGTATCGAGCAGCGGATCTTCATGCGACTCGATCGCCAGAACCGCCAGCTCCCCCATCATGATAAAGACGACAAGGTCGAGTACGCTCAGCTCTCCGATTTCCCGTTTCCCCATTAATCTGAAAATCACCAAAATCGCACCGTATAACAGCAGGGTGCGAAATATGATGATTACGTACTTTTCCATCATTGGTCCCCCCGTTCGTACTGCCTGACTATAGCTTGCCGCGAACCTCGGGAAAAATGATGGAAAAAACAAACAGCCTGCCATTCTAAATGGCGGAAAGGTTGAATACACATGTAGAGACCGCGATCGGGACAGGTTTTAGCGAAAATGTGCTCTGATGAGGGGGTTGAAGAAAATCGAAGCCAAAAAGATGGGGGTCTCGATTGTATACGGATTGCTGACAATATTGCTGCTGGCCGCTGTCACCAGCCTGATTTTCTCGTTCATATTGGCCTTTACGGCGACAGAGGAAAAATCAATCCGCTTGCTGATCACTATTATTTCGTTTCTGAGCGTGTTTGCCGGCGGATTCATTTGCGGCGGGAAAGGCAGGCAGAAGGGGTGGCTGCTCGGAGGTGCGACGGGACTTGCGTACGCCTTGTCCGTTCTACTTTATCAGTATTTGGGGCATGGTTCACTCTTCTCGCTTGAACAGGTGATCTATTATACATGCTATGTGCTGACAGCGATGATGGGCGGCGTGCTTGGCGTGAATATCCTTTCCGGTTCGAGCCGGGCCGCGTAAGACAGCAAAGCCGCGAAGACGGGAGCACCCTTCTTCGCGGCTTTTTTCATACGGTCCTTTTCCGGATCAGTTGCTTCCTGATACGGACTCGACCACGTTGCGGATTGCAGCGCGGTCATATGTAAGCTTTGTGCCATTGCCACAGACAAGGACAACCACACCTTCATCGAGTGCATCAACCGTTCCATGCAGCCCGCCGATCGTCACGATCTTGTCGCCCTTCTGCAAATTGCTCTGCATCGTCTGAACCGCTTTCTGGCGCTTCTGGTTCGGCCTGATCAATAAAAAATAGAACAGGACGAACATCAGGATAAACGGGGATAGGTTTACCAATGTTGCCATGTATACGCCTCCTTTCTGTTCAAAATATCAATCATGTAATCATCAGAAGTTTTTCGCATCCGGGCGATTAAACCCATATGCTTCGAAAAACTCTTCTTTGAAGTCACCTAGACGATCTTCTCGTATCGCATTCCGGACTTGCTCCATCAAGTTTAGCAGAAAATATAAATTATGGTAAGTCGTAAGTCTAATTCCGAACGTTTCGTCACATTTGATCAAATGACGGATATACGCGCGTGAATAATTCCTGCAAGTGTAGCAATCGCAATTCTCGTCAATCGGGCCAAAATCACGGGCATAGGCGGCATTTTTCACGACGAGGCGTCCCTTGCTCGTCATGAGGGTCCCATTGCGGGCAATCCTTGTCGGCAGCACGCAGTCGAACATGTCGATGCCGCGAATCGCTCCGTCGATCAGGGAATCCGGCGAACCGACTCCCATCAGGTAACGCGGTTTGTTATCAGGCAAAAGAGGAGTCGTGAATTCAAGCACACGATTCATCACATCTTTTGGCTCGCCTACCGAAAGGCCACCGACTGCGTACCCCGGGAAATCGAGAGAAACGAGATCTTTTGCACTCAGTTTCCGCAAATCCTCAAATTCTCCGCCTTGTACGATCCCGAAAAGGCCTTGGTCATGCGGGCGCTGGTGGGCGTTCAGGCATCTTTCCGCCCAGCGTGACGTCCGCTCGACAGACTTTTTCATGTATTCATGCGTCGCCGGATAAGGCGGGCATTCATCAAAGGCCATCATAATATCAGGGCCTAACGCATTTTGGACCTCCATCGATTTCTCCGGTGACAAAAACAGCTTGTCCCCGTTCAAGTGGTTACGGAAATGGACACCCTCTTCCTCGATTTTGCGGAAATCACTGAGACTGAACACTTGGAAGCCGCCGGAATCGGTCAGAATCGCCTGGTCCCAGTTCATGAACTTGTGAAGGCCGCCCGCCTCTTTAATGATTTCGTGTCCGGGACGGAGCCACAGATGGTACGTGTTGCTGAGGATGACACCGGCCCCCATCTCCTTCAATTCTTCAGGCGACATTGTTTTCACCGTCGCGAGTGTGCCGACTGGCATAAACATCGGCGTCTCATAAGATCCGTGCGGTGTGTGGATCATGCCGAGCCGCGCTCCGGTCTGTTTGCAGGTCTTGATCAATTCATATGTAATTGCAGCCATTCTGCTAATCTCCTTCCGGCCGGCAGTCTTCTATCCTGCAGCCTTTCATCGTCAGGGCTCCGCCGGAAGGATGCCTTGTCAAAACGGCTTCCGGCGTTGCCCGATCATTTAATAAACATAGCATCTCCGAAACTGAAGAAGCGGTATTTCTCCCTGACAGCCTCATGGTACGCGTGCAGAACATGTTCCCTTCCAGCTAAAGCGCTGACGAGCATAATCAGTGTCGACTTCGGCAAATGGAAATTGGTGATCATGCCGTCAATCGCTTTGAACTCATAGCCCGGATATATGAAAATATCGGTCCAGCCGTCTCCCGGCGCGAATTTCCCGCCGTTCAGCGTAGCGATTGTTTCCAATGTCCGGGTCGATGTCGTTCCTACTGTGACAATCCTTCCGCCGGACTTTCTTACATCATTCAGCAGGGCGGCAGTCTCTTCGGTTACGTGATAGTATTCGGAATGCATTTCATGCTTGTCAATATCTTCTACATTCACCGGCCGGAACGTGCCCAGCCCGACATGAAGGGTGATAAAAGCGAGCTTCACACCTTTTTCCTGTAAAGCGGAAAGCAGCTCTTTCGTGAAATGCAATCCGGCAGTCGGAGCGGCTGCAGAGCCTCTCTCCTTCGCGTAAACCGTCTGGTACCGGTCCTGGTCATCAAGCTGTTCTTTAATATACGGCGGAAGCGGCATTTTGCCCAATTCGTCGAGCACTTCGTAAAAGATGCCAGTATAGCTGAACTCAAGCACTCTTCCTCCATGTTCTCCTGCTTCACGGCAAATGGCCTTTAGCTTCCCGCCGCCGAAGATGATCTCCGTCCCAGGTTTTACCCGCTTGGCCGGCTTAACGAGTGTTTCCCACTGATCGCCTTCAAGCTGTTTCAAAAGGAGTACTTCGATTTTGGCCCCTGTATCTTCTTTTTCTCCCATCAGCCGTGCCGGGAGCACCTTCGTGTCATTGAGGACAAGGCAGTCCCCCTCTTGCAAGTAATCACCGATCCGGCTGAATTGCTCATGCGCTATGTCACCGGTCTTCTTATCGAGCACCATAAGCCGGCTAGCTGTTCGATCAGCTAGCGGCACCTGGGCGATCAGTTCCTCCGGCAGTTCAAAATCAAATTCTTCTACTTTCACAGTTCACTTAAACCTCCCGATTGCGTACAACACAGCTGTAAGCAAAATGCTGATCAAAATGGACGTAACGACAGGAAAATAAAAGGTCGTATTGCCCTTTTTAATCAAAATATCGCCAGGCAGCCTGCCCAGCTTGAAAAAATGTATAAAGAGCCCGATGACAAACAGTCCGACCCCGGCAAACATCAATAATTTGCCGATGCCGTTCATGTGGCCGGCTCCTCGAGTCCGAAATGCCTGTATACATTACCGGTCACAACCCGCCCCCTTGGCGTCCGCTGCAAAAAGCCGATCTGCAATAGGTACGGTTCATAAACATCTTCTATTGTCGAAGACTCCTCACCGATGGAGGCGGCAATCGTATCGAGCCCGACCGGCCCGCCCCTGAACTTTTCAATGATCCCGGTCAGGAGCTTATGGTCGATGTGATCAAGGCCGAGCCTATCCACTTGCAGGAGTGCGAGCGCCTCTTCCGCAAGCGGGAACGTGATCACTCCGTCGCCGCGAACCTGAGCGAAATCCCGGACGCGGCGCAGCAGCCGATTGGCAATCCTTGGGGTGCCACGGGAACGCCTGGCGATCTCCACAGCCCCTTCCCAGTCGATTTCCGTATCCAATATTTGCGCCGTCCTGACGACAATATCGGTCAGCTGGCTCTCCGTGTAATACTCCAGCCGGCTGTGGACGCCGAACCTGTCACGCAGCGGCGAAGAAATCGCTCCGGCCCTTGTTGTTGCACCGACAAGGGTAAACGGCGGAAGATCAAGTCTGACAGACCGGGCTTCCGGTCCTTTTCCGATGACGATATCGAGGCAATAATCCTCCATCGCCGGATACAGCACTTCCTCGATTGAGCGCGGCAGCCTGTGGATTTCGTCGATGAAAAGCACCTCACCGGGCTCGAGAGAAGTCAGGATTGCCGCCAAATCGCCCGGACGTTCTATTGCGGGGCCGGATGTTGTCCGGACGTTTACTCCCATCTCATTGGCAATGACGACAGCGAGCGTTGTTTTCCCAAGTCCAGGCGGTCCGTACAGAAGTACATGATCCAGCGTTTCCCGCCGCAGTTTCGCCGCCTCGATAAAGACGGAAAGATTGCTCTTCACTTTATCCTGTCCGATGTATTGGGCTAAAAATTGCGGCCTGAGACTCTGCTCGAAAGATTGATCATTCATGATCGCTTCGCCTGACAGGACCCTTTCTTCCATCACTCCAGCCTCCTGTTAATCTCAATTTCCCCGGCGCCTTTCGCGGACTTTCCGCGATTTAGGCTGCCGATTATTTCATCAATAATTGCAATGCTTTTTTAATATATTGATCCGCCGTCTGCAAATCTTCTTTTTCCAGCCCGGGGGTGACCTTCTTCAATTCCCTCTCAGAATAGCCGAGAGCAGCAAGCGCCAGGAGCGCCTCCTCTAACTCAGGCGGATGTCCGCTCGCAGCAGGCTTTTTAAAGAGCTCCTCATCACCAAGGTGAAGATACGATTCCGGCAGCACTTCATCCAGCTTCCCTTTCAGGTCAAGGATCATCTGCCTTGCCGTCTTTTTCCCCACTCCAGGAAATTTCGTCAGGAACTTCTCGTCCTCCTGCTCAATCGCCCGGATCACTTGCGTCGGCTCGCCTGATGCCAAAATCGCAAGTGCCCCTTTCGGACCGATTCCAGAAACACCGATCAGCTTTTTGAACATTCTCTTTTGCTGCATTGTGCGGAACCCATACAGCGCGATCATATCTTCGCGGACATGCTGATATGTATATACCTTCGCGTGACTGCCCTGATCCGCTGAGAATGCGAACGGGTTTGGCGTCAAAATCTCAAAACCGATTCCCCCGTTTTCAATCACCACATACTCCGGCCCGATCGATTCGACCGTCCCTTTTATATATTCATACAAAGTTGATTCTCTCCTCTTTCATGCTACCCACCATTGTACCATAAAATTCTATCGGTACTAAACATAAAAAACATATGTTCTTCATTCTGAGCCAATGTGATTGTTTACAAAGAGCTGTTCCAGGGTATTCATCCTTTAATATATCTGCACTGACGGACGGGCTGCAGGCATGTTCCGGATATGGATCGCCCGCTGTCCGCCTGCAAAAAAATCAATGGATATGGGAGGGAATGTAACATGAATAAGAACGTCGTCGGTATCTTCGCTTCAAGCTTTGAGGCGGTCCGCTCCATCGAGTCGATGAAGGCGGATGGCATCGAACCGCGTCATATTTACGTTGTTGCCCGTGATTTGAACGACTCGGAGCTGATTCAGGATCAGACCGGTGCCGAGGCCAAGTTCGACATATCTCCGGATTATGAACGCGAAAACCGGGATCACAGAAATTTCTGGGAGGATTTGCGCTCCTTTTTCACAGTAAAAGATGATTATGCGGGCTATGATGAGCATTTGCGTGATCTCGGCCTTACGGATAGCGATATCGAGCGATACAGCGGCGAAGTGGACGGAGGAAAGATCCTCGTCCTTGTTGACAGCGCCTATGATAAAGGCAGAACTGGCGTGATCAATCCGGACATTATGCCGGAAAGACGGGACCTCACCCCTGAAGTGAGCAGAGAGACTGCAGAAGAAACAGCTGCAGCCGTATCCGGACATCCGGAAGAAGAGATAGAGACGGACTCCCGCAACCTGAATACCTTGAAAGAGGACCTGCGTGATGAACAGCGCTTCCAGAAGGCACTTGATGTGGACAATGATCTTTCATCGAGACCTGCGATGCAGGCCGATCAGCAGCCTCCGGGAACTTATCGGGAGAGAGAATACGAGGAAGAAACAGATCTATTTTACAAGAACCACAACCCGCAAAAGGATAAGCACCGTCCGAATAATGACTATGGCAACAATTTGGATGGCCCTCAGTCCTGATATGTAACAAAAAGGCCGGCGGATGATTCATTCCGCCGGCTTGCTCTATTTATCGCCTATCCTTTTTCTCCAGCTTTTTCATTTCCTCAATCATGGCCGTATACGTTTCTTTTGTCACAATTGGTACGCCATCTTTCAACTCAAGCTGCTGGCGCCCTTCCAGCTTCTCCATATCGATTTGGAAAAACGAGTGGATGATCTTTGCCTGATCCGGCTTTCCGTTAAACGTCGACAAAATCCCGTCCTCAGTCAACCCAAAATACCCATTCATTTTCAGCATGGGCGAGATGTCGTCGACCTGCATAGCAAAGATAAGCTTCTCTTCATCCATATCGACAAGCTGCCAGGCTTCATAAGCAGCCCAAAAATCCTCCAGCGCCCAAACGGTCTCTTTAACGTGCTCCTCACTTGACTCGCCATCCAGATAAGTTCGTTTCAAAATGACATCAAGTGTGAGCGGGCCATTAGGTATAGCCGTATATGTTGCTTCCTCCTCCACTCCTGCCTCCCCTGTTCCCATCGGTGCCAGGAAAAAGAGACTTGCTGTCCCTGATACGACAATTAGAAACGCAGTAAGGCGGAACACAGTTTTCATATTGTTCACCTCTAGCCGGAAAAGTAAGTTCTTTGGCTATAGCGTGACCAAAAACTGACAATCTTATGCGTGATCTTACAAGTTAGACAGATATCAATTTCCCGGCGGAATCATTGATTTCCTGAAGAAAACGGATCCTTTCTTCAAATTGACCGCGGACGAGATTGTTTACATATGGCCAAGCGGTCTGCTGCCTCCGCCTGCTGCTTTTGCAGAAGTGATTCCATTCCCGGAAAATGTCAGTAGGGTACAGCAGCGCGACAAGAAAGGGCTGCTCATTTTCATAACGCCCCAATTCCTTATAAGCGAACATTCTCTCTTTCTTCCATTCCAAAAAAGGCAGCAACCGGTTGCAAATCTGCAGGTGGTCAATCGCGGCAGGAGCTCTGGCGATCAAATCAAAATCGATCAAGTATAAACCCCCATCGCGTCCGCGCAGGATATTATGGCTCGCCAAATCCCCGTGGATGATCACCCTCGGACCTTTTGTGAAGTACTCTTTATTACTCTCAAGCTGTGATAAGGCCTGTCGTCCAATTCGGGCATAGGCGGCCAGATACGGAAAAATCGGGTCATCTTTCACTGGCAGGATCATTTCACGGAATTGGCGAAGCCGTTGCTCCCATTTTTCGAGCTGGTCGTAAGCCGGAACATAACCCTCGCTATCGTGGGCTATTTCAGCCGTAGTCTCATGGAATGTTTCAAGCAGTTCGAGCACTTGCCTGCGGTCCTGCTCTTCTTTATACAGGACAGGCTTGCTCAGCTTCGTTTCGATATAGGAAAGAAGCCCGTAATGCTTTCCCTCAAACAGAAGCGGGCCATACTCGTGAATCGAGTGAAAACTATACGTTCTGCTAAAGGCTGTTTCTTCTAACCTATTTAATAAATAGTATTGCGAATCGAACTTTTCCTCAGACGAAAATTCTTTTAGCATCCAGCGTTCATTCCGGGTTTCCAATTTCCAGATTCCCTGCTTGATTTTTTCCAGTCGGGCTGGGGGCAGATGAAGTTTCTTCCTCAGAAAAAGAAGGAGACGGGCATCATGTCCGTCTCCCGCTGTTACTTTACTCATCTTCGTCCTCATATCCGGCAAATTGCGGCATCCCATACATCTGTCCAGTTCCCGGCAAAGGATAGCCGTAAGGGATTCCTCCATAATAAGATTGAGGCGCAGGTTGGCTGTACTCAGGCTGGATTCTCGGCATGCTGTACATCATCCCCTGATGCATCGGAAATTGACCGCCAGCTTGGTGGTGGGTATGGCCCCCGCCTCCTCCGCAGCCACAGCCGCTCAATGGCATGCCGGTCGGAGGCACTTGCGGCAGGACAGCTGCCCCTTGGCCTGCATAAGGAGACTGCTGAGCGCCCATCACGGCAGATGGATCATGGCCTTGCATCATATGATGATGGTGGCCGCCCATTTGGTAATAGGAAGATGACGACTCGTCACCCCAATACGGCTGGCCAACACCTTGTGCAGGTGCCATCGGATATGCTCCCTGTTGCATCGGCATCGTTTGGTAAGGCATTTGCTGCATCGGCATTCCTTGGAACGGCATCGGCTGGACCGGCGGCATCCACTGCTCCATTCCCATCACCTGTGGGCTCATTCCCATCATATGGTGCGGCATATGATGCGGCATCATATGATGCGGGTGCGGGTAACACGGATCACATATAGGCATGACTGGCGGCGGACATGGGTGTGTAAACATAGGCTGGACGCATCCTTCCTGAATTGGCATGATTGGCATCATTGGCATTTCAACTGTTTCCTCTTCTACAACCGGCGGCGGGGCAGGCATTGGCGGCGGCGCCTGGGTCTGCGTCTGGACCTGCTGCATGTTCATAGTGACGAAATTGTTCACATCGATTTCGGGCAGATTCGGTGTAGGCAGTTGCGGCATCACCGGGGTATAAATGTGTTTGACCTGCTCCTTATGAATAATCGGCTTTTCCTTAATAATCTCCTTGTGGACGACCGGCGGCTTCGGCATTTCTTTATGAGGCGGAGCATGATGAATCGGCGCCTCTTTTGGATGATGATGAACCGGCGGCTTATGGTGATGCTGAGCCTGCTGTCCGTGCATTGGCATCTCTTTATGGCCGGCAGCAGGCACTCTGATCTTCATTCCAGGCATAATCATTTCGGGATTCGACAATTGGGCATTCATTTTTTTCAGCTCTTCGAAATTAACGCCGTATTTCTTGGCGATCGTCCAAAGAGTTTCACCCTTTTGTACGATATGGATTCTCAATGTATTCCCTCCTCAGCATAAGTCCCTTTATCCTATGTTCGTGTAGGCAAATTGCCATTCTTCTTCACAAAAATTTATGATAGATCTTTTCTTTTTATGAATATAGGGGTGCTGATTTCCTGACACACGCCTTTAAGGCAATTATGGTAAAATGGAGACAAGTGCGACGGACGGAGGTTTTTGCATGACAGGGATCAACAAGAAAAAATTAGGCGAAGAACGGCGTGAATGGCTGCTCCAGCTGCTCAAAAACAGCCCTTCGCCCGTCACAGGCAGTGAGCTGGCAAAGATGGCCAATGTGAGCCGCCAGGTGATTGTCAGCGATGTTACATTGCTGAAAGCCCGGAATGAACCGATTATCGCGACAAGCCAGGGCTACATTTACCTTGCCGCCGGAACAGCAGGGGAAAAAATCGAAAAAACGATTGTCTGTTTTCATAGCCGCCAGCAGGCAGAAGAAGAACTGAACATCATCGTCGATCACGGCGTCACCGTGAAAGATGTCCGGGTTGAGCACCCGGTATACGGGGATCTGACCGCGTCCATCATGGTATCTACGAGAGACGATGTCCAGCAGTTCTTAAAGAAAATCGCCGATACGAACGCTTCCCTTCTCTCTGACCTGACATCCGGTATCCATCTGCATACATTGATTGCGAATAATCGGACTGTACTCGATTCCGTTGAAAGGGCACTGAAGGAAGCAGGCATCCTGATGGAGGAAAAATAAAGAAGGATTGGGGCCCCGATACGGGGAACGGATGGATTTGTCAGCTGTCTTGGGCATATGGCAGAGTGAGCTGTCTTGGGAGTTGGGGGTTAGCAGCTGATTTATACCGGAAGAAATGAGTTTTCCTGTTCTTTACGTGTCTAAGTGATGCTTTCTTACCGGAAGAAACGGGTTTTCCCATTCTTCACGTGTCTAAGCACCACTTGCATACCGGAAGAAACGCCTTTCCGAATTCTTCACGTGTCTAAGCAACGCTTTCACCCCGAAGAAACGGTCCAACGGTTTTTCACGTATCTAACTCCCGGCATACAAAAAGCGCAAGCGAGGTCCCTGAATGGGTTCCTGCTTGCGCTTTTTATCATCCTCCAGAACTGAGGACATCTACTTTGTCGACAAATTCCAGCCGTCTCAACTTGATGAGCAGCTCGTCAATATCAACGGACATGTTCGTCACATCAAGTGAAAGCGTAACGTTAGCCCTTCCTTGAAGAGGGATCGTCTGGTGAATGGTCAGGACGTTGCACGAGTTGGTAGCGACGACCGCGAGCAGCTTGGACAGCGCCCCCGGTTTGTCCTCCAGGTAAAAGAAGAGAGAGATGATCTTTTCTTTTACCACCCGGTGAAACGGAAAGACCGTGTCTCTATATTTGTAAAAGGCACTCCGGCTAAGATCTGCTTTCTGGACAGCATCCCAAACCGATTCCGCTCTCCCTCTTTCCAACAGTTCCTTCACTTCGAGCGTCTTTTTCATCGCTTCCGGCAATACATCTTCCCGGACCAAGAAAAACTTATGATGCTGCTGTTTTTTTGCCATTGTCTTTCCCCCAATGCCAAGAAAAGCTACTCAATAAACTCAAATTCAAATTCCAGCAGCTTGACGACATCGCCGTCTTTCGCACCGCGCTGACGAAGAGCATCGTCGATACCCATGCCGCGCAGCTGCCTGGAAAAACGTCTCACAGACTCTTCACGCGAGAAATCCGTCATCTTGAACAGGCGCTCGACCTGATCGCCGGAAATGATAAAGCTGCCGTCCGGATCACGGGTAATATCAAACTGATCCTCCGGTTTTTCATGCTTGTACACGACCCGGTTGATTTCTTCCACCTCTTCCGGCGCTTCTGCAAGCGGGAATTCCGGCGTTTTTTCCAGCTGGTCGGCGATGGCGTATAACAGATCGCGCAAGCCCTGTCTCGTAATCGCGGAAATCGGGAAGACCGGATAACGGCCATCCAGTTTCTCCTTGAATTCCTGCAGGTTTTCCTCTGCACCCGGAATGTCCATTTTGTTGGCGACGATGATTTGCGGCCTTTCCATCAATCGCAGGTTGTACTGTTCCAGTTCGCTGTTGATCGTTTCGAAATCCTCGAACGGCTCCCTGCCTTCCATACCGGACATATCGATAACATGGACGATAACCCTCGTCCTTTCAATATGACGGAGAAATTGATGTCCAAGACCGATTCCTTCATGCGCACCCTCGATCAATCCCGGCAGGTCAGCCATAACGAAGCTCCGGCTATCCTCTGTTTCCACTACGCCGAGATTCGGCACGATCGTTGTGAAATGGTATTCGGCAATTTTAGGCTTGGCCGCAGAGACGACAGAAAGCAAGGTTGATTTTCCGACACTCGGGAAACCGACGAGGCCGACATCGGCAAGTACCTTCAGTTCAAGGGTCACGTTTCGCTCTTGGCCCGGTTCCCCGTTTTCGGCAATTTCCGGCGCCGGGTTTGCTGGCGTTGCGAAACGGATGTTGCCCCGCCCGCCTCTGCCGCCTTTGGCGATGACCGCTCTTTGCCCTTGTTCGACGAGGTCAGCAATCACTTCGCCGGTATCAGCATCCGAAACGACGGTGCCGGGGGGAACTTTAACGACCATGTCGGACGCCCCTTTGCCGTGCTGGCTTTTCGACATCCCATGCTCGCCTCTCGCCGCTTTAAAATGGCGCTTGTAGCGGAAATCCATCAATGTACGCAGTCCTTCATCGACTTCAAAAATGACACTTGCTCCCTTGCCGCCGTCGCCGCCGGCAGGACCGCCCATCGGCACATATTTTTCCCGCCTATAGGCGACCATGCCATTTCCGCCGTCACCAGCTTTTACATATACACTCACTTGATCGACAAACATCACGATCACACTCCAATCCGTTTAAAAAACACTTCGATGATGGTTTCGTTGCCTGACTTTCTCTCGATGCGAGCCTCTTCCACTGCCTCATCGCCCGCCAGCCAATCTTCAAGGCCGCCGATATCTTCTAGTATTCCGTCAAAATAGAAAACAAATCGAGCCAAGCCCTTTTCCTCTCCGATCAGTACGGACAGACGGTTATCATGGACCGGATCAGCCTTTTCGTTCAGCTTTTCAAAAAGCTGGCGCACCCAGTTGGAAACCTCTCTGTCAACGACCGGAAGCTCAAGCAGTGTCTCAGGAATCTCGTACTCGACTGCATAGGGATATCCGCCCCAGTTATGCGACATCAGCAAGAACGCTAATTCCGGCAAGCCGAGATTCGTCAGTTTTGCCTCCTGTTGCATGTCAATGACGATATCCTCGATGATTCGATTCGCATGTTCCGTCTTACCGAGCGCCAGGTTGCCCTTGATCAGTTGAATCCTGTTGAGCCAGTCATGCCGGACATGCTGCAAAATATCCATCTTTGTCCAATTTTCTCGCATTATTCTACTCCTCAGTACGGCTTCATTGATGATTTAAGTATAGCAGATATTTGGAAAAGAAATGCAGATTCACTGGCATACGGAAAAGAAAAATCTCCAACCTAATCAGGCTGGAGATTTTTCAACCAGGCAAATTGCCCTTATTGAGCTTTTGGATACACGCTTACTTTTTTCTTGTCGCGGCCCATACGCTCGAAACGAACGACGCCGTCAACTTTAGCAAACAATGTGTCGTCGCCTCCGCGGCCAACGTTTTCACCTGGGTAAATCTTTGTTCCGCGCTGGCGGTACAGGATTGAGCCGCCGGATACGAATTGTCCATCCGCACGCTTCGCGCCAAGGCGCTTCGACTCAGAGTCACGTCCGTTCCTTGTAGAACCTACCCCTTTTTTGGATGCGAAAAATTGAAGATCCAATCTTAGCATTTGTTCCACCTCCTATTGATGAACTTTTATCTTTATATATTTCCCATAGTCGCGCTCGATCGTCTGCAAAGAAACGATCATCGCCTCAAGCAAAAGCTGAACTTTCGAGGAGACGTCATCGGGAAGGCCGCCGGGGAAAGAGCAGCGGAGAAAACCGCTCTCGCTCTGTTCCAGCTCCGGCTCGGCCCCGGTCAGCGCCATAATGGCATTCAAGCTGCCAAATGCCACTGCCGATGCTCCTGCACAAACGATGTCCTGGCCATGTTCCGCAAAATCGGCATGTCCGTCCATCGTAAAGGCTTCAACCCTGCCATCTTTTGTCCGCTGAATCTGGACCCGGATCATGACAACCCCGCCTTAAGCGTTGATTTTTTCAACAACAACTTTTGTGTATGGCTGACGATGACCTTGTTTCTTGTGATAGTTTTTCTTCGCTTTGTATTTGAAGACAACAATCTTCTTTTGACGGCCTTGTTTTTCAACTTTCGCTGTGACGGTTGCGCCTTCAACAAATGGGCTGCCCACTTTCACATCTTCGCCGCCGACGAAAAGAACTTTGTCAAAAGTGAAAGATTCACCTTCAGCTGCATTCAATTTCTCGATGTAGATTGCTTGGCCTTCTTCTACACGGATTTGTTTTCCGCCAGTTTCAATAATCGCGTACATGCATTGCACCTCCTTATTAGACTCAGACTCGCCAAGTACGGGCGTTCATCGGTTGATGAATCTTATTACCCGGCTCGTGCGGTTGTAGCACGGGTGCTACAAACTAACAAAACGATACTACCATATTTTAAAAGCATTTGTCAATACTCGTCTCAATTCATTTCCAGCGAGGCACTGATCTCGGTTCGGGTGCCGAATCTGCGAATTTCGTAGCCTGTCCTTCCTGTCGGGAGACCACGGAAAAAGATCTTTATCCCAAGATCGCCTTCCAGTTTCTCCAAATATCGTTCCCCTTCACCTGAAAAGGCGGCCTGTGTATCCGCGTCGCATTCGATCAGCACGGCTTCATGGTCTCCAGGCGGCATTTCCCGGAGCTGCCGTTCAAGCCGGAAAGCGTTCGTCTCCGGAGAGAAGACTTTGCCCCTTCCGCCGCAAGCCGGGCAATCCGTCATCAAGGCGGCGGCGAGCGAATGCTTCGTCCGTTTCCGTGTCAGCTCAAAAATCCCGAGCGGAGTAAAACCAATCAGCTTTGCACCGTTCGGATCGCTGCGGAGCGCATCGGCAAGCGTCCTCTCTACCTTCTTCCAGTCATCCGCCGCCTTCATGTCGATAAAGTCGATCAGGATCATTCCGCCGCAGTCCCTCAGCCGCAGCTGCCGGGCAATTTCCAGCGCAGCAAGCCTATTCGTTTCGAAGATTGTGTCGCTCTTTAGCGTTTTTCCTGTGAACTTCCCTGTATTGACATCAATGATAACAGCGGCTTCTGTCTCATCGATAATCAAATAGGCGCCATTCTCCAGCCAGACAATCTTTTTCAGCGCTCTTTCCAGCTCTTTTTCCACTTCAAGCAGGGAAAAGATGTTCTCTTTTCCCAGAATGAGCTTAGTGGTCCATTCTCCAGTCAGTCCCCGCTTCTTCAACTCCGCCATCGCAGCGGAACTGTTGCAGTAAATCGCCCCTTCATTCAGGCGGACGCATTCCCGGCCCACCTCGTCAAAAAACCGAGAATCGGCCCGTAACAGCTCTGGCGGGCTGGCCTCTTTCAGCCTCTCTTTCAGTTCGATATATTCTCCGCGGAGCCGTTGAAGTTCTTCAAAAAAATCCTCTTCCGTCCCTTTGACCGCCTCCGTGCGGATGATCAGCCCTTCCCGATCCTCAGCATACCGGCTTGCGGCCGAACGCCAAAAGCTGCGCCCGGATTCGGAAAGTTTTTTCGTTACTGCGATATATTTTCCATCCGGCATGTAGACCATCCGCTCACCAGGGAATTCAATGATGCCTGAAAGGAGCGGCCCTTTCCTATCGGTTGCATCCTTTTTAACTTGGACAAGTAACTTTTCCCCCTGCCTGAGAAAAGCGGTAATCGGTTTCTTGTCTTTATCGGCATCTTCGGAATGTATATAGGCAGGCAGGTCATTCCGCTGGAGAAATCCGTTCTTTTTTCCCTTGCCGATTCTGATAAATGCCGCATTCATCCCCGGCTTGACCGTTTCGACGATGCCATAGTATATGTTGCCGACCTCGGACCTGTCCTTTGGCTGATCAATCAGGAGCCTGACCGTTCTCCCGTCCTCCCTAACTGCCAGCCGTTTTTCATCCGTAATCGCATCAATGATAATTTCATTCATTTTATTCTTCACCCATTCTACCGCAAAAAAGGCAGATTTTTAGATCTGTCTTTAACTGTAGCTTGCTCTTCTGTTGACGTCAATCATTCCTCATATACTAGATCCTTCAGCTTTGCGTCAACTTGCTTTTCAGTAAAATAAGCATAAAGGAGTTCATTTTCATCAAGCTTTCCCTTCCCTGCAATGACAACGAGATGTTTGCAGCCGCGCCGGAACCTTTCCATTGCAGAGAGCAGTGATTCCTCGCCGGCCGCCTCCAGATTGTGGAGCTGCTCAAATTCTGCCTGCTTTCCGTAATGCCTTTCAAGCAGGAAACGCATAAAAACAAAGCGCTGTTGCTTCCATTCCGTCCAGAGACTGAAGTAGAGAAAGCCGAGCACAATCCATATATTCAGATGAAAAGGGAAAAATACAAAGCAGATCAAATGGAGTACGAGCAAAAATGCAAATGAGCTTTGAAGCGAAAAACGCAGAGCCTGACTGAACGCAAAACGGGACGTCAGCAGCAGGCGCCAAAGCTTCCCGCCGTCAAGCGGCAGGATCGGCAGCAGGTTAAACAGGAAGACCATCGCGTTCATCTGGTGGAGAAGCCCTGCATATTCTACCGGCAATAATTCCAAGTTGCCAAGAACGATTACCGTTCCCGCGATGATGACATGCTGAAGAGGCCCGGCAAGAGTGATGATGAGCTCCTCCTTCAGCGGTCTGTTGCCGTGCTCATCCACTTCGCATACACCCCCAAACGGGAGGAGTACGATCCTTCTGATTCTCCAAGAAAAATAGGCTGCTGCTGTCGCATGGCCGCATTCATGGAGAAAGACGATGAAAAAAAGGGCAGCCAATTCCCAGAAATAGCCTGTCAGTACAGCAAGTCCCGCAATAGCCCAGAAGAAAGGATGAATATGGACCTTTGTCATCAATTGGATGTACTTAGTCAAAGGTCATCACCGTTGTCGGATCGATGAATTGGCCGTTCTGTTTGATAGCAAAATAAAATTGCCCGGCGAGTTCATCCTCGCTGCTGGAGACGACTCCGACCTGCTCTCCCGCGCTCACTTGTTCGCGGGGCTTGATTTTCACCGATTCCAAATTGCCGTACCAGGACTCCGACCCGTCCGAATGCTGGATGACGACCGTATTGCCGATATCTGATTTTTTCCCGGCGAACAGGACAACCCCTCCTGCCATCGCTTCCACCGCAGCTCCCTGTTCCGTTTCAAACAGGACGCCCTGACGCCCGTCGGCAAACGGCTCTGATATCTTGGCGGATGCCGGCAGCACATACGGTATGGTTGCCGGCTTCTCTGTTTCTGCAGGAGTTTTAACAGGCAGGAGTGCGAGCGGCTTGCCGAATTGTTTTTCATACCAGTCCGCCGCCGCAGCAAACTTGAAATCCGTTTCAAATGTTTTCGTTACCGCCGCACGTGCCTTATCCAAAGCGGGGGCCTGCACTTGGAATAGAATCGCCGTAACGAGGACGAGCAGGGCCGACCCGAAAATTTTCATCAGAAACACATCTTTATTCCAAAGCGGATGGACGGAACGCTCTTCGCGCGACCAGCCATCGGATGTATACTCCATATCCGGAGCGGTTTCTTCGCTTTTATATAGTGGCCGATCAGACGGAATCCTGTTTTGCCTCCGCCTTTTGGCCATCCGCTTTCTGACTTCATCCGCTCGCCGGCTCATGTCAACACTCTCCCCTGCTTGGTCATTTGTATTACGATATGACTTGTCCGCCGAGGATATGACGTAAACATACGCGACAAATCGTGAGCTGACGTATGCATGCATGCCGTATCGTGAACTGATGTGTAAGATAAAAACTGACTTGAATTGACATGAACCGCTTAAAAAAATGTAAACTTGACTCGCCTTTGAATCCTATAGGTATCACGGGAGGGGGCAAAACCGGAAGATTCAAAAAACCTCCAAAGGCTAAGCTTTGGAGGTTTCATTCAGGCGCGTGCGCCAAAAAACTTTTTAATTTTCGCGAACATCCCGGGTTTTTCATCGTCCAGCGCTTGGAGCGGCACGGATTCGCCGAGAATCCTTCTCGCGATGTTCCGGTAAGCGATTGACGCTTTGCTGTTCGGATTTAAGGCGATCGGCTCTCCCTGGTTGGAGGACTTGATCACTTCTTCATCGTCCTGAACGATGCCGAGCAAGTCAATCGACAAGTGCTGGGAGATTTCGTCCACATCGAGCACGTCCCCGTTCCGCATCATTTGGCTGCGGATCCGGTTAATGATCAATTTCGGCGGTTCTACGGTCTCTTCCTTCTCTAGCAGTCCGATGATCCGGTCGGCATCCCGCACAGCGGAGATTTCCGGCGTTGTGACAACGATCGCCCGGTCTGCGCCCGCCACAGCATTTTTATATCCCTGTTCAATCCCTGCAGGGCAATCAATCAGAATATAATCATAGTCAGGCTTCATCTCATCGACGAGAGCCTTCATCTGCTCAGGCGACACGGCTGTTTTATCGCTCGTCTGGGCGGCTGGCAGCAAGAACAATTTATCTTCAAAACGCTTGTCCTTCACCAATGCCTGATGCGGCTTGCATCTGCCCTCAACGACATCGACGAGGTCATAGATGATGCGGTTCTCCAATCCGAGCACGACATCAAGGTTGCGCAAGCCGATATCCGTATCAATCAGGCATACTTTCTTCCCTTGCAGGGCAAGGGCCGTCCCCAAGTTTGCGGAAGTTGTCGTTTTGCCGACGCCGCCTTTCCCGGAAGTAATTACGATTGCCTCACCCATAGTAGTGTCCCCCTTTGAATCTAGTAATATTCGGCCGTATGTATTTCAGGACCTGCAAACGGTCAATGACAATCTGGTGCGTTTGATCAATGTAGGCACATTCCATCTGATGATGGTCCTCATTGTCATACGAATCAGGCGCCCTGCTGATGCAGTCGGCGATCCGCAGCTGAGAGGGAGTCATGAATGAAGCGACAATGACCGCTTCCTCATTCCCGGAATAGCCTGCATGGGCCACTCCCTTCAGCGCTCCCATGATAAAAATATTTCCGCCTGCTCTCACCGTTCCGCCCGGATTCACATCTCCAACGAGCAGAAGGTCACCGGTCACTTCCAAAATCTGCCCGGAACGGACAATGGCAGCGATCGATGTAATATCCTGCTTGTCTATAAGCGCTTGTGATTCTTCCTTCGTCATCACATTGCTTTCAATCTCTTCAACAAGCAGATTTTGCTTCTGCCTGATCATCTCTTTCAGTTCTTCTTGCTGCTTCTCATCCAAATATCGGTTGCCGGCCAGGATACGGACAGAAAGCAGCGGTGTATCAGCTTCTGCACCCTGCAATTCCGCCAATTTCTCTTCCAGCTCAGCAAGCAGCTCTTCATAGGAACAGCGGTCGCTCAGTTGCAGCGAAAGGCCGCTCTTCGTCCCTTTTATCATTACATATTGTTTGTTTTTCATGTTAGCCGGGCAGCTCCTTTCCAAGCAAGTGTCCTGCCCCTATGTCTCCTTTCGGCGGAAAACGTCGGTTCTATCCATATATGTACAAGTGTGATATGGACCCTTTTACGGACGATCTCTGAACCTTTTACTGTCTCAATCTCCTCATTTCGACAGGTGGCGCATTTTTCCCTCTTTTTTTCTCTTATTTTTCAAAAATGCGCTGCCGAAAAAAACTATTCATCCAGCTCCAGCCTTCTTTTTCGCTGCAACCAACGGGAGAAAGGAAGAAAGACCACAATAAAAAAGGCGATGTTCAGCACAAGCGTCGGCAGAAGACCGAACTCGACAAATTCACTGAACGGGGCCGTCTTGCGCGAAATAAGAAAATGTAGAAAATAGACGAGTGTCTCAACGAGTGAAATGTTCAGTATGACAATCAGGGCGGCCGTTAATATATTTGCTTGGAGAATTTTCTCCATTTTAGCTGCAACATAGACGGCAATCGGAAAGAGAAAAAGGTACACTCCGATCAAACCGGTGTAATAAATATCAAAAACAAGACCAAAAATAGCCGCATATACGAGCGTGCGGTTCCGGAAATAATAGATGCCCATCAAGACAAGCAGGATGAGAAGAAAATGGGGCTCCAGCACGCGCGGGCCGCCGAATGCCCCGGGAGGAAGAAGGTCGACGAAAATGCTTTCGGCATAAAAGACGACCGCCAATACGAGGGGCAGAACAACTCGCTTCATCATTCCTCCCCCTCTTTGCTTTCCTTGTATGCTTCCATGCTCCGCTTAACGACGATGACATGCTCGAAGCCGTAAAACTCGGCAGACGGCTCTACATAAGCAATCTGCGTTAAACCATACTCATCGGGCACCAGTTCCTTGACCGTCCCAATGTCCAGGGATTTCGGGAAGACGCCGCCCAAGCCGGACGTGATAACCCCTTGTCCGGGCTTGATCTCTTTATCGTTCGGAAGATCTTTCAGCAGGAGCATGTTCTTCTTCTGGTCATACCCGTCGATCAGTCCGTATACTTCATCATCATTGCCAATCTGGACAGCAGCCGACACGCGGTTTTTCGTATTATCCGAGCTTAGCAGTTCAACAGTCGCTGTCACACCAGAAGTAGCTACAACCTTACCGACGAGCCCCTTTGCCGTAATGACAGCCATATCCGGCTTCACGCCGCTCTTGCTGCCGCGGTTAATGATGATTTGCTCATACCAGCGGTCAGGTGTTCGGCTGATGACAGTTGCCTGGATCGGCGTATAGTCCCGCAGGCTCTCGGTCTTGCCCAGTACTCCACGCAGTTCCTTGTTGTCTTTCTTCAGATCGGCGATTTCCTTTTCCTGCTTGGCCAGCCCTTCGAGTCGGACCTTCAGTTTCTGATTTTCCGTATATGTATTTTGTAGACTTTTCACATTGTCAAAAAAACCTGCTATTGCATGGGCAGGCTTGGAAACGAGTGATTGCCCAAAACCTGCAACATCCTTCACGAATTGCTCGGGCTTTGAGATGTTATCACGATCCCGAAGCGTAAAACCGATCAATGAGACGAGGATAATAATACTGACAAGCAGGATAATCAGACGTTTATTAAGAAAAAACTGCGGCATGATTGACACCTCATTTTCTGATTAGCCGGCAGCTGATCACCCTCCCAGCTGCAAGGAGATGGAACCCCGGAAATGGAAAAATTCCGGGGTCCCCTAATTGCAAATTTCAGATTCGGTCCGGCACGCCAATCAGGACCCTGCTGGGGCGGCCTATCTGATGAATTTTGTTTTATCTCGCTTTATTTTTGAACAGATCAATGTGCTCAAGCGCTTTTCCGGTACCGATGGCAACACAGTCAAGCGGATCGTCGGCGATAAGGACCGGCATTCTCGTCTCTTCGCTGATCACCTTGTCCAAATTGCGCAGAAGCGCTCCGCCGCCTGTAAGGACGATGCCGCGGTCCATGATGTCCGCTGCCAGCTCAGGCGGAGTTTTTTCAAGGGTGTTCTTCACCGCTTCAATGATGGCATGGACGGTATCGTGAAGCGCCTTGGCAATCTCGTCCGCACGGATTTCAATCGTCTTCGGCAAG
Source organism: Lederbergia sp. B243.17 (assembly GCF_057657925.1). Taxonomy (NCBI): domain Bacteria; kingdom Bacillati; phylum Bacillota; class Bacilli; order Caryophanales; family Bacillaceae; genus Lederbergia; species Lederbergia sp. B243.17. The sequence goes on from NZ_JBWBKF010000097.1 coordinate 81,574, forward strand.
CCTGTCAACAGGTCCCGCCCGCGGATTTCCATCGGAGCGATGCCTTCCACATCCCCTGCAGAACCGATTTCAACCTTGATTGCTTCAGCTGTACGCTCTCCAATTAACAAGTTATACGTTTTGCGGATGTACGTGACGATTGCTTCGTCAAAATCATCGCCCGCAGTCCGAATTGACATGCTAGTCACAATTCCTCCAAGGGAAATAACCGCCACTTCCGTTGTACCGCCGCCGATGTCGACAACCATGCTGCCGGTCGGTTCCCATACAGGCAGGTTTGCACCGATTGCCGCTGCAAACGGCTCTTCAATCGGATACGCATCACGTGCGCCCGCTTCTCTTGTCGCATCGAGCACGGCGCGCTGTTCAACGGCTGTGATACCAGACGGAACGCAAACCATTACATGGGGCTTTCCGCCAAATGAGCCATTTTTCGCTGCGCTTTTAATGTAATATTTCATCATCGCCGCTGTAGTTTCATAATCGGCGATGACGCCGTCTTTCATCGGCCGGAGTGCAACAATATTGCCCGGTGTCCGTCCGATCATATTTTTCGCATCATTTCCAACTGCGACAATTTTCTTCGTATCCGTCTGTAATGCGACGACGGACGGCTCGCGGAGGACGATGCCTTTGCCTTTGATAAAAACGAGCGTGTTCGCCGTTCCCAAGTCGATTCCAAGATCCTTCGTTCCGATTCCAAACATGTTATGTATCTCCCTTTCTCCATTCAATGCCAAGCCGGCAAAACAGCTTTGCCACTTTCCGCCCAGCCTCGCTGTATGCTGAACATTCTATTCCAATGGCCCTAAACCCAATGGCCGGTCTTTTAAAAAATCACAAACATAATTATATATTAACATTGTTGTAAATCATAGTACTACATATATCCTTTTTCTTTCATGCTCACATATCGCTTGTCGCCAATTATAACATGGTCGAGAACTTCGATGCCGATCAGCTTCCCGCATTCCACAAGCCGTTTTGTCACATCGATGTCTTCACGTGATGGTGTCGGATCTCCGCTCGGATGGTTGTGGAAACAGATGATGGAGGCTGCAGAGCGCCGGAACGCTTCTTTAAATACCTCTCTCGGGTGGACAATCGAGGCGTTCAGGCTGCCGATAAAGATGGTTTGCCGGTGGATGACTTGGTTTTTCGTGTTGAGGTAGACGCAAACGAAATTTTCCTGATGCAGGAAGCGCATATCATTCATGACGTAGTTCGCCCCGTCTTCGGGGCTGCGGATTACATAACGGTCGGAGTAGGAGAGGTTGGAGATTCTTCTCCCGAGCTCAACGGCTGCGGCAATCTGAACGGCCTTCGCCTCCCCGATCCCCTTGATTGATGTCATTTCTTCAAGGGCCGCGTCTTTCAGCCAGGAAAGGCCGTCAAACTGTGTAAGGAGCCGATTGGCGAGCTGGATGACGGATTCAGAGCGGGTTCCGCTCCTGAGCAGGATGGCAAGAAGCTCTTGATTCGACAAGCTTTCCGCTCCTTGCTGGATCAGTCTTTCCCTCGGGCGTTCAGCAGTCGGGAAATCTCGGATCATCAACGTTTCAGGTTCTATTTTCAAGTGGGGCAAGCCTCCTTTTGATTTAAGGAGCCGGAGGGGTCAGTCCCATTTTCTGCAATACTCTGAACAGCGGGGAGACCGGCAGGCCGACAACAGAGAAGTAATCGCCTTTGATTTCTTTCACAAACAGAGAGCCAAGCCCCTGGATTCCGTATGCACCCGCCTTGTCGAACGGTTCGCCGCTGTCGAGGTACCGTTTAATAAGCTGCTCGTCCAGCTCCCAGAACAACACTTCTGTTTTCACATGGAATACTTCCTTTTTCTGCTGGTGAAGCACAGCCGCACCTGTATATACTTCATGCATCGATCCGGAAAGCTGTTTCAGCATCGTTTCCGCATGCTCACGGCTTTGCGGCTTGCCCATGACCGTTTCTCCATAGACAACAATCGTATCCGAACCGATGATGAAAGCTTCAGGGTGAAGAGGCTGTGCAGCTTTTGCCTTCCGCAGCGCAAGTTCTTCGACAATCGCGCTTGGGGCAAGACCTTCCTGGTAGGACTCATCCGTATTCGTCGGCTGGACATCAAATGGGATTTGCAGCTTTGCCAGCAGTTCTTTTCTGCGTGGCGAGGAGGATGCGAGTATGAGGTTTTTCATGAGGTTTCCTGCCTTTCCTGGATAAGGGAGATATACCCCCATCGTATCAGAGCGGCATGGAATGGGCAAGCCGAATAACGCCCGACCTACAGCTTGGATCCGGCTTATGATCGGTGCGAACGCATGAAAAAACCGGCCATCTGAGCCTTTACGGCCGGGGACCGGTTCCGAACGAAATTTGAAGATAGTCTAAAAGCGACTGCTGGGCGGAAACAAGGTTTTGCGCGTTGCCGCTTTTACCGAATGCTTCGCTATGTTCGACTGCCTGATTGATCGCTTTCCCGAGAGCCGCGGCTGTTTCATTACCGTCACCGGCTTTTGCGGCCGCTTCCGCCTTTATCTTCGCCCCCTCAACGCCGGCGCTGTCAAGCTGACCGCTGACCGCTGCCTTTCCTGTCACTTCCGCCAGTGAAAGGAAGGCTTCCCTGCCCGACTTCAAGGCCTCATCTGTCCCTGCCTGGACTTCCCACTCTTTGGCTGGGAAGGAGAGCATTTTTGCCCAGACATCTTCCCCGCCCGCTTTCAGCTTATTTTCCATTGCTTTCGCTGTAACGATGTCGGCAGCAACGCCGGAAAAAAGATAAAACTTCCCATCCATTTCAAGGAGTGACGCGGCCTGGCCCTTCGCTTTAAAGGCAGCGGCCATTTCCTCCCCTGCCTCCTTTGTGGAAAACACACCGGCCTGCACGAGCGCTACATCAAGCGCAGGCAGTCCAGCCGCTACCATTGCCGCGGCTTTTTCAGGCGCCGGTTTTGCAGTTGCTTCTTCTAGCTTGCCTCCCGATGCTTCGATTTCCTTTGAAGCCGGCAAGGTAATATTCAAGATGAAAAGGCCAAGCAGCAGACCGATGACAATCGCGAAAACGGCCGACACGATCAGAAGACCCTTTCCTTTCAGCCAGCTCTTCTTGTTCCTTTTAAAAGACGTGATTGCCTGGCTTCCCGCCGTATAGATGGGCACAGGCTTGTATTCCGGGATATCGATTCGCTCTTCATCCGGAAGAACCCACTCAAAACCCTCCTCGTCCGCCTTCTCAGCCGCGGAAGCTGTTTCATCCTTTGCTGCCTGCCAGTTAGAGATGACCACCTTCTCGGCAAAATCCTGTTCCTGGCCATTCACCCTGACGGTAATCGTCCGCTTCCCTTTTTTCGCCATGCCTCCACCCCTTCCGCCCACTCTGTCTTGCTTCATGCTAGCATAGCGAAAATAAAAAAAGACAAGACTTTTGTCGTCTTGTCCTCAAAGGATTTCGTCATTTTTTTTGCGCTGGCAAACGCACAAACGGATCCTCTTTATGGGCCGGCTGCGGAGCATCGATTTTCGGAAGCTGATCGAGCAGCTGTGTCAAAACAGGCAAGTAATAAACTGAAATATCCGTTTCAAATGTGAACGGCTCTGATACCGTCTTTTCGTCTTCATCCAGAACCGTCACTTCTTCCTGGCCGTTCAGCACGGCGCGTTCAATCTGGGTGATCCGCGGCTCGCTTTCAATGCTCTCGAGAAAAGCTGCATAATCTAAATATTTATCGGCTGTCACCGTAACCGTCGCTGTCAGTTTTTCCATTCCTTCCGGAAGAACGGCAGGCTCAGGAACAGGCACATTTTCTACTGTTTCATCTTCCTCAGTTTCTGCAGTGTCGTTCTCTTCTTCGCCGCTTTCTGTTTCGGCAGGAAGCACACCGTTCACAGCAAACTGGATCGACTCAATCTGAACGCCTGAAATCGTCTCTGCTTTTTCTAGATCGAGAACGAACTGATCTTCCATCGCTTTGACCGGGACCTTTTTCTGTAGCGATAAGGTGCTCTCAAACGTTGCATTTCCGATCCCATCCGCCCGCTTTTGGACGATTGCGAGCATTTTCTTTTCTTGTCCAAGCTCCCGCGCCTTCTGCTCTGCAAGCTCAGCTTGGGGCTTGTACATGAAGAGGTAAAGGAGGCCGATGGCAGCCAGGGCGAATAAAGCCGCAATAGCTGCCAAAGCCCACTGCTTTTTTTCGAGGGAGAGCTTCATCATTCCTCGCCCCCTTCCTCGGCAGTATCTTCCACAAGCCCGGCCTTAATCGCATTTCTGTCCAGCTCCACCTCATAGGATGCGACATAGCGCGGCAAAATGTTTTTTTGGTCGGAGTTAGTCGTTTCTTCTTCCTCCTCTTCAAGCTTCTCGCTTTCGACGGATAAGAGCTTGGCATCTACTACCCATTCGGAGGAAAGAAGCTGGTGGAGATAAAAGGCCGATTCCCGGCTCGTATCAAATTGGACAGCCAAATTGACATGACCGTCATAGGTGTACGTCAATTCTTTGATAAACCCGCGTTCCGGCAGCTGATGGATGAACAATTCCATCACTGGCACGATTGCAACTGGCTCGTTTTCTGCCCAAGCAATCGCCCCTTTTAAAATGGCGACTGAATCATTCGCCTCATAGGCGGAAATTCTCGCTTCCTCTGCCGCAACAAGCTTCCGAGTCTCCAAAAGTTTTCTTTCCTCGTCAGCAACCCGCCCCTTTTCGTTCTGCGTCTGAAAAAAGATCACAAGGAAGGCGAGCAGGAATCCGATTGCAATCATCAGCAAAACCATTAATAAGGAGGAAGAACGCTTCCCTTCTTTTTCAATCAGGTTGATATCGACAAGCATCTAGGCGTTCACCTCTTTCAACGCCAGGCCGAGAACAGGCAGGAAACCTGGCGGCAGCGGACTGCCATCCGGGGAGGCAAACTTTTCTGCCGGAAATTCTTCCGGCTTCACAGGCAGCCTTTCACTAAGGACTGCCTTGATTTCCGAAAATCGTTCATGGTCGCCGCTCAAAAGCACCCTATCGATCCGGGCGTCGCCTTTTTTCAGCGTATATGTATAAAATTCTATCACTTTATCAATCTCATGGAAGGCGTCTTCCATGAGGAGTAGGGGATTGATGTCATTGGATTTTTCCGGCAGGGAGTCTGTTCCGTATGTAACTGGCTTCATGAAGAGCGGAATGTCTTCATGGAAAATCGACATCGTCAGCAAATCATGATCAAAATGCAGCAGGAGAACGTGCTCTGCGATGTCTGTCATCCCTGCATAATGGAAAAGGCGGTACAGCGCAAGCGGCGATATTTCGGCTGCAGCCGGCTTCAGCTTTGCTTCTTCAAGCCCGCGGACATACGCATCAACCACTTCTCCAGAAGAAGCGACGAGCAGCACCTCATTGGCCTTCTCCCCTTCGCGGATGATCTTGGCATCAAACGCGGGGTCTTCGAATGGAAGATGGATCTGCGTACCAATTTCTAGAAAAATATGACCCTTCAGTTCATCTTCCCGTACATCCTTCTGAACAGGGACTATACGGACGTTCACATACTGATCAGGAACGAGAAATTGGACATCCCGCCGTTTGATCCCCCAAAGGGCAGCACATTCCTCAAGGATAATGCGAAAGGCATCAAGATCCGTCACTTTCCCGTCCCGGATCACTTCGCCGCTTAGCGGACGCTCCTCCCAGCGGATGATTTTAGGCTGGGCACCGAGCGCCACATCCATAAACCGAATCGAATGATCGGTGAAGACAAGACTGGCTGTTTTCTTTTTTCGTTGAAATATCTGTAGGCCCATCCTAAAAACTCCTTTTTGCGGAAGAATCACACGCTGTATAAGTTATTGAAGAAATGAAAAATACCAATCAATAATTGGCTGATGATAGAAAAAGGCGATCAGCGTCCCGGCACCAATGAATGGCCCAAACGGTATCGGCTTCCCCTTCGGCAGGATCTTCAGCGCAACGGCGGCAACGCCGCCAATCGCCCCGAACAACGACGAAAGGAAAAACGACAGTAGAACGACCTTTGTCCCGAGCGCAAGGCCGAGCACCGCATAAAGCTTGATATCGCCTCCGCCCATTCCGCCCTTGCTGATGACCGCAATCAAGAGCAGCAGGCCAAAGCCTAGTGCGGCACCGAGCAAGGAATCCCACCATGGGGTGAGAGGGAAAAGCAGCCGTTCAACGGCAAAAAGGCAGCCAAAAAACAGCAATACCTTATCGGGGATAAGCATATAGGTCACATCGGAGACGGTGATGATGATGAATAAAGAAATGAGTGTCCAGGCAATGACGGTCTCCGCCGTCAAGCCGAGCGTTATGTAGGCAAATACGAAAAGAACGGCCGTCATCGCTTCCATGATTGGATAAAGCGGGGAAATCCGCGACCCGCAGCCGCGGCATTTCCCCCTCTGCCAAACATACGACACAACCGGAATCAATTCAAGCGGTCCAAGCGTCCGCCCGCAGCCCGGACACGCCGACCGTGGCTTTACAATAGACTGCTTCGCCGCCACCCTCAAGCCCACAACATTGTAGAAGGAGCCGAGGAGGAGGGCGTAGAGGGTTATTATAATATTCATATACTAGTAATCAACTACCAGTGCCACCACTTGTAGTTTTTTCTAGTTCTTTACGATCTAATTTATCCTGAGTTACGCCATTAATTTTTGGCATTCCAGTTATATTCAGTGTTACTGTGTATTCACCTGATTCTTTATTGTACTCAACAAAGTTATCAGTCTCGCTGTAGTCTTCTTTTGTAGGGCTTTTAAACTTCTCAAGATATCCCCCATCTATTAACTCTTTTAACGTATACTTACCAGCTGCTGCACCCTTTTCCTCGTTCGCTACTGCCATGCGTCCTGCCTCTAACATCATTTTCGCATTCGAAATGTGCGCATCCTTCTTCGAATTCTCAATCACCTTTCCAATACTCGGAATCGCAATCGCCGCAATGATCCCCAAAATGACGATAACTGCCAACAGCTCAACAAGTGTAAAACCTTTTTCTTCTTTCAATCTCTTTCTCAATGTTAACATGTAAATTCCCTCCTTTTGGTTCTTATGGTTTAGGTTATTAGACCTAGCTTCATTATAGCGGATATTGGAGAAAAGAATAGTCGAATTTCCATTTTTGCCCGGTATTTTTGGTACCTTTGGCAGAATATTGGCTGTTTTTCGGTTTCTTATCCTTTACCCATTTCGATAGACTATTACCCTTGTACTTTATTAAAGATATCAAACATCGGCAACATGATCGCTAGCACAATGACGCCGACGATCGAGGCAAGGACGACGATCATAATCGGCTCGATCAGTGCCTTCATCCGGTCGGTCGCGGCTTCCACTTCTTTTTCATAGAAGTCGGCGACTTTGTCAAGCATCGCATCAAGTGAGCCGGTCTCTTCGCCAATTGAAATCATCTGCGAAACGAGCGGCGGGAAGGCCCAATGCTTTTTCATCGGCTCGGTGAGCGAGCGCCCGTTTTCAAGAGCAATTTTTGAATCACGGATGACACGGGAAATCACTTCGTTTTCGATTACCCGCTCGACCATCGACAGAGCCTGAAGGATTGGGACGGAACTGGCGAACATTGAGCTCAGCGTCCTTGTCATTGACGCCAGCTCCGTTTTTTGCAACAGGTTGCCGATAACCGGGATTTTCAATAAAAAATAGTCCAGATAATACTTTGAGTTTTTGTTCTGCTTGATCAATGCGATCGCAAGCACGAAGAGAATGACAGCGAGCAGGATTACGTACCAGTACTTGCCCATAAAATGGCTCGCATTTAGGACAAACTGGGTGATGGCCGGTAATTCTCCACCAAAATCAGCAAACAGGTCGACGAAAGTCGGGACAACGCCGACAAGCAGGAAAATAACAACAGCAACAGCCACGATGCCGACAACAGCCGGGTAGGCGAGTGCCGAGACGACCTTCTGTCTCGTCTGGTGCTGCTTTTCATAATGCTCGCCGAGCCGGTCAAGCGTATCGTCGATCGTTCCTGACAGTTCGCCAGCACGGAGCATGTTAATAAAGAGCGGTTCAAAGATTTTTCCATGCTTGGCGAATGCATCGGACAGAGGCTGCCCCTCGCGCAGGTCCTGTTCAACATTTGTCAGTGCCTTTGCCAGCGGTTTGCTTTCGGTTTGGGCTGCGAGAATTTTCGTCGCGTCAACGACCGTGACGCCTGCGCGCAGCAAGGTCGAGAACTGGCGGAGAAAGATGACGAGATGCTGAAGCCTTACCGGATTCCCGATCGTCAAATCTTTTGTGAATAAGGTCTCTGGCTTTTCCTCGATATGGATGACACGGATGCCGTCATCCTTCAGCTTCAGCATCGCTTTGCGGCGGTTTTCCGCCTGGATCGTCCCGTTTTTAACACCGCGGCGGTCGCGTCCGGAGTATGTAAAGCGCGCCATCAGCCTTCCGCTCCTTTAACATATTGCAGCGCCGCGTCTTTGCTGATTTGACCACCCTCGACCAGCTCCTTAATATGCATTTCAAGCTGCTGCATTCCTTCTGCCCGCGATGTTTGCAGGATGTTCGGGATCTGATGGACTTTTTCGCTCCGGATCAGATTGGCGACTGCCGGCGTGTTAATCAAGATTTCTAATGCCGCCCGGCGGCCCTTTCCTTCGTTCGTCGGGAAAAGCCGCTGGGAGACGACTGCCGACAGCACAGAAGCAAGCTGAATCCGCACTTGCGGCTGCTGAGCCGGCGGAAAGACGTCGATGATCCGGTCAATCGTCGACGGTGCGCTCGATGTATGGAGAGTAGCCAATACAAGATGCCCGGTTTCCGCAGCCGTGATTGCTGTTTGAATTGTCTCAAGGTCGCGCATCTCTCCGACGAGGATGACATCCGGATCTTGGCGCAAGGCGCTACGGAGACCGTTGGCGAAGGTCTGCGTATCAAACCCGACCTCACGCTGATCGATGATCGATTTGCCGTGCCGGTGCAAATATTCGATCGGGTCCTCGAGTGTGATAATATGCTTACTCATCGTCCGGTTCATATAGTCGATCATCGCCGCCAGTGTCGTCGATTTTCCGCTTCCGGTCGGACCGGTGACAAGCACAAGCCCTTGCGGCCGTTCGGAGATTTTTCGCAGCACGGCCGGATGATGGAGATCATCAAGTGTCGGGATGGACGTCGGAATAATCCGGACGGCAAGTGAGACGCATGAGCGCTGAAAATAGGCATTGATCCTAAAACGGGAAACACCTGGGATCCCATAGGAAAAGTCGAGCTCCCCCTTGTCTTTGAATTGCTCCCATAAAACTTCGGATACGAGCGAACTTGCCATCCCTTCCGTGTCCTCCGGCAGAAGCGGCTCTTTTCCGTAACGTTTCAGTAGGCCGTCAATCCGCATGATCGGCGGCACCCCGACGGTCAGATGGAGATCAGAGGCGCCAAGTTCGAACGCTGCCCGCAATAATCGTTCAATTTTTGTTTTCATCTTTTCACCTACTCTGCAATTGCCACGCGCAGTACTTCTTCCGTTGTGGTGATGCCCTGCTTCACTTTGAGCAGGCCGTCGTCGATCAAGAAGATTGTTTTGTTTTTATACGCAAGTTCACGAAGCTTGGAAAAAGGTTCGTTGTTCATGATCACTTTCCGGATCTCATCGTTGATGGTCAACACTTCATGGATGGCGATCCGCCCTTTGTACCCGGTCATATTGCATGACGCACAGCCGCGCCCCCGGACAATCCGGTCGACTTTCATTCCGCGTTTGGCAAAAATCTCGACCTCGCGCTGTGTCGGCGCCTCTTCCGCCGCACAATCGCGGCAAACTCTCCTGACGAGCCGCTGGGCGACAATGCCGGTGAGCGACGAGGCTACAAGGAACGGTTCGACTCCCATATCGAGCAGCCTTGTGATCGTACTCAGCGAATCGTTCGTATGGATGGTGGAAAGGACAAGGTGCCCGGTAAGTGAAGCCCGGATTGCAATTTCCACTGTCTCCTTGTCGCGGATTTCTCCGACCATGATAATATTCGGATCCTGACGCAAAATCGATCGAAGCCCAGCCGCGAACGTCAATCCGACATTCGGGTTGATCTGAATCTGATTGACCCCTTCAAGCTGGTACTCAACCGGATCCTCAACCGTGATAATGTTCACTTCCTCGCTATTCAGCTTGTTAAGTGCCGCATAGAGTGTCGAGGATTTTCCCGAACCCGTCGGCCCTGTAATCAGGACGATACCGATGGGCCGCTCAATCATTTCTTTGAACCGTTTCAAGTTGAGGTTATTGAAGCCGAGCTGATTCAGGTCATTCAGCGAACTGCTGAGATCGAGAATCCGCAGGACGACTTTTTCGCCAAACACAGTCGGCAGAGTCGAAACACGAAGATCAACATGGCGGAATTCGATCGTCGTCTTGATCCGGCCGTCCTGAGGAATCCGGTGTTCTGTAATATCGAGGTTTGCCATGATTTTAATTCTGGCAAGCAGGACACTTTGCATCCCTTTCGGCAACGTCCGTTCCGTCCTCAGCACTCCGTCGATCCGGTAGCGGACAACGACCTTCGTCTCTTGTGGATCGATATGTATATCGCTCGCCCGCATCGCGATCGCATTGCTGATCAGCTGATTGACCAGTTTTACGACAGGCGAATCCTGATCGGTGATGCGTTCCTCCTCAACAAGCTCAGGAGCTCCTGCATCAAGAGCAAGCACATCAAATTGGTCATCCAGATCGTAATATTTATTGATCGAACGCAGTATGTCATCCTTCGTCGCAATGGCCGGCTCAATCCGGAAACCTGTCGAAAGTCGAAGATCTTCGATTGTGTAATAGTCCATCGGGTCAGCCATTGCCACGAATAATGTGTCCCCATCTTTTTTCATTGGGATAATCAAGTTCCGCTTTGCGGCCTCTTTTGAAATGAGCGAAAACAGTTTGGTGTCAAACGGATAGCGGTAAAGGGTGACATGCGGAATCCCCAGCTGGAATTCCAGCACTTCAATCAGCTGCTGCTCGGTAATATAGCCTCTCTGGAGCAGTACATCCCCCAGTTTCTGGGTCGGCCTTTTTTCCTTCAGCGCTGTCTGCAGCTGTTCCTCTGTCAGCAAACCAGCTTCCACCAATAAATCCCCAAGCCGCTTTCTCGTCTTTGTCATCTCCGCCACCCGCTTCCCTTATTTCTTCACATCGCCTGGATCGGTCCATACTTGGCCTGGGACGGCTGTGTCACTCTTATCCTGCCCGCCTGCCTGACCCTTTCCGGAAGCGGAGTTCCCCTGCCCGCCTCCGCTTTCCGTGTTAACCTCTTTCCCATTGGCTGTTCCGCCACTGGTTTTTTCAGGAGTGGTCCCGCTGTTTTCCTTGTCCTTCTTGCCTGCATCAGCCGCATCACCAGAACCGCCTTTATCTTCGGAAGAGTCCGGGTTCCGCTCATCGCTGAGAAGTTCTTCACCGTCAATGACATTCTCTTCCTCGATCGCTGCTTCACTTTCTTTTACAATCAAGCTGCGCATAACGACGCGGTGGATTGGCGGGTAAAAGTCTTCGGCGATTTTTTCTTCATCAAGCACTTCTCCATCATGATTCTTCTTCATCCGGACGGCAGTAACCAGAAGCCCGTCTTTTCCTTGCTCCGTGATCCTTGTTTGGCCTTTTGCAAGGGAAGGGTTGTACTGCTGGATCGTTTTCGGCGAGAAGCTTTTTCCTTTCTGCAAAGACAGCTCATAGCCATAAACAAAAGGGTTGCCGGTCAATACAGCGCGCAGGCCTCCGTCTTCTTCCGTGACGGAAAGCAGGTACGCCTCTTCGTTCGGATTGGCAAAAATGAAATCAAGATTTGCCCTGCCGTCAACCTTTGCTTCAAGCCCGAGCTGGGCATAATCCGGAAGTTCACTGCTCTGATTCCGCTCCATGATTGTGAAGTTGGTCTGGAACAGAAGTTCATACAACAAGGAAGCAACCACGCTCGCATCTTCGCTATCCAGCTCATCCATACCAAGTTCCGCTGAAAATTCGAGCAGGGAAAAAGTCGACTTCCCTTCAATCGGGACATCGCTCATTGCGCCAGCAAGCGATGCAACGCCAGGAGTGATATCCACGCCATTTGCAACTACTTCGGCAACTGTCTCTTCCCCGTTCTTATCCAAAAAGAATTGATTGAGATAGATTGTATCCTGTAAAGGCTTGTCCAAATGGCCGGATTTTTCAATAATGACACCCCTCAGACCGGATAGATCAAAGGCTGACGGATCAACACCCGGATAAAGGGAGAAAATCATTTCTTCCGCCTCACTCTCAGGCAGTTCAATAACAATCGGATTGCTTTTCCCCGTTTCCGCCCTTTCCACGCTTTTTGCAATTGCAAAGGATATGGCCCCTAAATCCGCAACCTGATTGTCTTCTGCTAGTCGAACATCAAGCTCCGATCTGCCCTGCCATTCCTCCACTGCTTTCAGCAGCTGCTGCTGGGCCTCATTCTTCGTTTTACCAGCTACATCAATGCCGCCGATCGACGTGCCGCCGGCAAATTCGTTTTTCGGCTGAAAATACTTTTGGACAGCTAAAACCCCGCCCTGTGTAAAAGCCATTAAAAATGCGGTAATAAGAACAAGCATCGCCGACATATTCAGCAAACGTTTTGTATTCAAGTCAGGCGCCTCCTGCCATCTTCTCATTCACCGACATTCATCGATAGTTCCACAAACAAAGCCGGGCCTGCGTCTTGGACCACACTGATCATTTCCTCATCCAGTATGCTCCCTTCTGCAATAATGAGGCTGCCATCGGAGGACAAAATATTTTTTAACACCCTTTTGCCGATTAGCAGATCCGCCTGTTTCGATTTCAATGCCATCACTTCTTCGTTTCCGTCTTGCTCCTGAAGTTGCTCCCCAAGCGCTTCGGCAGTTTCCACATACCCTAATTGAACATCCTCCCTTACAATGATGATGTCCCTACCGTAAGTAACGATAAAATCTGCCTTTACATAGCGAGTGCTTCCTCCTGCGGTCAATTGGATGCCGATGATCTGACCAGACTCCGGATTGATGACATATTCGCCTGCTTCGCCGATCAGTTCCCCCTGTCTCGTCATCACCCGCGTGTCGCTGATACGGATTTTCTTGTTGACAAGCTGATGGGCGATCGGAATTTCATTCAAATCGATAATTGCATTCTCATTTTCGATCGTGACGGCAAAAGCGCCGATGCCAATGATCCGTTTAAAAGGAATCGCCTTCAGGCTTGTCTGCCATTCTTCCTGATCAATCGTTAAAAAGTCGACCGATCCTTTATCTGGGTTAATAACGAGTGTTTTGACCTTGCCGATTTCCTTGCCGTCCTCAATGGAAATGATCGGCAGATCAATGATTTCTGTACTTTTCTTCATAGTTTTCAACACCTACTCCTGTAATATCGTCCGTTCATTTCTTCGCCAGTGTTCTGGCAAACTGCATCTCAGCTTCAAGCAGCGGATAGCGGGAGAACCGGGGTTCCAGTCCGTCAAGCAATTCCTCGGCTTTATCGAATTGCTTCGTCTCCATAAAATGCTCGAGCAGAAGGCGGGCCAATGCGTAGTATTCATCATCTGGGAGTTCGGCCAGCAAATATTGTTTGACCTCTGCTTCATAGCCTAACGGCGGGAAGGCAGCCTTCAGCAATTCGAGTTCCTCCAAAATGGTGGCAAACAGTTCTTTGCGCAGCAGCTCTGAAGCGTTTCCTGATTCTTTCTGCGCTACTTCCGCCGGCTCTTCATCGTCAGGATTTTCTGCCGGGAGCACACTCTGTACTTGCTCTTCCTCATCCTGAACAACATACTCTGCTACTGTTTCTTCCTTATCCTCGTCTATTTCTTCTATAAGTTCCAGTTCATTTTCCTCTTCAATAACCGGTTCAAAAAGCTCCGCTTCTTCAGGAAGGTCTGCTTCTTTTAAGGACTCTTCTTCCTCAAAAAGTCCGGTTTCCTGATTTAGGGCTGCACTGAATTCTTCTCTTTCCAGCTCTGTTAGATAAAGACCTAATTCTTCTTCATCGTCTACAGCCGGTTCTTCCGTTCGCTCTCTTTCAATTGCGGTAAAATCATTCTCTTCCAGAACAGCAAGATACTCCTCTTCCTCCACATCAAAATCGAAAGGAGGTTCAAAATCTTCATCAGCCTCAAATGGAGAGGAAACGGCAATTTCTTCTGCAGCCGGCGGCAGTTCTTCTTCCTCAACACCCAGGGCCCCGTCAATATTCCGGTCAAGTAACTCTAGTTCATACCCGGTAAGCTCTTCCAACGCAGCGTTCCCGGACAAAACATCAGAAACAGCAGGCGGTTCTTCAGAGGGAGATCTTTCCGGTGCATCGCTCAAAAGGATTTCATCCTCCCAAAGTAAAAGGTTTTCAAGAGAGTCTGTTTCTGTCTCTTCCATTTGTTCTTGCTGCTCCGTTTCCTCTTCCTCCATAAAAATGTCCTCTTCTATGTACGATTCCTCATCGGCTTCAATCGGTTGTTCAGCCTCTGAAACGGCAGGCTGCGGATCCGATTCCATTGCCGGACCCTCTTCTTGGAAGGTCGAATTCCCGCTGTTTCCTTCAGCCGCCGCAAACCAATGATCCGCCTTTTTACCCAAGAAATATAGCACAAGTGCGGCAAGAAGCAACATGATAAGGGCGATTCGCCATAGAGACATCACTTCATGGCCGGCCGTATAAATAAGTACCAGAACGAGGGCCGTCAGAGCGAGGGACAGCTTTCCCTTCAACTGCATCCCCAACGGTAAAAAATAGAGAATGGGTATGATCAATAAAAATCCAAGAAAAGCCATTATGATCGGAGTCAACAATGTTCCTCCCTCCTGGTAAATTTGGACTGATTCTAAAATGCTCTAATTCTACCATATTGTATAATATTCTATCGAAGTTTGAAAGAATGTGCCGAAAGAAGCTCGGATTATTTTAATAAAGGGGCCGGCACTTCTGCCGACCCCTTGCCTGTACTCTTATTTTTTCTCATTTCACATATGTGGCGACACGGTTCCTGCCGGCCCGCTTCGCGCCGATATAGAGTGCACGATCTGCATGGCGGACAAGCGACATCGGGTCATCTGCATCATCAGGAGTCGAGGAGACACCGATGCTTACGGTAATCTGCACTTCTGCAAGCGACTGCTCCGGATCCAATTCATTCTGGACGACGAACGGCGTATCAACAATTGTCCGCCTAATCGATTCAGCAAGCTGGTAGGCAAGCTCTTTCTCAATCCCCGGCAGCAGAATGACAAACTCTTCGCCTCCATAGCGAGCGAGCGTTCCCTGGCCGTTAATTTTGTCCTTAAGCCTGTTGGCAAGCTTTATAAGGATTTCATTCCCCGCCTGGTGGCCGTATGTGTCGTTGACTCGCTTAAAGTGATCGATGTCAAGCATAACCAAGGAGATACTGTCAATTACACCCGCTTCAATCATGCCGAATTGTTCGCTGACCAGCTTATCGAAATAGCGATAGTTGTATACTTTCGTGAGCGCACAAATTTCACTCTCTTTCTTCTTTTCCTCATAGTGGCGGGCATTCATGAGGGCGACGGAAAAGTAGGAACAGAGGATGTCGACGATCATCAACTGGAATTTTTCATATGCCCTTTTCTTGGAGGAAGCGAGCAGAAGTACCCCCTCCACCTTCTGACTGCGGAAAATCGGCACACACATAACGCTTTCCGCCTCAATTGGAGCATCCCAGACTGCTTCTTTCACCCATTCTTTCCTTTGGCTGAAGATGACGCCCTTTCCGGTTTCCCAGACGACCCCGCTCAGCCCCTCTCCCTTTTTGACAGGTTCATAATCGTATACTTTTCCATCCTTCTTATCCATTTGCCTGAGCATCATAAGCTTATCTTTCTGCACATCCAGGATAGCGGCATAGTCAACAGGAAGGGTTTGGGAAATTTTCTGAATAAACAGGTCCAGCACTTCATCGATATCGAGCCTTTCGGTCAGTTCATGCCCGATTTCCGCTGCTTTCTGCAGACTGTTGTTCACCTTCTCCGAAGAATTGTAGAGCCTAAGAATGAGCACGAATGTCAGGAATGGTACACCGAGGAGTATTACCGAAACGATTCCCATATACTCATTGAGGAAATAGAGGACGAGTCCCAACGGGAAAACGACGAGAAGGAGCAGCGCTTCCCATATGAAATCTTGTCCGAAGATGTTGACTGGGCGTTTCAAAAACCGATCGACAGCGTAAAGAACGAGCTGGTTTGTTACAAAAGAGAAAAACTGATAGACAAGCACAGGGATAATCAACTTCTCAAGCGAAAGAGAGCCGACCTCACCTCCCGCCAGAAAGAAACCGATCCCAGCTGCCAGCGATGTCAGCATCATCATCGATGAATTGATGAAAAACCGGTAAAACTCCTGTCTCGGCAGTTTGATGGTAATCAAGACGGACACCGTCGCCAGCTGGATGATGGCGACTTCAAAGAAAAGCCCGTAAGAGAGGAAAGCAGCAAGTGATACCCAATGGCTCAAGAAAATGGTCGTATTATTGATGACAATCGGAATACAAGCGATGACACATGCCATCACTGTAAAAGCGAACACGTCCCAGAAGCTCATATTGACAGGAGGAGAAATTTTAAGGGAAAGCCAGAAACCCGCTGGAAAAACAATGAGCCAAATGACCCAAATAATTATGAGTTTTTGCTTACTCATTCCCTACTCCCCCTCGTTTTCTAGTCTATTGGTCTCATTTTCCATTTATTTTAGCAGAGAAAACAGAGATTGTCACTAATATTTGGAAAAGTTATTCTTCCAGTATAATAAGCTGCTTCTTCAAGAACGGCTTGGCAAGAGCGATGAAATATAACGATCCGGTAACAGCAAGCACCTCATCCTGCTCAAGTCCTGAGGTCAATTCTCCCAAGAGCCTCATCCAGTCATCGTCCGTCTCGGCATCAAGCCCTCCCGTATTTTTCAGCGTTTGCGCATCTGCGGCTCTCGGAAAATCGAATGACGTCAAGTATAGTTCCGCTGGGATATCCGCCAGAACCTTAAACATTTCCGTCAAGTCCTTGTCTTGCAAAGCAGCGAATACAAGCTTGATCTTCCGGCCATTGTATCTCCCGCCAATTGCTTCCTTGAATGCCCGGAGGCCTTCCGGGTTATGTGCCCCATCGAGGAGGATATCCGGATGCTCATGCAGCACTTCCATTCTTCCCGGCCAATATGTATTTCGCAGGCCATGCATCATTTCCTCATTCGTAATCAGTAATTTTCCTATTTTACGCAAATAAATGATTCCCGCAACAGCGAGTGCTGCGTTCTTCACCTGATGTCTTCCGAGCATGGAAGTCTCAAGTTTCATCGGCTCGTCCCCATTGAACGTAAAGGTAAATCTTTCTCCTTGCGGAACAGACTCTGCCCCAGTTGCCGTAAACTCGTTCCCAAGCCTGAAGACCGGTGCTTTTTGCCCGGCTGCTGTCTGTTCGAAAATATTGAGTGCTTCTTCTTTTTCAGCGGCCGTAAACAGTGGAACGCCCTTTTTAATGATGCCGGCTTTCTGGACAGCAATCTCCTCGATCGTATTGCCGAGAATCTGCATGTGATCCATCCCGATATTTGTAATGAAGGCAAGAATAGGATGGACGACATTTGTCGAATCGTACATTCCGCCGAGTCCTACTTCAATGATTGCAAAATCAACTGGCCGGTGAAAAGCGAAATAGACGAGAGCCATTGCCGTAATCACTTCGAATTCAGTCGGAGATCCGAGCTCTGTTTGCTCCAGCTCGTCGGCCAGTGGCTTGATCTTCCCTGCGAGCATGGTGATTTCCTCATCCGATATCGGCTTGCCGTCAACCGAAATCCGTTCATTGAACTGCTCTATATAAGGTGACGTGAAAGTTCCCGCACTCTTTCCTGCCGCATTCAGCATCGAACGGAGATGGGCAACGGTCGATCCTTTCCCGTTCGTTCCTCCGACGTGGAGAACGTTCAGCTTATTTTCAGGATGCCCGAGCTTGTCCATCATCCATTCCATCCGCTTTAATCCGGGCTTAATGCCAAGCCTTAGGCGGGAATGGATCCAATCGAGCGCTTCGTCGTAATTCGTAAACATAAAGCACCTCATTCCTAAAACTGAAGCGAATCCCGCAGGATCCGCTTCAGTTTCATAATATTCAAAGTAACTTCCTCCAGCGCTTGCCGCCCCTAAACGGCGCCTTCCGCTATTGGTTCGTCCAGCTTCAGGCGCCAAGGGCTCGAGGTCGCTTCGAAAGCGGACTGGTGGATTGGAATGCATCCACCTGCCCGCTTCCTCCAGCGCTTGTCGCCCCTGAACGGCGCCTTCCGCTATTGGTGTTACGATTTAAATTCTTTGATTCGCTGTTCTACAGCCTCGCGTTTTTCCAGGTAATCTTTTTCTTTGCCGCGTTCTTCTTCGACCACAGCTTCTGGAGCTTTGGCGATGAATTTTTCATTGGCGAGTTTTTTCTGGACACGCTCGACTTCTTTGTTCCACTTCTCCCATTCTTTTTCAAGGCGGGCGATTTCCTCATCCATGTTGATTAAACCGGCAAGTGGAAGGAATAGTTCGGCTCCTGTTACAACAGCCGTCATCGCTTTTTCCGGCGCTTTCAGGTCAATGGCGATCTCCAATTGTTCCGGATTGCAGAATCTCAGCAAGTACTGCTCATTCTTTTTCAGGATTGCCAAGATTTTCTCGTCTTTCGCCTTGATCTGCAGATTGATCTTCTTGCTCATCGGCGTGTTCACTTCGGCCCGGATGTTGCGGACAGAGTGGATGATGTCGACAAGGAGCTTCATCTCGCTTTCCGCCTGGCGGTCAGTCAGATTCTCATCATTCTCCGGCCATGCTGCAACCGTGATCGATTCTCCGTTATGCGGCAGGTTCTGCCATATTTCCTCGGTAATAAATGGCATGAACGGGTGCAAAAGTCTCATCGTCCGGTCAAGCACATAAGCAAGGACAGAACGGGTCGTTTTCTTTGCGGCCTCGTCTTCACCGTACAGTGGCAGCTTCGCCATTTCAATGTACCAGTCGCATAACTCATCCCAAATGAAGTTATAAAGGGCACGGCCGACTTCTCCGAACTCATATTTATCGGCGAGCTTTGTCACCGTTTCAATCGTGTCGTTCAGGCGAGTCAAAATCCATTTGTCGGCGACGGACATCTCACCGCTCAAGTCGATTTCCTCATATTTCAGGCCATCCATATTCATAAGGGCAAAACGGGAAGCATTCCAAATTTTATTGGCAAAGTTCCAAACCGATTCGATCTTCTCCATACTGAAGCGCAAATCTTGGCCAGGAGAGCTGCCCGTTGCAAGGAAGTAACGGAGGGAATCGGCCCCATACTTGTCGATGACATCCATCGGATCGATTCCGTTTCCAAGAGATTTGCTCATTTTCCGTCCTTCCGCATCACGAATCAGGCCGTGGATCAGGACGTCGGAGAACGGCTTTTCACCGGTGAACTCAAGTGCCTGGAAAATCATCCGCGAAACCCAAAAGAAGATGATGTCATAGCCGGTCACGAGAACATTGGTCGGATAGAAGCGTTTGAAGTCCTCCGCATCCGTATCTGGCCAGCCCATTGTGGAAAAAGGCCAGAGTGCCGAGCTGAACCAAGTGTCCAGCACGTCATTGTCCTGCTCCCAATTTTCTTCGTCTTCAGGAGCTTCCACTCCAACGTACAGTTCGCCTGTCTCCTTATGATACCAGGCAGGAATCCGGTGGCCCCACCAAAGCTGGCGTGAAATGCACCAGTCACGGATGTTTTCCATCCAATGGAGATACGTCTTTTCAAAACGGTCCGGAACGAAGTTGACTTTATCTTCTCCTTTTTGCAATTCGACCGCCTTATCAGCGAGCGGCTGCATTTTCACAAACCACTGTGTCGAAAGATACGGTTCAACAACTGCACCGCTCCGTTCCGAGTGTCCGACAGAATGGAGGTGCTCCTCAATTTTGAAAAGTATGCCTTCATCCTGAAGATCCTTGACGATTTGCTTGCGGCAGTCGAACCGGTCCATGCCGTAATATTTGCCGGCATTTTCGTTCATCGAACCATCTTCGCTCATGACGAGAATTCGCTCAAGATTGTGGCGATTTCCGATCTCAAAGTCGTTCGGGTCATGGGCCGGCGTGATTTTCACCGCACCAGAGCCGAATTCCATATCAACATAATCGTCTGCGACAATCGGAATTTCCCTGCCGACGATCGGGAGGATGACCGTCTTGCCGATCAGATGCTTATAGCGCTCATCTTCCGGATGGACCGCGACACCGGTATCTCCGAGCATCGTTTCCGGACGGGTTGTTGCTACTTCAATCGCACCCGAACCGTCTGCCAGCGGGTAATGCATATGATAGAATGCCCCTTGCACGTCTTTGTAAATAACCTCAATGTCAGATAGCGCCGTCTTTGTCTGCGGGTCCCAGTTGATGATGTATTCACCTCGGTAGATCAGGTCTTTTTCATACAGCTTGACGAACACTTCCCTGACCGCTTTCGATAATCCTTCATCAAGCGTGAAACGTTCACGGGAATAGTCGAGGCCGAGGCCGAGTTTCGCCCATTGGCTGCGAATGAAATCCGCGTACTCCTCTTTCCATTTCCACGTCTCTTCGACAAATTTCTCCCTGCCCAGGTCATAGCGGGAAATCCCTTCATTCCGCAGCTTTTCCTCAACCTTCGCCTGGGTTGCGATGCCGGCATGGTCCATTCCTGGGAGCCAGAGGACATCATAGCCCTGCATCCTCTTCATTCTAGTTAAAATATCCTGAAGCGTCGTATCCCATGAATGACCGAGATGCAGGCGTCCCGTTACGTTCGGCGGGGGAATGACTATCGTATACGGTTCCTTTTCGGGATTGTTTTCCGCTTCAAAAAACTTTCCTTTCAGCCACCAGTCATATCGTCCTTTTTCAATCCGCTGCGGCTCATATTTCGTCGGCATGGAAATTTCATTTTGCTCCATATTGATCACCCTCCGGCAAGTATTGTTGAATAAATGCAAAAAACCCCCATCGTCAAAAGGACGAAGGGAGCGAATTCGCGGTACCACCTTTTTTCACGGAAAAGCTGAATACACCCAGCTTCCCGGCACTTGATCTAATAACGGCTCTTCGCCGGCTCCCGCTACTCATAGTTCACGGAAGCTGCTATCGGGATGACCTTCCACACGGTCTGCCTGGGAAATCTCTCAGCTTTGATTTCCCTTTCTGGAAAGCAGGGGGCCTGTGTACTCTTCCCGGTCTCTGCAGTTTGACAATCATTCTGTTCCTTCCCATATTATCGAAAAACGAAGGCAAAAGTCAATATCTTTGCGAAAAAACGGGCAGGCACCCGTAGCGCGATGCCTGCATACGCTAAAACAGATCAAGTTCCGGAGGTGGCTGTACGTGAAAAACAAATGGAATAAATACCGTTTTCAACAAACTGCCCGGAATGCAAAAGCGATCTGCCGCCAGCTCATCATTCCGTTTGCTATCTTTCAAGGCATCCGCACCATCCTTTTTCCGACAACGATCGACATCCTGCTGCTTGTCCTGTTCATTGCCATTGCCCTTGGCTTCCATTATGAATGGATATGAAAATCCCCGTTCCGTCATCCGGAAGGGGGATTTTCAGTTGCCGCTTTTTCAGCCCGGAAATGCTCATCCAGCCTTGTCACGACATATTCGGTGTTTTTCATCGCCCAGTACGCCCGCTGCAGAGATCTGACTGCTTTTCGTTCATCCCGTCCAGCAGTTCCGCCCATCGACCTTTCCACTTCACGAAACATATGGACGGGATAGGCGAGATAACTGAGGAACAAGTTTTTTTCATCCTCTTTGAAAGGGAAATGACGAAAGTAAAGGAGCAGCGAATCGACCGCATCATCATGCCTGTGCGGATAATCATGCAGCTTTCGGGACAGATAGAGAAGCAGATCATGTTGCGGGGACGCATGCGCCGCTCTCTCGAAATTAGAGAAATAACCGTTTCCATCCTCATTGTATAGGAAATGGTCCGCTGAAACTTTACCATGGATCAATACGCTCCTGGCGGTTTTTCCGTCTTTTGCCGTCTCATGCCATTGTTTAAACTTGTTCCGGGCATACTCCTGGGCAAGCGTAATTTCATGGTAGGAAAGGCAAAATTGCAGCTCAAACGGAGAAAGATACACCTTTTGCTCGCATTGCACGACGAATGTTTCCAGCAGTTCCTCTTCCTTCTCCCAACGTGCGGATGTTCTCTCGTAATGTTCTTCCCTTTCCTCTTGGCTTACCTCCACTTCGCGGACCGACAAAGCATGCATTCTTGCCAGTTCCCGCAACAGCTCAGCCTGCCTTGAAGCTCTTCCTTCCTTCTCACCTTCGGAAAGCCAGGGCATCAGATAGTACAATGAGCTGCCATCCAGTATTGCATATCTCCCGTCCAACGCCGGATAAATCGGGACAATCCGGTTGTATCCCCGCTGAAAAAGCTCCTGGATACGGCCGAGAAAGTCCAATCCACTTGCTGCCCTCATCCTCTTCAAGGCAAAATGGCCTTTATTCGTATAAAGCTTAGTGACGCGGCCGTATTGCTCGCTATAATCAGGGCGCAGTCCATACAGTCGAGCGATCCTCTCTATCGTCTCCCGCTCTGGCATTTCGATCACCTGCTTTTAGCCCGCCTATTTTCGGTGCTGCGTTTTTGCCGGTATATAAATAACCTGTCCTTCGTGCACATCCGCCGACGGTTCGAGCCGGTTGGCACGCAAAATCTGCTGCGGGCTAATGTTGTATCGGTCCGCTAGCCGATCTAGCGTGTCCCCGCTTTGAACGAGGCACAAACGCAGCTTCGCAGAGGCATCCTCTTCTTTTCGGGCAAAAAAGTCGGCGAAAGAGATTGATTGATATTTATCCTTCTTCTTTTTCACCTTCTGCTCTGGACTGCTCGAAGACGACTCCTGCGACTCCTCTTCAAACAGCGGGCTTGACGACTCAGCTTCATAGGGATGAGATGAGGACGGGGACGGATCGTCTTGCTTCTGGGCAAACTCCCTCGTCAATTCCGCCAGTGCTTCCATCGCAAACTCGGGAAGCTGAGGAATGAGCTGCTGAAGTTTGTTAAACTCCTTCCGGACGTCCTCTTCTTCCCTTGGAGTCTTCCTCGCTTCGGCAAAAAACGGTTCATACAGCTCGGGCTCCGCTTCAATCACTTCAATACTTTCTTCCTCTTCCATGTGAATTTCAGCCGCAGGGTTCTCTTCTTCCTCAATTAAGGAAAGCTCTTCTCTTTCGTCCTCTTCGTCCTCATCATCTTCTTCCTCATCCACGTCTGCCACCGGGATTCTTTCTTCTTCAACAAATTCAAGAGCTACCTCAGAAAACTCCTCCACATGCTCATTTGTATCCATCCCGGTTATTGAGATCTCTTCCCGTTCCTCTTCAGAAGACTCCTCCAATTGAAGAGCCAGTGATTCTTGGCTTTCCTCTTCTACTGATGTATTAGGGACTTCGGGAAAGTCGGCTGCGAGTCCGAAGACGTCCAAGTCTGCTTCAATGGTGAGCCGATTTCCTTGCGGCAGTTCATAATCGAACGATTGGACGGCGATGACCAACTCTTCCGGATTCGGCACCCTCCTTCTCGGGATCGTAATATTGACGGGGAACTGATGGAAGAAGACACTCTCCTCCTCACTCCTCGCCTCAACGGATTGAACATACTTCCTCAGGCTGCCGAAAGGATCTTCCGGCTCCCCCGCTTCTGGCAGATGACGGTACTCTCCGTTAAGTGTAAGGGTTCCGTCCAAGATCACATACTCTTCTTCTTCTAAAATAGATATATGGGGATCCAGCGAGATGGAAATCAGTTCATCCACTTCCTGTCCTTTTTGAAACCAGACAGTCTCTTCCAGCGCAAATGTAAGTGATGCTTCGCGGTCAGACAAGTTGACTCCTCCTTTCAAATCAGCGTTACAAAATAATCGGTCAACTCATTGTATGATGGTGCCGGCGCATTTATGAGAAATTCATTCCAGTTGCATGGCGGCTTCCAATGCCATCTTTTTTCACAAAAAAAAGACCCTTCCCGTCTTGATGCGGAAAGGGTCTTGAAGCTGTTTTTCTATGAAAGTTACCTAGTTGCAGAGACAGCCGCAAAGGACTTCTCAACAGCGGCAATCGTCATTTCGATATCTTCATCAGAATGGGCAGTGGACAAGAAGAGCCCTTCAAATTGGGACGGCGGCAGGAATACGCCATTATTGGCCATTTCCTTGTAATACGCTGCAAACAGGCGCAGATCCGACGTGCTCGCTTTTTCAAAATTGATTACCTTTTCATCAGTGAAGAAGAAGCCGATCATGGATCCGGCACGGTTAAAGGCAACTGGAATGCCATATTTCGCTGCTGCTGCTGTTACGCCTTCCTCCAGCCTGTCCGCTTTCTTGATGAATTGTTCGTATGATTCTGGAGTCAGCTGGCTCAGAGTCTCATACCCCGCTGTCATGGCAAGCGGATTGCCTGACAATGTACCGGCTTGGTAGATCGGTCCGCTCGGAGCGATTTTCTCCATGATTTCCGCCTTCCCGCCGTAAGCACCGACAGGGAGTCCGCCTCCGATTACTTTTCCAAGACATGTCAGATCCGGAGTGACGCCAAAATATCCTTGTGCGCAATTGTAGCCGACACGGAAACCCGTCATCACTTCATCAAAGATGAGAAGCGCGCCGTATTGCTCGGTAATTTCGCGAAGGCCTTCCAGGAAGCCAGGAAGCGGAGGCACAACGCCCATATTCCCTGCAACCGGCTCGGCAATGATGCAGGCTATATCTTCACCGTACTGTTCAAACGCATAGCGCACGCCTTCAAGGTCATTGTACTGGACCGTGATCGTGTTTCTCGCCACGTCTTTCGGTACGCCCGGGCTGTCCGGCAGGCCGAGTGTCGCAACACCTGATCCAGCTTTGATCAGGAGCGAATCGCCGTGACCGTGATAGCAGCCTTCAAATTTGAGGATTTTATTGCGGCCGGTATAGCCCCGGGCAAGCCGGAGGGCACTCATCGTCGCTTCTGTCCCCGAGGAAACCATACGTATGATCTCTATGGATGGAACTCGCTCCTGCACAAGCTTTGCTAGCTTGTTCTCAATTAGAGTCGGCGCTCCGAAGCTCGTGCCGCTTTCTGCGACTTTTTTGATCGCTTCGACAACCTGTTCATTCGTATGGCCCAGGATGAGCGGTCCCCAAGAGAGGACATAGTCAATATATTCATTGCCGTCAATATCGTAAATACGCGACCCTTTTCCTCTTTCCATGAAAATCGGATCCAAATCAACCGACTTGAAGGCGCGGACCGGGCTATTCACCCCGCCCGGCATCAGAGTGACCGCTTCTTTGAAAGCGGCGATGGATTTCTCATATGAACGCATGTGCTTCCGTCCTTTCTCTCTTTAGGATTCTTTCAGCCATTTCGCTGCATCTTTTGCATGGTACGTAATAATCAGATCGGCACCTGCACGCTTGATGCTTGTCAAAAGTTCCATTGTCACTGCTTTTTCATCGACCCAGCCATTGGCGGCTGCCGCTTTGACGAGCGAATATTCTCCGCTCACATTGTAAGCAACCATCGGCAGATTAAAATTGTTTTTTACATCACGAATGATATCAAGATAGGAGAGGGCAGGCTTAACGATCAGGAAATCGGCTCCTTCTTCAACATCCGATTCTGCTTCACGCAGCGCCTCAAGCCGATTCGCCGGATCCATTTGGTACGTCTTCCTGTCTCCGAATTGCGGCGTGCTGTTAGCTGCGTCGCGGAACGGTCCGTAAAACGCGGACGAATATTTAACCGCATAGGACATAACCGGAATGTGTTCAAATCCAGCCTCATCCAATCCCTTCCGGATCGCAGCGACGAATCCGTCCATCATATTGGATGGGGCGATAATATCAGCGCCCGCTTTCGCCTGGCTGACTGCAGTCTTCACGAGCAGTTCAAGGCTTTCGTCATTTAAGACCGTGCCGTCCTTCACCATGCCGCAGTGGCCATGATCGGTATATTCACATAGGCATGTATCGGCAACAACGAGTACTTCAGGAGCCAGCTCCTTGATTTTTCGTGTTGCTTCCTGGACGATGCCATGATCATGGAACGCGCCTGTGCCGCAATCGTCCTTCTCTTCAGGAACGCCGAACAGGATGACGGAAGGGATGCCAAGGCTTGTGATCTCGTTGATTTCCGCCTTCAGATTGTCCAGAGACAATTGAAATACCCCTGGCATGGACGGGATTTCAATGCGCTTATTTTCCCCTTCCACGATAAACAACGGGTAGATGAAATCTTCCGGACGAAGATGGGTCTCTCGGACCATCGCTCTCATTGCCGGTGTTTGTCTCAGTCTTCTATGGCGTTTAAATGTCAAATCAGTCATTCTGGTCATTCCCTTCTTCTGATTCTTTGGTGTAAAAGCTGCTTATTTCATTAAACATAGCATCAATCGTAAATTTCCGCGGGCAGATCCGCACTCGGTATCCTTCTGCTTCCACCGCCCGCTTTGTCACCGTACCGATGACCGCTATCTCAAGCTTCTTTGCATGGGAGGACAGGAGATGCTTTGCGACAATCTGCTGGAAATGATGAAAGGTTGACGGACTTGTAAAGGCACAGATATCCAGCTGGTCCTCTTTCAGGAGGCGGACAAGCTGCTCCTCACCCTTCGTCGGATAAATTGTATCATAGACGATCCATTCATCGGCAGATCTTCCCTTCGCCCGAAAACTGTCAGCAATTGTCGTGCTGGCAAGATTTCCTTTCGGGATCAGTACATTCTCCGCTTCAAGACCTCTTTCAAAGAACTCTTTTGCAAAATCCTCTGCGGTATAGATGCCTGGGATAAAGTGCGCAGGCACCGACCGCTTTTCCAGTTCCTTCTTCGTCTTCTCGCCGACCGCTGCAAATTTCATTTTGCTTTTCAGAAGCTCGAACCTGTCCTTAATCGGTTCAATTTCCTCGAAAAAATAGCGGACGCCGTTTTTGCTCGTAAAAATGATCCAGTCGTACCTGTCAAGCCTCTGCATGAAAATCGGCGCATTGATGTCTTGATGAGGGATGAAGTCGATGAGCGGAACCATATGCGGAATGCCGCCTGCAGTCGCAACATCCGTACAGAACTTCTCACCTTGCTCCCCGCCTCTCGTAATCAAGACATGCCTTCCCCTGAGCGGACGCTTGCCCCCGGTCATTGCCCGAGCTCTTCCTTCACACTGTCGATCAACTTCTTAGCGCCGCGTTCCGTCAGAATCTCAGCCGCTCTGCCGCCGACCTGAACAGGATCCTTGCCGGCCACCCTTTCCTGGTATACCGTTTTTCCGTCCGGAGATGCTACGAGAGCAGTCATTTCAATTTCATCATGATCACTGAGCTTCGCATAACCGGCAATCGGCACCTGACAGCCGCCTTCCATCTTGGCAAGGAAAACACGCTCCGCTTCGACCGCTTTGGCAGTTGCGATACTGTTCAGCTTGTTTAGCTGCTCAAGCAATTCCGCATCATCGCCTCGGCATTCGATCGCAAGTGCCCCTTGGCCAATCGCCGGCAAGCATGTTTCAGGATCGAGAAACTCCGTTACAATCTCACGTTTCCAGCCCATCCGGCTCAAGCCGGCAGCAGCCAAAATGATTGCATCATAGTCTTCGTTCTCGAGCTTTTCAAGACGTGTATCGATATTTCCCCTGATCCATTTGATTTCCAAGTCCGGACGCACCTTAAGAATCTGTGCACTCCGTCTCAGGCTGCTCGTGCCGATAATCGAGCCCGGCGCAAGATCACGAAGTGTCTGGTGATTTTTTGAAATCAACGCATCTCTCGGATCTTCCCTTTCCGGTACACAGCCGATCACAAGCCCCTCAGGCAATACCGCCGGCATATCCTTCATGCTGTGGACGGCCATGTCGATTTCCCCGTCATACATCGCTTGCTCAATTTCCTTGACGAACAGCCCCTTGCCGCCGACCTTCGAGAGCGTCACATCCAGAATACGATCCCCTTTCGTGACAATCTCCTTCACTTCAAATTCAAACGGCGCACCGAGCTTTTCCAGCTGTTCTTTCACCCAGTGTGTCTGCGTAAGTGCCAGTTTGCTCCGCCTTGATCCAATTACAATCTTTCTCATGTCCCGTGCCTCCAGTCGATGATTTAATTCCAAATATGAAAAGTAGATAACCGGCTTGTTAAAAACAAATTGATCAGCACGATCAGAAATGCGAGCGCATTCCATTCGGCCAGCCTTTTTCCGAATATCCCTTTCTTAAGCCGTAGATAAATGATAAAGCCGTATATAAGTATAATAACAAATGAGCCGATGATTTTCGGATCATAAAGATGGAAGGAGGGCAATTTAATGAAAGCCCAGCGCAAGCCAAGTATCAGGCTCAGCAACAGCATCGGCACTCCAACTAGATTCGATACGTGGGAAACGGCCTCTAGCTTGCTTAAATCGCTGAGCCTCCATACCCTTTTTGTCTGCCATTTCTTCTCCTTCAAAAGCCTGTATTGGATCAGGTAGAGGATCGAGGCGACAGCCGCCAAGGAGAACGCCCCGTAAGACAGGAACGCCATTGTAATATGGATAATCAGCAGCTCGGAAATCAGCTGTTCGCCCATCTGCGGACCTGTTCCCTGCAACGGCGCGAACGCATGAATCGCCAGCAAGCAAAAACCCAATAGATTAATAAAAAAGACGGTGAAATCTACCTTCAAGAGATTATGAACCGCCAACGACAGGGTGATCAGCACCCACGAATAAAAATAAAGCCCCTCGAACAAGGTCAGGACCGGAAATCTCCCAGTCTGCCACATATATCCGAGAAGAAAAATAGTCTGTAAAATCCAAACAACCGCAAGTAACCGGAAGGCCAGGCGATTGGCCTTCCGGTTCTGCTCGATGAAATCGATAAAGTACAGCAGGATTGAAACCGCGTAAATAGGAATGACAGCTTCGGGTAATCTTGCCAATATCACATTTTCCATGGCGGTACCTTATGACTGATAGGATGCCATATGGATAGGAGCGAGATGGCGATGTTTCTTCGCACCCTTTTCCAATACGGGTTCCTGCTCTTCGTCTTCGTCCTTCTCCAAGTTAAATATTTGCGAGAACAAGGCGATCTTCGCTTCCGCATCAGCATCGCCGGCAAACTCCTTCACCTGCAGGATCGGGTCCTTCAGCAGCTGATTGATGATGCTCTTCGTATGCTTGCTGAGGATTTTCCGCTCGCGTGCTGTCAGATCCGGCATTTTCCTTTCGATGCTCTCCATTGTTTCCGCTTGGATGGAAAGGGCCTTTTCGCGGAGAGCCGTAATGACCGGCACGACACCAAGCGTGTTCAGCCATTCTTGGAATGCAGCCATTTCCTCCGCGATCATCTTCATGATCCGGGCAGCCGCCACTTCCCTCTCGGCGAGATTCGCTTCGACGATTCCCTCCAGGTCATCGATGTCGTACAAGAAAACACTCTCGAGCTCGGATAGCGCAGGATCGAGATCACGAGGCACGGCAATATCCACCATGAAAAGCGGCTTGCCCCGGCGCATTTTTTCGATGAAGGCGAGCGATTCTTTCGTCACGACATAGCCTTCCGACCCTGTTGAAGAAATGACGATGTCCGCTTCCATAATCGCACACTGAAGTTCCTGCAGCGACTTCGCTTGTCCGTCAAACTGCTCAGCGAGGGTTTGCGCCTTTTCAAAGGTCCGATTGATGACCGTCACCCGGGTCGCACCGCTTCCGTACAAGTTCTTGATCGCCAGCTGTCCCATCTTCCCGGCGCCGATGACGAGCACATGCTTGTCCTTCAGGCTTCCGAACACCTTTTTCGCAAGCTCGACGGCAGCATAGCTGACCGATACGGCATTTGCGCCAATGTCCGTCTCTGAATGGGCCTTCTTCGCAAAAGCAATCGCCTGCTTAACAAGATGATTGAATACCGTTCCGGTTGTGCCATTTTCCTGTGCGAGCAGAAAGCTGCTGCGAACCTGCCCAAGGATTTGCGTCTCACCAAGAACCATGGAGTTCAGGCCGCTCGCTACTTTGAACAGATGCTCTACTGCCTGGTTTTCTTCATGTATGAACAAATGGCCGGCAAACTCCTCTTGCGGAAGTCCAAACCATTCGGACAAAAACTCTTTTATATAATATCGCCCGGTATGAAGCTGGTCGACAACTGCATACACTTCCGTCCGATTGCACGTCGAAACAATCATGTTCTCCAATATGCTTTTTTTATTTTTCAATGACTGCATCGCATCCGGCAGTGCCGCTTCCGAAAAAGCGAGCTTCTCCCGCATCTCAACCGATGCCGTCTGGTAATTTAATCCGACAACTACTATATGCATGATGCCTAAAGCACCTCCAAAAAATCAATAATGCACTCCCTCTATTATAGCACTCCAGATTAGAAGAATTCTAAAAAGTTGTGAACAGAAAACGAAAGAACATCTTTTTTGTGTTACTATCTTAAGGAGGAGGCTGCTTGCCCCCTAATACACTTTTTCCCTTATGTAACATAACAAATTCATTGTGTAAACACAAGGTCGGATGATTAGGTGATGAATGGATGAAAAAACAATCGTTGTTCGCCGGCGTAATGTTAGCCGGATTTGGGGCTTATTTTTTGCTTCAGCAGTATTTTACCCAGTTCTCTCAGTTATACTCATGGCCGTCGCTGCTGATCATAGCCGGAGTGGCTTTTCTCTTCCAAGCTTATGGGGGAAAAGACTGGAATGCCATCCTGCCGGGAGTCATCCTTGCAGGTTTGGGACTGCACTTCCACATTGCAGCAGCGCTTGATGTTTGGCCGGATCATGCAGGTATTTTTCTTTTGGTTCTCGGGCTCGGATTTTTGCTCAGCTACGTAAAAACAGGAACCGGCCTGTTTCCCGGGATTCTTTTTTTCGCTTCTGCAGTTCTTCTGCTTTTTTTCGAAAAGGGAGCAGCCTGGGCAGCTGAGCATGGCCATGACCTCTCCCTCGCCGAAAAACTCCTGCCCTTTCTCCTCCTTGGAGCCGGCATCTTCTTTATCATGAAAAAAGGAAAATAGAGGCAGGGGCGAAAAGGGGAATCTCCCCCCAGTCGCCCGCTGCCTCTTTTCCATTCTGCTAATCTTCCATTTTCAGGCATTCATCCACTTGCCTAGCGCATTCCAGACATTATCTTTCCCTTCCCCTGTCTCAGAGGAGAAAACGATAATTTCATCTTCCGGTTCAAGGTCAAGTGTTTCCTTTGCGATCTTTTTATGCTTCTCCCATTTACCGCGCGGAATCTTGTCCGCTTTTGTTGCCACCACAAGACACGGGAGTTCATAATGCTTCAAAAAGTCATACATCATGACATCGTCCTTCGTCGGCGGATGGCGCAGGTCGACGATCAGCAGGACAGCGCACAGCTGCTCCCTGCTGACAAAATACGTCTCGATCATCCTGCCCCATGCTTCCCGTTCGCTCTTCGATACTTTGGCATACCCGTAACCGGGAACGTCAACGAAAAACAGCGACTCCTCAATTTTGTAAAAATTGAGCGTCTGTGTTTTCCCCGGCTTTGAGGACGTTCGGGCCATCGCCTTCCGATTGATCATTTTATTGATAAAAGAGGATTTTCCGACATTGGAGCGGCCTGCCAACGCAAATTCCGGCAGACTGCTCTCAGGGTATTGCTCCGGCCTAACGCCGCTAATAATCAATTCAACATTATTTACTTTCATTTTTGCCACCCGCCAATGCAGTTTCCAATACTTCGTCCATATGCGATACAGGAACGAAGGTTAAATCTTCCCGGACACTCTCTGGAATGTCGTCGATATCTTTCTCGTTGCCTTTTGGCATGATAATTGTCCGGAGCCCTGCACGATGCGCACTGAGCGACTTCTCCTTCAGGCCGCCAATCGGCAAAACGCGGCCGCGCAGCGTAATTTCACCAGTCATGCCGACTTCCTTCCTGATCGGTCTTCCTGTCAAAGCGGACACAAGTGCCGTCGCAATTGTGATGCCCGCTGACGGGCCGTCCTTCGGTACAGCACCTTCGGGAACGTGGATATGGACATCGCAATTTTCATGGAAATCCTTATCCAGCTTCAGATCATCCGCCTTCGAGCGGACATAGCTGAAAGCCGCCTGTGCGGATTCCTTCATCACGTCTCCAAGCTTTCCGGTCAAAATCAACTTGCCTTTCCCTGGCGAAAGCGAAACTTCAATTTGCAGTGTGTCACCGCCAACGGTCGTATAAGCAAGCCCTGTCGCCACACCGACCTGATCTTCGAGCTCCGCCTGGCCATAATGATACTTCTTTTTGCCAAGCAGCTCCTCCAAATACGATTCAGTAATAATGACACGTTTCTTCTCGCCGGAAACGATGATTTTCGCCGCCTTCCGGCAAATGGAGGCCAATTGGCGCTCCAGCTCCCGCACACCCGCTTCCCTCGTGTAATAGCGGACGAGCATAACGAGGGCCTCATCCTTGAATTGTAGCTGGCTTTTCGTCAATCCATGCTCCTCGACCTGCTTCGGCAGCAGGTGGTTTTTGGCGATATTCACCTTCTCCAGTTCCGTGTAGCCCGGTATGGTGATGATTTCCATCCTGTCCCGCAATGGGCCGGGAATGGAAGCGAGATCGTTCGCCGTCGCCAAAAACATCACTTTCGACAGATCATACGTTTCTTCGATATAGTGGTCGCTGAACGTGCTGTTCTGTGCAGGATCCAGCACTTCGAGCATTGCGGATGATGGATCTCCGCGGAAGTCATTCGACATTTTATCGATTTCATCAAGCAAGAATACAGGATTGGTCGTGCCGGCCCGCTTCATCCCCTGGATGATCCGGCCAGGCATGGCGCCGACGTATGTCCTGCGATGCCCACGGATTTCCGATTCGTCCCGGACTCCGCCTAGCGAGATGCGGACAAAATTCCGGCCCATCGATTCAGCGATTGAACGGGCAAGGCTTGTTTTACCGACACCAGGAGGACCGACGAGGCAAAGAATCGGGCTGCGCAGCGATTTGGTCAGCTGCTGGACTGCCAAATATTCAAGAACCCGTTCCTTTACTTTTTCCAAGCCGTAATGATCGCGTTCCAAAATCTTCTCCGCCTTGTGGATGTTCAGATCATCCTTCGTTTCCTTTGTCCACGGCAAGGCCACGAGCCAATCTAGATAATTACGGATTACGGCACTTTCTGCAGAAGTGGAAGGGATCTTTTCATACCTGTCCAATTCCTTAAGGGCGGATTTTTGTACATGCTCAGGCATGCCCGCCTTTTCGATTTTTTCTGCAAACTCGCTCACTTCGCCGGTCTTGCCTTCTTTATCGCCCAGTTCTTTCTGGATCGCTTTCATCTGCTCACGCAAATAATATTCCTTTTGTGTTCGCTCCATTGACTGTTTTACTCGCTGGCCGATTTTCCGTTCCAGGTTGAGTACTTCTTTTTCATTATGGATCGTCTCGATCACTTTACCGAGGCGTTCTTTAACATCAATCGTTTCCAGAATATCCTGCTTATCATGCAGCTTGAGCGGAAGATGGGATGCGATAATGTCCGCCATCCTGCCGGGCTCTTCGATATCGGCAACGGTTGCAAATGTTTCAGCGGATATTTTCTTAGAGAGCTTGATATATTGTTCAAAGTACTCCAGCATTGTCCGCATCAGCGCCTGCACTTCGATGTCCTTCTTCGTTTCATCCTCATAAAGTTCCAGGCTTGCCGAAATATACGTTTCATTATCGATCCACTCGAGCATTTTCGCCCGGGTCAGTCCTTCTACAAGCACACGGATCGTGCCATTCGGCAATTTGAGCATCTGCTTGACCTTTGTCAGCGTGCCCATTTGATAAACATCTTCCTTGCCCGGTTCATCTATCGCTACATCCTTTTGGGAAGTAAGAAAAATCAGCTGATCTGCAAGCATTGCCTGCTCAAGCGCCTGAACCGAATGGTCCCTTCCGACATCCAGGTGCAAAACCATTGTCGGGAATACGAGCATTCCCCTTAGCGGCAGCAGAGGCACCAACGGCTCTGTTTGTTTCGTCAATTCGTACACCTCCACATTACTACCCATGCAAATTCTGGCCTTCATGAGTCTTTGTACAATTTTATCTTAAAGTACATCTGCATGTCGAGAAACAGGCTTTTCGAACCTTCTGGCAGGAAACGCGGGGTCTATACGCTCTTCTTTCCTGCTTCCCCTTCTTGCGAAGAATGGTTCATTACCAGGGCGGCGGACAAGACATCCTCCAGTTTTTTAACCGGAACGACGACAAGATCCTGGCATTGGCCAAAAGCCGGCTGCCAGTTTTCCGCCGGAATGAAAACGGTCTTTACTCCTGCAAGACCAGCCGCCCTTACTTTGGCGGCGACACCCCCTACAGGCTTAATGTCCCCGTGGATGCCGATTTCGCCTGTCATGGCAATATTCGCACTGA
Source organism: Lederbergia sp. B243.17 (assembly GCF_057657925.1). Lineage (NCBI taxonomy): Bacteria > Bacillati > Bacillota > Bacilli > Caryophanales > Bacillaceae > Lederbergia > Lederbergia sp. B243.17. The sequence continues at coordinate 115,964 of NZ_JBWBKF010000097.1, forward strand.
CGGGAATTTTATAGATGGCAGAGTAAATGCCAGCTGCCATCGTCACTCCGGCAGAAGGCCCGTCGATCGGCACACCTCCCGGGAAGTTGACATGGATATCATATTGGTGGGCAGGAACTCCCATCGTGCGCAGGACGGTGATCACATTTTCTATCGACCCTTTCGCCATGCTCTTCCGCCTGACCGATTTCCCCTGCCCGCTAATATTTTCTTCTTCTATTATGCCGGTAATGATGACGCTCCCTCTTTCTTGGGCAGGCATCACGGTCACTTCCAGCTCAAGCAGCATGCCTGTGTTCGGACCTGTCACGGCAAGACCGTTGACAATGCCGACTGCAGGCTTGGCAGAGATTTTCGGATCCCATCTTGGCGTCAGCTGGCTTGATTCAATGATCCAATTTAGATCTTCATCGCGAATAAACGGACGGTCTTCTGTAATAGCAAGGCCAGCGGCAATTTGTACGATATTGACCGCCTCCCTTCCATTCCGCGCAAAGGATGAGATGATGCCAAGCCCGCTTTCATCAATGGAAAGCTTCACCTTATCCGCCGCATTTTTAGCAACCGCCTCAATTTCATGCCGTTCAAGCTCCCGGAAAAACACCTCCATACAACGGGAACGAATGGCCGGGGGGATTTCATTCGGCGTTCTCGTTGTAGCGCCTACCAATCTGAAATCGGCCGGCAGTCCTCTTTGGAAAATCTCATGGATATGGACGGGGATTTGCGTATTTTCCTCACTATAATACGCACTTTCCAAAAAAACTTTACGGTCTTCAAGCACTTTCAATAACTTATTCATCTGGATTGGATGCAATTCCCCAATTTCATCAATAAACAATACCCCACCATGCGCATTGGAAACCGCTCCTTGCTTCGGCTGGGGAATTCCTGCCTGGCCCATTGCACCTGCCCCTTGATAAATTGGGTCATGAACAGATCCAATTAGCGGATCGGCAATCCCTCTTTCATCAAAACGAGCGGTGGTCGCATCAAGCTCAACGAAAATCGCATCTTTGCGGAAGGGAGATTTGGCGTTTCTTTTCGCTTCCTCTAAGACTAGACGGGCGGCAGCGGTCTTTCCGACACCAGGCGGGCCGTATATGATCACGTGCTGCGGATTCGGGCCGCATAACGCTGCCCTCAGTGCCTTGATGCCGTCTTCCTGGCCGGCAATATCAGAAAATGAGGCTGGCCGGACCTTCTCCGCAAGAGGCTCGGTCAGGCGGATTGCCCGCATTTTCCTCAGTGCTTCCATCTCTTTCTTCGACTCTCTATCAATTGTCACTTTCTGTGTCCGCTGGCTCTTCAGCAGATTGAAAAAATACATGCCAATTACGATTCCAAAGAACAATTGAACAAATAAGACTAGCACTGTCCAGTTCATGAAAAATCCTCCTCGTCGCCTGTCAAGATATGCATTAGTATCTCCGGGACCGATTCGGAATAAACCGTTCTTTTACGGCTGAACGAACGTCCTTGCCTTTGAATCACCAAATGGCCGAACCGAAAAACAGGGCTGTCCCGAAAGAGCGATTGTTGCCGCTCCAGGACAGCCCTGTCATACATATGGGAATCAGGCAGTGCCTTTCAGTACCGTGCCATCTTCAAGGATAAGTTTTGGCGGCTGTTCATCGAGAACGGCCTCTTTCGTGATGATGCATTTCTTGATATCTTCACGGGATGGAAGATCATACATCACATCAAGCATGATCAATTCGATGATCGAACGCAGTCCGCGGGCACCCGTTTTTCGCTCAATCGCTTTTTTGGCGATCTCGTGGAGTGCTTCATCATCAAATTCAAGCTCGACGCTGTCAAGTTCAAGCATCTTCTGGTACTGCTTGACCAATGCGTTTTTCGGCTGTGTCAGAATTTGGATCAGCGCATCTTCGTCAAGCTGCTCAAGGCTGGCAATAACCGGAAGACGGCCGATGAATTCAGGAATCAAGCCGAATTTAAGCAAGTCTTCAGGAACTACCTTCGTCAGCAATCCTTTTTCATCGACTTCCTCCTGCTTGACCTCTCCGCCGAAACCGATCACTTTCTGGCCAAGACGGCGCTTGATAATCTGATCGATGCCGTCGAACGCTCCGCCACAGATGAACAGAATGTTCGTTGTATCGATTTGGATGAATTCCTGATGAGGATGCTTGCGCCCACCTTGAGGCGGCACGCTAGCAACCGTTCCTTCAAGAATTTTCAGCAATGCTTGCTGGACACCTTCTCCGGATACATCGCGGGTAATTGACGGATTTTCAGATTTGCGGGCCACTTTATCGATTTCATCGATATAGATAATGCCGCGCTCCGCTTTTTCGACGTCATAGTCTGCTGCCTGGATCAGCTTGAGCAGAATATTTTCAACGTCCTCGCCGACATAGCCGGCTTCTGTCAGGGAAGTAGCATCCGCAATTGCGAATGGCACATTCAAAATACGCGCGAGCGTCTGGGCAAGGAGGGTTTTCCCGCTTCCTGTCGGCCCGATCAGGCAAATATTACTTTTCGCCAGTTCGACATCGTCAATTTTGCTGTTCGAGTTAATCCGCTTATAGTGATTATAAACAGCAACAGCGAGCGACTTCTTTGCCTTTTCCTGACCAATTACATATTCGCCAAGAATTTCGCGGATTTCCCGTGGCTTCGGAATATCCTTGAACTCGACTTCTTCTTCTGTACCAAGCTCTTCCTCCACGATTTCCGTGCAGAGTTCGATACATTCGTCACATATATATACACCAGGACCAGCGACCAGTTTACGGACCTGATCTTGTGTCTTGCCGCAAAAAGAACATTTAAGCTGTCCTTTTTCATCATTGAACTTAAACAATATTCTCACCCCTTAAAAATAACTATCCATAGGATTGGATGACTTGCAAAACAACAGGTTTCCACCATTATTTTGCCGATGAGGAATAGTTATGTATTGCATTGTACCATAATTTATTCCTCTCAACCATAAAAACGGTTTTAATTATGGATTACTTCAGAGTTTCCCGAAAAAAGCAAATTTACTCTTCTTTTATGATATGTTTTCTGCAGAATCGTATGTATGTTTTGGATGTTATAAAACAAGGCACGAGCTGAACCGTGCCTTGTTCTATTTTATATGTCTGTACTTAAGGGCCGGGCGGCTGGTGTGCCGCCCAATTCCCAGTCAAAGATGGATCCGGATTATTTGCCGGCTTTGCTGTTTTCCACGAGGAACTCAACAGCTTTTTGCACTCTCAAATCGGACTTCAGGTTATCCATGTTTGTGCCAAGGATTTTTTTGATTTCATCCAATGGCATGTTGTACATTTCCGCCATGTTATTCAGTTCTTTTTCAACATCTTCTTCAGACGCCTCAAGATTTTCCGCATCAGCGATCGCTTCAAGTGTGAGGTTCATGCGAACACGCTTCTCAGCATCCTCTTTCATTTGGCCGCGAAGTGCTGCTTCATCCTGACCGGAGAATTGGAAGTAAAGTTCAAGATTCATTCCTTGCATTTGCAGGCGTTGTTCGAATTCTTGAAGCATGCGGTCAACCTCTGCATCAACCATCACTTCAGGAAGATCGATTTCCGCATTTTCTGTCGCTTTCTCAACAAGCGCATCGCGGTATTTCTGCTCGGATTCGTTTTGTCTTCCAGTCGTCAAGCGCTCTTTGATGGAAGCTTTTAGTTGATCTAGAGTTTCTGCTTCCTCATCAACGTCTTTCACGAATTCATCGTCAAGCTCTGGAAGTTCTTTTGCTTTGATTTCGTGCAATTTCACTTTGAAAGTTGCCGGCTTGCCTGCAAGCTCAGCTGCATGGTATTCCTCAGGGAATGTCAATTCGATATCTTTCTCTGCTCCTGATTCCATTCCAACCACTTGCTCTTCAAACCCAGGGATGAATGAACCGGATCCCAGCTCAAGGGAATAGTTCTCGGATTTTCCGCCTTCGAATGCTTCTCCGTCAACAAAGCCTTCAAAGTCGATGACAACTGTGTCGCCTTCAGCTGCAGCTCCTTCTTCTTTTACAACGAGTTCAGCATGGCGCTCTTGAAGTGTCTTCAATTCTTCTTCTACATCTTCATCGGATACTTCAGCATCCATCTTTTCCACTTCAAGGCCTTTGTAATCCCCTAATTTTACTTCAGGCATTACTGTTACTGTTGCCTTGAAAATTAGATCCTTGCCTTTTTCCATTTGCTCGATGTCAATTTCCGGACGGTCAACCGGCTTGATGCCTGTTTCTTCCACTGCAGTTGCATATGCATCTGGAAGGATGACATCCAACGCGTCTTGGTATAGGGATTCTGCACCAAAGCGCTGTTCAAATAGTGAACGAGGAATTTTTCCTTTACGGAAACCAGGGATGTTCAATTGCTTTGATACTTTTTTGAATGCAGCGTCAAGGCCTTCTTTGACTTTGTCCGCTCCTACTTCTACAGTTAAAACTCCTTGATTGCCTTCTAACTTTTCCCACTTTGCTGACATAAATGTTTACCTCCAAAAATATATTCATTGCCTTATCTACTAGTTAGCGTTTCAGCCATTTTAGTATGTAAGTTACTTCCCGTCCAATGTTTCATACCAAGTGCGGCATAACCATTATATTATAACATAGGTTCCCATCCTTTCAAGAAGGGAACCTATACGATTGGCGAAGAAATTTGCTCCAGGGAGTTTAAATGGTCGATCATGGCAAGGATTTGCCCAGGTTCAACTGAATATTCCTCGGCGAGCTTCTCCTTGTCCCAGTCTTCTCCGTATAGCTCCATCCCAATGGCAAGATAAGCGGCAGCCCAGAGAGGTGCCTCCTCCTCTTCCGGCCCAAAAGGATACAGGAGGAAGAAATGACGGGCGGCCATGCTTCCAAGCTGGTTCAGCAAAACAGGGTTTTCATCGGCCAGCGCCGAGTTTAATCGTGCCAGGACAGCTTTCAGGGATGGCATTTCCGGAATGCCGGGAAGTTCTGCCGGTACAATTTCACCACTGTAAGCCAGCTTCTTTACTCTGATTTTATTGTCTATTCCATGCTCCCTCAGAACATTCAAGGCAATCGTCTGAATAAAAGGATGACTGTCCTCAGATGCGAGGAGACGGAGAAGTACGTTCAAATAAGGCCGGATGTTCCGATCCGTCAAGCTGCCGATGATCAGTGCCTGTTCGTGGACAGACCGGCCCTCCAGTTCGAGCAGCGCTCCATCCTCCTCCTCTTTCCTGCTGCCATTTTCCGCTACTTTTTTGCTTAATTGCAGCAAAGAAGACAGATGCTCATATTTTTCCGGAGGAACTTCCCGTTCTTCAAACAGGCTTTCTATCGTATGGATCACCTGCTGATGCTCTCCGGATTGGATGAGGATCATCAAATATATATCGATAATGTCGTAATAATCCCCTATCCCTTCATGAAGGAGGTTCTCCGCAACATTTTTCGCTTCTTCATAGTCCCGGTATTCATATAGAGCGACGAGATAAGCGACGGCAACCTGAGCGTCAGAGGGTAAAAGCGCAGCAGCCTGGCGCAGGATGTCCGCTGCCTGACCGAACTCGGATACTTCCATCAGTTCGAGCCCTTTCTCATACAGGCGCTTTTCCAGGCCGGGAAATGGAATGATATTATCCTGATTCTGCTTGTCGTTTTTTTTCATTCTAACCGCCTGCCTTGTTTTAGTACGTTCTCTTCTGCCATTTTGACGGCTTCAAGCACAGAATGCAAGAAGAAGCATGGATTGAATCTCCTCTTGCTCCGAGCAGAGAAAAGGCAGGGGAAACAGAACCGTTTTCCCCCGCCTTTTTCTTACCGTTCACATGCATATCCGTCTTTATCCCGATCCATTTTCGACTGGTAGGCAGGATGTCCTTCCGGGACTCCGTTCGGATAAACCTTCCTCAGTTCCGTACAATTTTGATAATACTCGTTTTTGGTCGTTTCTTTCTGCTGGACAGGGGTTTTCTGCTCTGGCTGTTCAATTACATCTGTATCGAAACCGGAATCCGTTGCATAATTTTCAACGGACCAAATGCCGATCCCCTGGCTTTTGGCGACGGTCTGCGCCTTCTCAAATGAAGTCAAATAACGGGTGTTTGGCGGATAAACGTAGGCAACGCGGGCGAGTCCTTCCTTAAGCAATGTCTCCTGGACACTTTCTCCATCCACATATACATAGGCAAGGAGCCTGTCGTATTTATCGATTCTCTGCCCGATGTCAAACTCGATCGTCAGTTCCCCGCTTTCAAGCAGCTGCCGGTTCCGTTCTTTCGCTTCTTCCCCAAACGGCTGCTTCCCAAGGCGGGGATGATTCGTCTCGGGAGTATCAATCAGCAGGTAGCGCAAATTCTTTTCTTTGCCTTCATACATTATTTTAATCGTATCACCGTCAATTACCTTGATAAGCGGAACCGATATTTTGCTCGTTGTACCAGATGTGTTGACAGATGAGGATGTGTTTCGTATCTCCTTTTGAGATCCGCTTCCAGCTTCAGGCTTCATTTCTCTCGGCTTCTGCTCCTGGTTTACGGCCGGCGCTGATGCAGTTTTTTCTTGCGGCTCACTTGCTGTACAGGCAGCCAGCAGCGACGACGTCAAAAGTATGGCAACTGCCACTCCCAAGAAAGTGCTCTTTGGGGCATTTTTGACCGTAAGCTTTCTCAAGTGTATCCACGTATTCATTTTTTTCATGTTGAATGTTCCTTCCTGTTGTATGACTGTCCGTATCATACCAAAGAAAGCAAATCTTGTCTTTAGGGTCTTTAGGCTCCTTTTTGAACCCTGGCCGGTGCCGCAGAAAGAATATTGCCCAGCTTAAAGACCCGATACTGCCTTTTCGTAAAGCAGTATGCTTTTACGAAGGACTCCGTCATCTTCAGCACTTTAATGCAGCGTTGTGTGATCTCGCCCGACTCTGCTAAATAGATGATTTCGATCGCTTCACCCGACTGTTCTCCCCGGCTTAGAAGATTCTTCATTTCGTCTCTCCTCCGCTTCATTTCTCTCTTTATTATACGCGAATATACGTTCTATATACAAACTAATGTTCTTATATAATGATTGGATGATCAGGAAAAATTCTCTCATCCTTTATTTTGGGCAAACCATTTGGAGGGGGCTACATATGATGAAATGACCCTAGTTGGAAGGAGGGAATTTGCATGAGTGCAGGCGGATTTGGTTGCGGCTCAGGCTTTGCTTTGCTGGTTGTCCTCTTTATTTTGCTGATCATCGTCGGTGCCGCTTATGTTGACGGCTATGGCGGGTATGGCGGATACGGATACGGAGGATATGGAGGAGTTTATTAATAACGAATAGAAGACAGCTGTTTTTCAAGGACCGTTCCTTCTAAGGGCGGCCTTGTTTCTTTTTCTCATTACAGTCTGGGGATGAACGATTTTTCGAATAGGTTCATACACTATTGAAAAAGCGGAGATGGAACAATGGCAAAATGGATTGATATATCGACTTCCCGGCACCAGCTGAAACTGTTTGATGGAAACCGGCTGATTAAAGCATATCCGATCGGAATCGGGAAAATGTTAACGCCCACCCCTTCCGGTACGTATAAAATCATCAATAAACAAAAGAATCCCGGCGGACCGTTCGGTGTCCTCTGGATGGGACTGTCTGCCCCGCACTACGGCATCCATGGAACAAACAACCCAGCGTCAATCGGGAAAAAAGTTTCGAAGGGATGCATCCGGATGCACAACCGGGACGTGCTTGATTTGTCGTCTAGGGTTTCGGTCGGGACGTCAGTGGTCATACACCGATAAAACAATCGGCCTCCTGCCCGTACGGAGGCTGTCTCTCATATTTTTTACTAAAAGGTGTTGACTTTCGCGATCCTCCGTCATATAATAAAAAATGTCCTTGAACAATTACATATATGTCCCAGTAGCTCAGCAGGATAGAGCAACAGCCTTCTAAGCTGTGGGTCGCAGGTTCGAATCCTGCCTGGGACGCTACATAAGAGACCTCGTCATGCAAGATGACGAGGTCTCTTTGTTTTGATAGTAGAAAACTGGCGAATCGTTTTTAGGATACTATAAATGTTGTTATTGAAAAATACCAATACAAGAAATGGGCCTGCCACAGGAGTTCAACTTTCCATGACTTTCTGGGCGGCCCATTCATGTTTATACCTTTTGGAAAATCGCTTCGTCTACCAATTCATGCCTCTCATTATAAAAGCGGACAGAGACCCTACCTTCAGCCTCTTCAACTAGAGCGTAAGTTTTTGGATTGCCTCCGCGCGGCAGCGAAATGCTGCCTGGATTGACGAATACCGTTTCTCCAATTTTTTCTGCGCCGAGCAGATGAGAATGGCCGAAAAAGACGAATTCGGCCCCTGCCTCCCTGGCCCTGTATGCGACATTTTGCAAGGATGATTTAATTCCGTGCAAATGTCCATGCACAACAAGGATCATATTCCCTGCTATTTCGATCACTTTTTCCCCTGGAAGCCGATCGTCCATGTCACAGTTTCCCTTCACTCCATGGAAAACAGACAAGGTGACATGATTTGCTGGAAGTTCAGAATCTCCGCAATGGATCATAGCATCCACTTTGCCCCTATATTCATCCGCCAATTTCTGCAAAATCACTTCATCCCCATGATTATCACTGACGACAAGCAGTTTCATTCCTCTCACTCCTTTCCAAACACGCTTTCCCCGATTTGAGCCAATTTATTCATTGCGGCTGCCCGGTGGCTGATTTTATTTTTTTCTTCAGCCGCCAGTTCGGCCATTGATAAATTTCGGTCAGGCAAAAAGAAAATCGGATCGTAGCCGAAGCCGTTTGTGCCTTTTCGCGCGTGAAGAATCCTCCCTTCACATTGTCCGCTGACCGTCACAGTCTTTTTGCCGGGTGCAGCGACGGCCAAGGCACAGTAGAAGCGGGCAGTCCGCTGAGAATCCGGGACATCCTTCAGCTCATCCAGCACCTTATCAATATTTTGATCATCATCCTTTGCCTCACCGGAATAACGGGCCGAATAGATGCCTGGCCTGCCTCCGAGTGCATCAATGACAAGCCCGGAATCATCGGCAATCGCCATTTCACCGGTAACCGCGGCAATCCCTTCTGCTTTCAAGATGGCATTTTCTTCGAATGTCGATCCTGTTTCTTCAATATCAGGAGCATCCTCCATATCCAACAATGTAACTGCTTCGAGGCCATATTTAGAGAGCAGGGCTGAAAACTCTGCTGCTTTCCCCTTGTTTTTTGTGGCAATGATCACTTTGCCCCTCATTCAGCCTCACCCTTCTCGCTTTGAATCAAATCTGCTATTTCACCAAGTGCCTCGCGCTGACGGCTCATCAATTCCTGAATTCCGCTTTCCGCCGCTTTTAGCATTTCTGCAAGCTGTGAAGCGGTAAACGTTGATTCCTCGCCAGTTCCCTGCAGTTCAACAAACTCGCCTCTTCCCGTCATGACGACATTCATATCCACTTCCGCTGAACTGTCTTCCACATAGTTCAAATCAAGAATGATGCCCATTTCGCCGCTGATGCCAACGCTCGCTGCAGCAAGCATGTCCGTTACAGGAAAAGCGGTAAGGCGCTTTTCAACATATAACCTATGAAGAGCCATAGTCATGGCAACGAATGCACCGGTAATTGATGCGGTTCTCGTTCCTCCATCCGCTTGGATAACATCACAGTCGATCCAGACGGTACGCTCACCGATCGATTCCAGATCAACGACGGCCCGAAGCGCCCGGCCGATCAGCCGCTGAATTTCCATCGTCCGTCCCGACACTTTCCCCTTTGAAGATTCACGGATATTTCGTGTGCCCGTCGCCCGCGGCAACATTGAATATTCGGCGGTAATCCACCCTTTCCCCTCGCCCCGCATGAAAGGCGGTACGCGCTCTTCAATGCTTGCAGTGCAAATGACCTTCGTGTCACCGACCGTGATCAGAACAGATCCTTCCGGGTGTTTTAAATAGTCCGTTTCTATATGTACCGGCCTCAGCTCAGCCGCTTCTCGTTCATCAATACGCAATGTCAGCTTCCTCCTTTAGTCTAGAAACCTGCTGCCAGGGTTCATTAAAAATGAAAAAGAGGCGGCAATGGCCCACCCCTTCTATTTTTACTTAGTATATCAAATTTTCCCCAGGCTAAACAGGCAGAGGCGCTTTAGTCCGCCAAGTTTCTGTTAATTTCCCTATAAGCTTCCCTTGTTCACCTTTTCCGGGCGCATAACCGGTGCTGTTAAAGGCTCTCCCTGTTCATTGACAATCTCTTGACTGCCATTTACAAGGATTGAAACACCTTTTATGCCCGGCAGCTCCGTAAGTGAGAGGACGAGCGACTGCAGCGCCTCATCGGAGATCATTTTGCTGGCGCTGTTTTCCATGAAATCCTCATTGAAATTCAGTGTAATCGTGCCATTTTCGTCAATGCTCGGCTTGTCGACCAATTTTACATCACCGATAAATCCGCTCACAAGAGCATAGTCAAGGTCCGGACCGGAAGCGAGCTGCTGGACAACTGCAGTTGCATCATCCCGTTCCGTATTGGCGACACGTGTCGTCACAGGAACATAATATGGCTCATCATCCGCCTGCGCTAAGTAATAGACCGTCATCGGTCTTGTATTGGTAATATCTGCAACAGCAGCAGCCTCTGCATTAATACCATCCGCTCTTGACAGCCCCTGCTCACTGATCGGGGTACCATCTACCGGCATTTCTGTCAGCGGATATCCGTTAACCTGAAGCTCAACACGGTCAATCGAGTCAAACTGGGTCAACGTCCATGTGATCGACTGAAGGATTTTCAGCTCGTCCGCCGGATTATAGGCAGCGAATTCCTCGGAAAAATCAACAACGGCCTTGCCATCTTTCTGGACCGCTACATCGACTTCCGTTCCGGCAGGAATCACCGTTCTGAAGCCATTCGGCAGAAGTTCGGTAACCGGCCCGTCAGATACAAGGTATTGGAGGGCTTGTTTCGCCACACTTTCTGTCTGAGGCAGCGGTACGGACTGAGAGACGACATAGCCGTGCTTGTCGACAAGGTACAAATCCCTCATTACCGTATTTGCCGTTGCCTCACCAGTTGTTTCTATATCAGAAACATCCAATTTCTCATTTTCCTTTAAAATTGATACTTCCTTTGGCGGGTCAATGCTTTCTTTTCCTTTTTCAAAAAGCCCGCAGCCCGACAAGACGACACTTGCTGCCAGCACGATCGCCGAACCTGCGGCCACTTTTGCCCGTTTTGACATTTCGCACCCCTCCTGAAACAGTTTGTACTCCATGTATACGAGCCCTCTCTGCAGGATAGACCTTGTTTGGTGATAAATAAAAAGAAGCAGGGAATCCCCCTGCTTCAGCCTTCAATCTTCTGATGTTTTCCCAATTTGATCGTATTGACACAAAGTTTACTGCTGCCGAGCCAATTGGAGGCAATCCGATTAAAGATCGCCTTCGAACCTGTCGTATAAAACTTATGCTGCGGTGGTTCAGGGGAAAGATTCAGCAATTGCCGATAATCAAGTATTGCGCCCGCCTCCTGGGCGGTTTCATCTCCTGAACTGATCACCTTTACAGCCGAACCCATTGAGCTTTCAATCAACGGCTGAAGAAGCGGGTAATGCGTACACCCTAATATAAGGGTGTCAATCCCCGTCTCCTTCAGCGGCTCGAGTGTTTCATCTACAACTCTCTTGGCCACATCGCTTTCATACTCGATGCTCTCCACAATCGGAACAAACTTTGGACAGGCAAGCTGCGTCACCTGTACCAAATGGTTGATCGATTTCAGCTCGCGGACATAGGCCAGACTGTTGATCGTTCCGATTGTCCCCAGCACGCCGATATTTCCGCTTTGGGTCACCTTAAGTGCCGCTCTCGAACCAGGAGCGATGACACCGAGCACCGGGATCGGAAGCGTCTTCCTCATTTCATCCAATACAACTGCTGTCGCCGTATTGCAGGCGATGACAAGCATCTTAATGTTTTTCTGCAACAGGTACTCCGCCATTTGCCAAGTGAAGGTCCGGACCTCTTCCTCTGTCCGGGGGCCATACGGACATCTGGCTGTGTCCCCTAAATAATATATAATTTCGTTCGGCATCTGCCGCATGATTTCCCTCGCCACGGTCAGCCCGCCGACTCCGGAATCAATTACTCCGATTGGCCTTTCCAAATTGATTCCCGCCTTACTCTTTGCGCATGTCTTGATGCAGCTTCGCTAAATTATTCCTTAATTTTAAAACTTCATCTTCGGTGAAGTCAATCAACACTTCCTGCAAATAGTCCTGCCTTTTCCCAATCACTTCATCAATCATTTCCTTGCCCTTGTCCAAAAGATGGATATGAACAACACGGCGGTCTTTCGGGCTCCGCACTCTGACAACAAGTTCTTTTTTCTCCATCCGGTCAATCAAGTCCGTTGTTGTGCTGCAGGCAAGATACATTTTATTGGACAGCTCGCCGATCGTCATATCGCCCTCTTCGAACAGCAACTGGAGTGCGACAAACTGGGGCGGCGTAATGGAATAATCACTTAGAAGCTCCCGCCCTTTCTGCTTGATGATGGCGGAAATATATCGTAAATCTTTCTCTAATTCTGCTACTATTTCAGCGTTGTGCAGCTGCGATCCGTTTTCGATCATGTTCTCACAACCCCCTAAAAAATTTCCCATTCCTCTCGGAAGTACATTGGTCGGGATAAAATCATAAATTAATCCCTTTCGGCTCCCGAAGAGTCATATTATAAGCATTGTCGCCCTTTTCCTCCAAAAACACAAGAAGTTTTCGCTTTTCAACTAACAATTTGAAAAAAATACCATTTTCTTCACCACTCAATAGGTAAAAAGTATGGTTTTCAACCATTACGCAGAATAATCGAAACATTTTTATCCTATTAATCGTCAAAGACTATGAAAAGATGAAAAGGAGTGTGGGAGAATGATGGGAAAATGGAAGAAAGCCGGTGGAATGCTCGCATTGGCGTTGGCGCTTAGCACTTCATGTATCAGTACGCAAGCATTTGCTGAGGGAGACCTTGAGCAAGTGAAGTCCCTGGAAAGCAGCCAACAAGCAGCGGGCAAGATCGGCTATGGATCGACAGGAAACATCGACATTCAAGCCTTGAAATACTTGATGAGCGGTTCAAGTACGATTCAGGTAGCCGGCAGCACTAAGCTACATATTACGGCGAATACAAGGGCCTATCAGCCCGTTGACAGCATCTCCGTAACCCCGTACCTGGAAAAATGGGATTCCCCAAAAGGTCAGTGGGTCACTGTCCTTAATACAGGTACGACTACGCAATATCTTTCTTCCTATGTCTCCACTTCTAAGGACCTGAGCGTAGTAAAGGGTGAAATTTACAGGCTCCGCGTTGTTCACAGAGTGCTTAACGCAGGCGTTGTTGAAGAAAAAACAAGCATCAGCTCTTATGTAGAAACAAAGTAAAAAAACAGGCTCTGTTATGCCTGCTCTGGCTGTAGTCAAATTCCCGACATTTCGGAGTTTGTCTACAGCCTTTTTTATTTTACAATAGAAAGTTGATTTCGGCTGTGGATGGGATGGATGCTTTCCGCAGGCACACTATAGAAGCTTGGACCAACAGAATGTTGGCCGGTTAGTGTCGATTAAATTAAGCTTAAATTTGCTTTAAGAACCCAATCTTTTCAAAGATTTTTCGAGTCGTGTCATTCAATTTAGGTAAAGACTCCAACGAGTAATAAGCCAATTCAAGGCTCTCTTCATCCTTTTTTAATTCACCAGTTATATTCTTAGCTTTGAATATAACGGTAGCATTATAAATCTCATCTCCATTCGGGAATTTGTAATAGAACTCCTTACCAGAGGCTATACCAATTACCTCCAACTGGTTAGCAATCAGGCCCGTTTCCTCATATAATTCTTTTCTTGCCGTCTCTTCAAAGCTATCGCCTAATTCCATACCTCCACCAGGAATTCCCCAATCATGTGTATCTGAACGCAGTTGCAATAATATATCAAGTTCTTTATTCATTACAATTATTGCCGAACCGGGTGCAATAATCGGACTTGTTCCAATATGACTTCTTAGCGATTGAATGTAATTCATCTTGATCTCCTTTTGGCCAAATCATAACATTCTTCATGAGCATATTTTGAATGAGTGGAGCAAAATGGTCCGTTTGCTGAGTACTACAGGAAAAGTCACCAATTCATTTTTAAATAAATCGCTTCTAAATGACCAAAAGGATTGGAAATCAAACCGATTTCCAATCCTTTTGTCTACACTCAGAGAGAGCTCAGCAGAGCCAGTTTTTTTCAGATCGACTTGGCGATTGAAATGATTTCCTCTTTTGTCAACTGACCTTCCAATGAGAAAAACCGGCCCTGGGTTACCCAGACAAGCTTGCGGGTGCCGTTTTTGTATTCAATTAAGCTTGCCTTCTGACCCTTCATTTCAAAATCCGTCACTGCCGCATCGTCCGAGTCCATCACTTCACTGAACCCGAACTGATTGTCGACCGCAATTTCCGTAAGCAGGAACCCGCGTCCATCGCCGACATAATTCAGGATCGCTTCATTGCTTTGCTCCCCGACCTTACGGACTACAGTCACCTGTTTAAGTGAAAACTCTTCAGGCAACTCGCTCGGCACTCCGAGCGGGAAGGTGACGACTGTTCTTGCTTCTTCTAGACTCATCAATTCGGATTTGCTTTCTGATCCTTCGATCACTGTATATGCGCCTTCCTCAAACTCTTGGCTCTTTCGGGGATCCCCTTCAGGCATCTCAGTCCCGTCCCCGCCAATTTTGCCGAGCAGCTGGGTCACCGATCCTTGGATATTATGAAAAAGGTCAGTAAACTGATAAGTGGCAATCCCATTTGTCGTCGGCTTTACTAGGAGAAGCAGTAAGACAGCTGCCACAAGGCCGATTGCAGCTCTTCCAATAAACCGGCGCGGACGGTGCTGTTTTTGCTTTTTTCTTCTTTCTCTCTGCAGCCGTTCCCATGCTTCCTCCGGCGGCAACGCAGCTTTCATTTCTTCTTCTGTCTTTTGTATGAAAGCTTCTTGAATGAGGTGGTCAATATCGACTTTTTTGCTATTCGGCACTGAATATCATCTCCTTCAAGCCAGGTTTGCTTTCAATCGCTTCTCTTAGCTTCGCTTTCGCCCGGTGTGTCCTTGACTTCACTGTGCTAACATTCAATCCCAGCGTCTCGGCAATTTCCTCATACGACAGATCATGGACATATTTAAGCAGCAACACTTGCTTGTACTCAACCTTCAGCTCATCCAACTCCTGCATGATCAGCTTTTTCAAAAATTTTTCCTCAACAATCGTCTCGATTAGCGGCTCGTTTTCATCCTTATATGTCCCGTCATCTATTAAGACGTCATCAGTTACAATTTTGTTCCACCTATTTTTCTTTCTCATATAATCAATTGCCGTTCTTGAAGCAATCGCAGCAAGCCAGGCACCGATCTTGTCGCTGTCCTTCACCGTATCTATATTGTTAAACGCCTTGATAAAAGTGTCCTGGACGATATCTTGCGCCAAATCAGCGTCCTGAACAATATAATAGGCAGCTTGGTACACTCGCTGATAGAACATATCAAAGATGGCACGTTCCGCATCCTGGTCCTGTTTTTTTAATTTCTGCAATAGTCCTTTAAACAAGCACAAGCCCTCCCTTCCCCCCTCTTCCCAGTATAGCGCATCCCGCGTTCGGCAAGTAGGGGCTTTTGGGATTCCAAGAAGAGGAGATACAAAAAAACTCCCGGACGCAGCGTGCTGCAGCAATCCGGGAGCTTGTTCTGCCAAAGGCAAATATTTATTTTCCTTCTTTTTCAGGATTTCCATAGAAATATTGTTTCGAATCGACTGGCTTCCAATCTTCATTTGGCTTATAGAAGCGGAGCAGGTCTCCATACATCAATTCATCGGACAATTCAAGTTCATTTGTCACAGTTTCCTTCATGTTTTCCATTTCTTCCGTCGGCTCAGCAATTTTTTCAGATGTGGCATTGTCATAGTAAACACCATTGATATAGCTGTACTTCTCCGTCATAAAGTTGCCATTCCGGAATGGAACAAAGTTTCTGTGCTCCGGTGAGAACAAGTCTGTACCGAATTGGATATAATCCTGAGCATTTACCCCAACCAGATGGAGTAATGTCGGCATAACGTCGGTCTGACCTGCGTATTCATGGTTCACACCCTGGCCTTCAACGCCTGGTACACGGATGAGCAATGGCACGCGCTGCAGATTTGCGCTCTTCAGCGGTGTAATTTTTTCTCCGGTGATTTTTTCCATAGCTGCGTTGTGGTTGTTGGAGATACCGTAATGATCCCCATAAATCAAAATGACAGAGTCATCATACAGACCGGCCTCTTTCAAGTCGTTGAAAAATTGTTCAAGCGACTCATCAAGATAACGGGCAGTTTGGAAATAGCGGTCAACTGAGCCGTCCCCTGTCGTAGCTGGATCGATCGTAGCATCTTCCGGATCCATCAAGTACGGGTGGTGGTTCGTCAGCGTCATCAAATGCGCATAAAATGGCTTTTTCATTGATTGCAGCATTGGAATCGACTCTTTAAAGAACGGTTTATCCTTCAATCCGTAGTTAATGATTTGTTCATCGGACATGTCATAGTAGGTTGCATCAAAGAATTTATCGATGCCCATTTGCTTGTAAATTTCATCGCGATTCCAGAATGTTTTATAGTCTCCATGCAGAACAGCGGATTCGTAACCTGCCCGCTGCCCAAGGATTGCAGGCAGTGACTGGTACGTGTTTTTACCCTTCGTCACGAATGCCGATCCTTGCGGCAGACCATAAAGCGAATTGTCCATGATCAGCTCGGCATCAGCTGTCTTCCCTTGTTCTGTCTGATGGAAGAAGTTATCAAAGTAGGTAAAGTTCTGGTCCTGCTCATGCACGAGAGAATTCAGGAAAGGTGTTACCTCTTCCCCATTCAAGCGGTAATCGATCAAAAATGACTGGAAAGACTCCAGATGGATTTTAATAATGTTCTTGCCTTTTGCAACACCGAAATATTTCTCATCCGGCTTTGCAAATTTGCTCTTCGTATAGTTTTCCACTTTTACGATATCACTGCTGTCGGCCATAACACGCTGCGTCGACGTTTTCATGCTTTGGATCGCATCGTAAATCGTATAGTTGTAAGCACCAAGATACTTAACGATATAGTTGCGGTCAAATGTTCTTTTCAGCAATTGCGGACGGTCAGCTTCTGCCAATCCAAGATTGAGCGCAAAAGCGGCAACCCCTGTCAGCAAGACAACACCCGCTTTGCGGAATGGGACCCGTTCCAATGACCAATTCTTTTTGGTTCTTGCATACAGAACAATCAGCACGACTAAATCCAATAGATACAATAAGTCATGTGCCTTTACAAGATCGGCAATGCTGCCGCCCAAGCTTCCAAAGTTGCTCGTTTGCATCAAAGTAGGAAGCGTGATGAAGTCGTTGTTGAATCGGTAGTAGACGACATTTGCGTAAAGGATCAGACTCAAAACCGCGTCAATCACAATCATCCAAATTCCTGCTTTGCGGCCCTTCGCAAACAATGCAAATCCCAAGAAAATGAGCGCTGAACTTAGCGGATTAAAAAACAGCAGGAACTGCTGGATTCCGTTTTTGATATCCAAATTGAATTCTGTTCTATAAATTGCATACGTTTTTATCCAAAAAAGAATGACAGTGATCAAGAAGAACCCCATCTTCGCAGATACAAATTTCTTCATTGCTTTCACCTCTATGTTTCTAGTTAAAATTATTTAACAAGATTGTATTATACTCGCACTATGCAAAATTGTAAAGAAGGCACAAAGCATCATACCTCTTGCCCTTTAACTTGTTAACTATACCCATTACTATGGGCTTTTAGACATCCTTCCTAGTTTTTTTGCACGAGTACTGCTGCTACCGGCTTCCAAAGGAGACTCTTTCTAGCCCGATTTGCCGTGTTGTGGCGAACAAAGGAAAAAGCAACTGTTTTGGACAGACTGTTTGTGCCGGCAATAAAAAATGTTAAAAGTGCAGCCTGACAATCGGGCAAACCATGTCGATGAGTGTCGAAAAAGCCATCTTAATGATCATCCATTGTTGGTCCATTTCCGTTGTTTTTCAATCTTCTTCATTCCGGCACCGGATGAAATACGTATAAGCATACCACAGTCGGAATTATTCGCCAATCGGCGAATATAAAGAGGAGGCCGTTTTTTCGGCCTCCTGCATGTCCATTATAATAAATCAGATCCCGATGAGCTTCCGCCATCCTGTTTTCGCTGTTTCCCCATGTTCGCAAGCTGTGGAACCATTTTCTGCAGCTGGCCGCCTCGGCCTGTCATCAGACTGTAGGCAGCTGCTCCAATTCCGATCGACGCAACTACAGGCAGGACTTGGATATTGTTTTTCATCGTGATCCCCCATTCCATTCTTTTGCTCACCTGAGCAACTATAGCTTCTGCAATTCAAGCGATTTGAATCAAGCATGTTTTGCCATCCGGACACCCGGAATGAGAAAAGGGAGGACGGGAAAGCTTATATAGAAGAATTATGTCAGAACGATGAATTTTTCTGGGTGCAAAAAAAACAGTCGAAAAACCAGATAATGGCGAACAAATCTTCATGACAGCTTCATTTAAACACCCTTCTTCCGAATGACAATTTGGGTATGCGTGGGAATCTGGATTTTTCCGTTTGGTGTTTTTCTAGGTACTTTTACCCACCACCGAATGTACAAAGCCCGGGAAAGCCTGTTGCCTCCGGACACTTTTTACTTTTCCGCCCAGTGGATATTCTTTAAATTGATTTCACTTTGAGGGATACTCGGCATGCTGACGAGGCTGTAACTGGCATCCTGCTCGGGGAAGTCATACGTTATTTTCTCGGTCAAATAGCCAAGGCTCTCTTTCATCAGGGCAATCGTTGCCCACTCCCCTGCACAGCGGTGTCCATCCAGAAATTCGCCTCCGCCTTGGGGGATGAAGCTGAACGGGCTTTCTTTCCAATCAGTGAATCGTTCCGGTTCAAAGCGATCAGGGTTTTCCCAAATTTCCGGGTCATGATTAGTGCCGTACAAGTCGAGCAAGGCAAGCATGCCCTCTTTGAATTCATAGCCATTCCAAGTAAAATCCTTCCGTACCTTTGCTCCTGCAAAAGGGAAGAACGGATAAAACCGGCGGACTTCCTGGACAAACATCTCCTTGTACTTTTCATCGCCTTTCACCTTCTCTGCCTTCTTCGGGAACTGATGGAGGGCAAGAACAGTGAAATTCAAATAGATGGCAACAGCGGTAATCGGTCTAATGATGTTGATGACTTCAACAGCGGCCGTTTGCGGATCCAAAAGATTCTCCTCCAGATCCTGATGCCACGAAAACACATGCAATGCGGATGTTTCCGGGACCGCAAGCTTCCGGTCGCGAACTTGCTCGACAAGACCCTCTACCCATTTCTCAATCTGGTTCCGTCCCCTTCTCCCTTTCCAGTGGCTTGGCCCAAGCTTTGCCGGAGATTCGAACATGGAAGCTATGTCATCAATCCGCTCTTCGCCATCTTTCTCCTCAAGCGGTACGCCGGCCCATTGACATGCAGTCCGTGCGAGCATTTTTTTAGCTTCCTCATAAAAAACGATTTCATCCTCTTTTACCCATCGATCCACCGTCTCATCCCATTCCTTTGCAAACAGTTCCGATAGGTGTGCGATATTCTCCCGTGTCATCAACGACATGAATGCTTCCTTGCGGTGCCTGCGAGGCACATCATCCAGCGTCTGGACTCCGCCTTTCCCGAACAGCGTTTCAATTACACGTTTTGGAGCGGCACCATGGCGCAGGAATTTCTCCTCGTCATAAAAAAGCCGAGCCGCTTCCTCTCCGCCCATGCAAACCGCCTTTTGGCCGAGGACCCTTGTTTCAAATACATCCTCCTGAAAGCTTTTCCTGCGGTTGAGAATGTACAAATATCCTTCCCGGGCTACACTCACACTATGATCAAGTCCTTCTTCTTTCGGCATTTGCTCATTTGACATATGTATCCTCTCCTATTTTGCAGCTATAATGAGCTTTTCCCCGCAGGGAGCAATTCAAACGCCTGACAAACTAATAAGGTATCCCAGTTAAAAGAAGACCCCATAAAGCACTATATTTCTTCTTATCTTGCAATCTGAAAATAGCTTGTTTTACTTTTCAGCAAACTAAAAAACCGGAAATACTAATCCTTTTACAAAGGCTGTATTTCCGGTTGAACAGCTGTTTCTACATATTAAAGTCCTCACCAAAAGAAATTAAGAATACACATTTTGCACCCCTCAGCAACACAACCCCGCCTGGCGTTAATTAATGCTTTTAAAGGTGACGCTGATCAAACTTCTGTAACTGTGGCTTGCGGTCATCTCGGCTTATCCGGGTAGTCATCGCGGTTCATCGTATACACAACTTCTCCAACCATATCTTCAAAGTCGCTCGCTACATTGGTCTGCCTTACGAGAAGGGCGTTGGATTTATCTTTTCTATTTTCCAAGAGAATATAATAACTTTTATGATCGATATCAATTTGATAATAGCCGACATTATTTTTAAATCCCATCGCATTTTGATTGATATCATATTTTTCCGTTTTACCGTTTTCTGCGTCGATCGTTAATGTTTTTTCTTTTGAAAATACGATTTTGGCTTTCTCGCCATCATTTGATACCGCATACCAATCTCCAACATATGTATCCGAAGGTTTACAACCACTCAATAGAATAAGTGCCGACATAAAAACAAATAGCACCAATAGCTTTTTCTGCACAGGTTCTCCTCCTTTTTGTCCCTTATCCACTATAGCAGGAAACAATTTTTGCGAAAAGTGTTCATTCACTGTCATTGCCTGTTTCAAAGAAGCCGCCGATTAAAAAGCAAAACCGGCCTCCTAGGATAGCCGGTTTTGTCCCTACAGCTTTAACTCTCCCATGCGCAAAAGTTCAACGACAGCTTGAGAACGCCCCTTGACTCCAAGCTTTTGCATGGCATTGGAAATATGGTTCCGAACTGTTTTTTCGCTGATGAACAGTTCTTTTGCGATGTCTTTCGTGGTCTTATCTTGGACCAATAGCTCGAATACTTCTTTTTCTCTCTTTGTAAGCAGTGGTTTATGTGTAAATTCATTCTCCTTCAACTATTGTAACCCTCCTTGCCTTCGCCAGCTTTAAACCGTGGGGATGGGTATTTTGATTGTCACGTTATCTTATGTAACAGAAATATACAGAGTGACATTATTTGAAGGAGAATTCCAGAAATAGGCGGCCCGAATCGTCATCGTGCATGATGTTCGTGCCGGTCCCTTCGTTTTGAAAGGGCGGGCTCTTTATAAAAGAGGTCTTTTTGTCCTGAAGACCATGGAGCTCCTTTTGCGGTTCTTTTTGAATACTGGACGATTGTGCCCCGGCCAGTAAAACAGATTTCCCCTTCTTCGTCCACTGCCATGTAGTGAAGGTCGACAGAGCTGTTGCCCAGCTTCGCCGGTTTGACGTGAATGTTTAACTTCTGATCAAAAAAGACCTGTTTGATATAGTCGCACTGGAGGTCTGCGACGACCGGAATGGTTTCATTCCCCGGTTCCACCCAGTCCTGCATGAAGCCGATAGCTTTAAAGTACTCAATCCGTGCCAGTTCAAAATATGCGAATGTCACTGTATTGTTCATATGGCCAAACATATCTGTCTCACGAAAACGGACCTGCACCTCATGAGAAAAAGTAAATTCTTCTTTCCAAGTTTGTATATCATCTATGTATGTAATTCTGTTCAAAGCGAACACCCCCATAAAGTGAATGAACATTCATTCGTTAATCTCTATAATACCATATTGCTTCCCTATTAAAAAGACGAAAAAAGCCCGCCGGGTGCGGCGGGCTTTTCCAATCAATCTACCATATGGTCGCTTCCGAAGAAGTTCTTGAACATTTGGATGTTTGTTGCACGGTTCATCGCAGCAATGGATGTTGTCAAAGGAATTCCTTTTGGACAAACTTCCACGCAGTTTTGCGAGTTTCCACAGTTGGAAATTCCGCCGTCTCCCATTAGAGCTTCCAGACGTTCGTCCTTGTTCATGGCTCCAGTTGGATGGGCGTTGAACAGGCGGACGAGCGACAGGAATGCCGGACCGATGAAGTCGGATTTGCTGTTTACATTCGGGCAAGCTTCGAGGCAAACGCCGCATGTCATGCATTTCGACAATTCATAAGCCCATTGACGCCGTCTTTCAGGCATCCGTGGTCCTGGTCCGAGGTCATACGTACCATCGATCGGAATCCAAGCTTTGATCCGTTTCATCGAATCGAACATTCTGCTGCGGTCGATGACAAGGTCACGGACAACAGGGAATGTGTTCATCGGTGCAAGGCGGATCGGCTGCTCCAGCTGATCAACGAGCGCTGTACAGGACTGGCGCGGTTTTCCGTTGATGCTCATAGAACAAGCGCCGCAAACTTCCTCAAGGCAGTTCATGTCCCAGGCAACTGGTGTTGTCTTTTCGCCCTTGGAATTGACCGGATTCCGGCGGATCTCCATCAAAGCAGAAATGACGTTCATGTTCGGGCGATATGGCAGGATAAATGTCTCTTCGTATGGTGCAGACTCCGGGTTATCTTGACGAGTTATAATAAAAGTTACTTGCTTATTATTTTCACTCATCTTCATCACACCTCTTTCTTCTTGGAGTAGTCACGTTTACGAGGCTTGATTAAAGATACATCGACTTCTTCGTAGCTGAATTCAGGGCTGTTTGTGCTTGGGTTGTATTCAGCAATCGTCGTTTTCAGCCATTCTTCGTCATTACGTTCCGGGAAGTCCGGCTTGTAATGGGCGCCGCGGCTCTCATTCCGGTTCAATGCACCGATTGTGATGACGCGGGCAAGCTGAAGCATATTGTAGAGCTGGCGGGTAAACATTGCGCCTTGGTTGCTCCACATTTTCGTATCGTTGATGTTGATGTGCTTCCAGCGCTCAAGCAATTCAACGATTTTATTATCTGTATCTTTCAATTTATCGTTAAAGCGGACAACCGTTACGTTGTTTGTCATCCATTCACCAAGTTCCTTATGGATCACATAGGCATTTTCATTGCCGTCCATCGACATGATGTTGTTCCACTTCTCTTCTTCTTTTTTCGCTGCGCTGTCAAATAGAGAGGATGGAAGCCCGTCAGAGCCTTTTTCCAGTCCATTGATATATTTGACTGCCTCAGGGCCAGCCAGCATACCGCCGTAAATAGCGGAAAGAAGGGAGTTGGCGCCGAGGCGGTTTGCTCCGTGCTGGGAGTAATCGCACTCACCTGCGGCAAACAGACCTTCGATATTTGTATGCTGCTGATAGTCGACCCAAAGTCCGCCCATCGAGTAGTGGACAGCCGGGAAGATTTTCATCGGCACTTTGCGCGGATCTTCTCCTGTGAACTTCTCATAGATTTCGATAATACCGCCCAATTTAACATCCAGCTCATGCGGATCTTTATGGGAGAGGTCGAGGTAAACCATGTTCTCGCCGTTGATGCCGAGCTTTTGGTCAACGCAGACGTGGAAAATTTCCCGTGTAGCGATATCACGCGGCACGAGATTTCCATAAGCAGGGTATTTCTCTTCAAGGA
Organism: Lederbergia sp. B243.17; assembly: GCF_057657925.1. NCBI lineage: Bacteria > Bacillati > Bacillota > Bacilli > Caryophanales > Bacillaceae > Lederbergia > Lederbergia sp. B243.17. The sequence continues at coordinate 139,554 of NZ_JBWBKF010000097.1, forward strand.
AGTACCAAGGCTTTCCGTCTTTATACGTCCATACCCGTCCGCCTTCTCCGCGTGCAGATTCACTCATCAGGCGGAGTTTGTCATCGCCCGGAATGGCAGTTGGATGGATCTGGATGAATTCGCCGTTTGCGTATTTTGCGCCCTGCTGGTAAACGATTGATGCTGCAGATCCTGTATTGATGACAGAGTTCGTGGACTTGCCAAAGATGATTCCAGGTCCGCCTGTCGCAAGGATAACTGCATCAGCAGGGAAAGATTTGATTTCCATCGTTGTCATGTTCTGGGCTACAATTCCCCAGCAGACACCTTTTTCATCTTGGATAATACCGAGGAAATCCCAGCCTTCGTATTTGTTTACAAGGCCTGCGACTTCATGCCTGCGCACCTGCTCGTCCAATGCATACAACAATTGCTGGCCAGTTGTTGCGCCTGCATAAGCTGTCCGATGGTGCTGCGTGCCGCCGAAACGACGGAAGTCCAGCAAGCCTTCAGGTGTACGGTTGAACATAACACCCATGCGGTCCAGTAGATTGATAATGCCTGGTGCCGCTTCACACATCGCTTTAACCGGAGGCTGATTCGCTAGGAAGTCCCCTCCGTAAACTGTATCGTCAAAGTGGATTAACGGAGAATCCCCTTCACCTTTCGTATTAACCGCCCCGTTGATTCCGCCCTGTGCACAAACAGAGTGGGAACGCTTTACCGGAACGAGCGAGAAAAGGTCAACTTGTTTGCCTTCTTCCGCAATTTTTATTGTTGCCATCAAGCCGGCCAAACCGCCGCCGACCACGATGATTTTACCATTACTCATCGTGTTGCTCACTCCTTTTCTTTTCACCGTTGTTCAATCACACTTGCGTTTATTTCCATGTTTATCCGACGAAAAGGTCAGGGTATACAAACGCAAGTGCCGCACGAACGCCTACAACCGAAATGGCAATGAAGAAAATACCGAATACCCAAGTAGAAATCCTTTGAGAACGCGGTGATTGCGTAATTCCCCATCTTACGCAGAACGACCACAATCCATTAGATAAATGGAATGTAGCTGACAAAATACCGACTATGTAAAGAATGAGCATGATCGGATTCGACAAGATGTTCTCCATCATCTGGAAGTTGACTTCCGCGTTGCCGAGCGCCGCTTGAACACGGGTTTCGTAAACGTGCCATGCAATGAATGCCAATAGAATAATACCTGTTACACGTTGGATTGTGAACATCCAGTTCCTAAAATAGCTCAGTCTTCCAGGATTGTTATTTGCCTGGAATGCAATGTAAATTCCTAGAATTGCGTGAAAAAGGATCGGAATATAGATTAATCCGAATTCCAGGAAAATGAGGAAAGGAAGACTTTCGACAACTCCTGCTGCATTATTAAATGCCTCTTCTCCTTTTGTAGCGAAATGGTTAATAACCAAATGCTGCACTACAAAAAGGCCCACCGGAATTACACCCAGCAGTGAGTGCAGCCTGCGCCAATAAAATTCGTTTTTTCCCGCCACAGTTTACCCCCCTTAAATAGTGAAACAATGTGTCTAGCAATCAGGCATGCACGCAATCATCCAAATGAAGGCGCATACCAAGACAACTGTTTGATTATGTGACATATCCATTCTACTCCCCACTTTATAAAGCGTCAAGGCAACGGTTACACAAATTACCCGATAAATCGGCATTGTTCGGCAATCATTCTAGCGAGGAGGATTTTCTTTTCCTATTCTCATATTTTTTTTCAAAAGACGCCTCTTTTTGTATATAATAGCGTTATACAGAAAGAGGGGAATCATGTGAAAACCAAAGTTATGGAAGAGAGGACAGAAACCCAGGCTGAGACGCTCACGGTGCCGATTTTCGGATATGAGCTTCTTCGGGACCATCTCATCCCCGATCTGCTCGGGAAAGATTCAGCCGATATTACATACTGGGCAGGAAAGCAGATGGCGAGAAAGTTTCCGCTTCTTTCCTTTGAAGAGATCCGCTCCTTTTTCTTTGAGGCCAACTGGGGAACACTCCAGCTGATTGAACAGACTAGAAAAGGCATGAAACTGGAATTATCCGGTCCCATTATAGATAGAAGGATGCAGATGGCTCCGCATCCTTGCTTCCGCCTCGAAGCCGGGTTCCTCGCCGAACAAATACAGGCCCAGAAACAAGTCATCTCCGAAGCATTTGAGGAAACAAATAAAAAACAGCGGATCGTTACTATAACGGTACAATGGGACACAAAAGACGCAGCAGACTGAGTCCGTTCCACAATCCATTAAAAGCTGCCCTGATCCAATGGCTCAGGGCAGCTTTTCGTTTTTTAGGAATGGCCTACTTTGTCTTGTACTTTATCGAGGCTGAAGGCTTCATGCAGCGCCCTTGCCGCCTTTGTCATATTGCTCTCATCCACAACAGCAGATACTTTGATTTCAGAGGTACTGACCATCTTAACCGGTATGCCCTGTTCAGCCAGCACCGCAAAAATATTTGCCGCAACGCCCGGGTTGGAGACCATTCCTGAACCGACTGCTGATACTTTTGCAAGCCCAGCCTCATATTCAATGCTTTCAAAACCGATTTCTTCTTTCTGATTTTCCAGCACCTTTACCGCATCCTGGCGGTCTTCACTTTTAATGGAGAAAGACAGGTTCGTTTTATTTCCATCCGTCTTGCTTTGAATGATAATATCTACATCAATCCGATTTTCAGCGAGTACGGAGAAGATGCCGGACAGGCCGGTCAATTCATTGTTCAAACCGAAAATCGTTAGCCTAGTCATATCCTTTTCAAAAGCAATCCCGCGGACGACCAAATTGTTTTCCATTGTAACTTCCTCCTCAATAACTGTTCCCTCTATATCTTCAGTGCTTGATCTGACTTCAAGCCGGACTTGGTGATTTTTAGCGAATTCGACAGCACGTGGATGCAGGACACCTGCGCCCAAATGTGCCAGTTCCAGCATTTCATCATAAGACAGCGATGACAGCTTTCTTGCGTCCTGCACATAGCGAGGATCTGACGTGAACACACCCGGTACATCTGTACAGATTAAGCAGCGTTCTGCTTTAAGGGCTGCTGCAAGTGCAACGGCTGTCGTGTCGGATCCCCCGCGCCCAAGCGTCGTAATCTGTCCATCCTCCGTCACTCCTTGGAACCCGGCAACGACGAGCGTGTGGCCCTCCGCCAGCTTTGTTTCCAAAGGCTTTGTATCGACATCAATGATTCTTGCGTTGCTATGGACTTTTTCCGTCTTGATACCCGCTTGCCAGCCGGTAAAAGAAACAGCGGATAAGCCGCTCTCTGCCAATGCCATCGACAGAAGCGAAATCGAGACCTGCTCCCCAGTTGCCAAAAGCATGTCCATTTCCCGCTTTTCTGGGTGATCGGTGATTTCACCTGCGAGCCCCAAAAGTTGGTCAGTCGTTTTGCCCATTGCTGACACGACTGCAACGACATCATTTCCCCGTTCTTTTTCTTTGGCAATCCGGCTTGCCGCATTTTTGATTTTCTCTGCTGTGCTCAATGAAGAGCCTCCGAACTTGATGACAATCAATCCCAATGAACTCGCCTTCCTTCGTAGGTAATCCAATGAACTCGCCTTCCTTCGTAGGTAATCCCTGTCCAAACTTTCCGTTTTTTCAAATCGGCATTGATGAATAGCGCCGTTCAGTTGAACAAGTCTTTTTTTGCAAACAAAAAAGCAATGAGAATCTGATCCCATTGCTTGTCGTCTGCGTAATATCGCGTCGTAAACATACCAGCATGAGATAGCTCTCCAAAATGAATCAATCATTTTGACAATCCTGCATTTCTTAAACCCAGGACCAGCGAAAAATCGTTAAGGACAGTTTTCCGCTTCGGCAATCCTTCCCTTTCAAAACCCTTCACAGAAGCCTTAAACTTCTCCGGACTTTTACTATTGAAGGTTTGCACCTCTATCAGCTTTTTGAATTTTGTCTATTATAGCACGCCTTGCTATAATGTACAAGTTTATTTATCCAAATTTTCTTTCAGCGTAATAGCTGTATTTTTTGGCAGGCCGGCTTCTATCAATTCTTCCACTGTTGCTTCCTTCATCTTTTTTAAGGAGCCAAAGTGCTTCAGCAATTTTTTCTTGCGGACCGGCCCGATTCCTTCCACCTCGTCGAGTGCCGATTGAAAAGCCGATTTTCCGCGAAGCTGCCGGTGGAACGTGATCGCAAATCGGTGCACCTCGTCCTGGATCCGCTGCAGCAAGTAGAACTCCTGGCTATTGCGTTCCAGCGGGATGAACTCCAGCGGGTCTCCATATAAGAGCTGGGACGTTTTATGCTTCTCGTCCTTTGCCAGACCGGCTACAGGAATTTCCAGCCCCAGTTCATTCTGCAATATATCCTTCGCTGCTTCAATTTGCCCTTTTCCACCATCGATGACGACCAGATCAGGAAGTGGCAGTCCGTCGCGCAACGCCCGGGAGTAGCGCCTTCTGACGACCTCGCGCATGGATTCATAGTCATCCGGCCCTTTGACGGTCTTAATTTTGTATTTCCGGTATTCTTTCTTATCAGGCTTGCCGTCGATGAACACGACCATGGCTGAAACCGGATCGGTCCCTTGAATATTGGAGTTATCGAACGCTTCGATCCTGTGCGGAGTGTAAATATTCATCGCTTCGCCCAGTTTGTCGATCGCACCGATTGTCCGCTCCTCATCTCTTTCAATGAGGGAGAATTTCTCCTCGAGTGCGATTGTGGCGTTTTTCACAGCCAGCTGGACAAGTTCCTTCTTCTCTCCCCGTTTTGGCACGAGCACCTTTGCTTCAAGCAGCTGTTCGGCAAGTTCAGCGTCCGCGCTGTCCGGAATAAGAATCTCTTTCGGCTTGAAATGATTCGGCTGAGAGTAAAATTGCCCGAGATACGTCAAAAATTCCTCATCCTGATCCCCATAGACCGGAAAGAGCGAAACATCTCTTTCGATTAATTTGCCTTGGCGAATGAAAAATACTTGGACACACATCCATCCTTTATCAATCGCATAGCCGAACACATCGCGGTCCGTGAAATCAGAAGACATCATCGTCTGCTTTTCCATGATCGCCTCGATATGGCTGATTTGGTCCCGGTATTCTTTCGCTCTTTCAAACTCGAGCGATTCTGCCGCTTCTTCCATCTTTTTGGTGAGGTCCTTCTTGATGTCCTGGAAACCGCCATTCAAGAAACGGGTGATTTCATCGGTCAATTTTTTATAAGTCTCCTGTTTCACCTCGTTGACGCAAGGTGCGAGGCATTGGCCAAGATGGTAATAGAGGCAGACACGGTCCGGCAGGGTCTGGCACTTCCGCAATGGATAGAGCCGGTCCAGCAATTTCTTCGTTTCATTCGCTGCTTGCGCATTCGGGTATGGCCCAAAATATTTCCCCTTGTCCTTCTTCACTTTGCGGGTTGTGATCAGGCGCGGATGCCGTTCGTTTGTCAGTTTGATATAAGGGTAGCTTTTGTCGTCCTTGAGCATGATGTTGTATTTCGGGTCATGCTTCTTAATCAGATTCATCTCAAGAATCAGCGCTTCGATGTCCGAACGGGTGACAATGTATTCAAAGTCCTCGATTTCACCGACTAGCCTCTGGGTTTTCGCGTCATGGGAGCCGGTGAAATACGAGCGGACCCGATTTTTCAGCACCTTCGCTTTCCCTACGTAAATGATCGTCCCCTGCCGGTCCTTCATTAAATAGCAGCCCGGCTGATCGGGAAGGATCGCCAATTTGTTTTTGATGATGTCGTTCATGTTCTCACCTCCTGTTTTGCCTTTTGGCGAAATTGAAAAATTCCGGGCAAATGCCCGGAATTCAACTAGGCGCTGTCGCCTAAAGTGTTTTACATGTCATGGTTTTGCTGATGGCGCCGATGAGCAGGCGCCCTCCGCTTTTATTCTTACATATGTTTGTGCAGGAGTTCTGCTAGTGCTTCTTTTGGTTGGAAGCCGATGGCTTTGTCTACGACTTCGCCGTTTTTGAAGACGATGAGTGTCGGGATGCTCATTACGCCGAATTGGCTTGCTGTTTCTTGGTTTTCGTCTACATCGAGTTTGACGATTTTTACTTTATCTCCAAGTTCTGAATCCAATTCTTCCAATACAGGAGCGATCATTTTACAAGGTCCGCACCATGTTGCCCAGAAGTCGGCCAATACGAGGCCCTCTTTTGTTTCAGAAGCGAAGTTCTGGTCTGTTACATGTGAAATTGCCATTTTTATCTAACCTCCTAAAAGTACAATTCAACGCTAATGCAAGTATATCACCAGGATATTTTAAGTCCTAATGATTTGCTTATCTCTACGATAATATACCCGCCTGCGGAGATTTTACACTCATCAGGCGGGCGGTTGGAGTTTATGTTGGTCAGCTTCCCGCTTTCACTTTGCGGAACTCTTCCGTCAGAAGCGGAACGACATCAAACAGGTCTCCGACGATGCCGTAGTCGGCGATGTTGAAGATGTTCGCTTCCGGATCCTTATTAATGGCAACGATCACTTTGGAGTTGGACATTCCGGCAAGATGCTGGATTGCTCCTGAGATGCCGCACGCAATGTATAGATCTGGTGTTACGACTTTTCCTGTCTGCCCGATTTGGAGAGAGTAGTCGCAATAATCCGCGTCACAAGCCCCGCGGGATGCGCCGACAGCTCCGCCGAGAACGTCAGCCAGCTCTTTCAGCGGCTCGAAGCCTTCTTCGCTTTTAACTCCACGGCCTCCAGCGATGATGACTTTCGCTTCGGATAAGTCGACTCCTTCGCTCGCCTTGCGGACGACATCTTTGATGATCGAGCGCAGGTCTGTGATCTCGCATGATACTGAGGTGATGTCGCCGCTTCTCGCATCGTCTTTTTCCAAAGGATCAATATTGTTCGGCCTAATGGTAATAAACGTGATGCCATCCTTGATAATTTTCTTTTCAAATGCTTTTCCGGAGTAAATTGGACGGATGAAAACCGGGTCTGCTCCGTCTTCTTCTATCGCTGTCACATCCGAAACAAGTCCAGTATTGAGCTTGCTCGCGATTTTCGGGGAAAGGTCCTTGCCAAGGGCGGTATGACCAAAAACGATGCCCTCAGGATTTTCTTCACCGACGACTGCCATGAATGCCTGAGAAAAGCCGTCAGACGTATAATGCTTTAATTTCTCATCTTCAACGACGATTACACGGTCTGCGCCGTACTTGATCATGTCTTCTCCGAAACCTTTAACATCCTCGCCGATCAGTACAGCAGCCACTTCGCCGCCGTCCGCGATTTTTTTTCCTGCGGCAATCGCCTCGAAAGATACATTTCTAAGCGCTCCGTCTCTGGCTTCACCAAGTACCAATACTTTTTTTGCCATTGCGATACCCTCCTGTTTCTATATCCTCACGAAGTGTTTATATAACTTTATTCAGCAAGCTTGCCAATTCTTTAACCTGATCCTGTAATTCGCCTTCAAGAATTCTGCCAGCTTCTTTTGCCGGCGGCAGGTAGATTTCTACTGTTTCTGTTTTCGCTTCGACATCGTCCTCATCGAGATCCAGATCGTCAAGCTCCAGTTCTTCCAAAGGCTTCTTTTTCGCCTTCATAATCCCTGGCAATGAAGGATAGCGCGGGTCGTTCAACCCTTGCTGAGCAGTGACGAGCAACGGCAAGGTTGTCTCGATCACTTCCGAATCGCCCTCAACATCCCTTGTCAACGTCACATTTTTGCCGTCGATTTCAAGTTTGGTAATCGTTGTCACGTATGGAATGTCCAAGATGGAGGCGACACGGGGGCCAACCTGTCCGGATCCGCCATCAATTGCGACATTACCGCCAAGAATCAGGTCTGCGTCTTTGTCTTTCAGATATTCTGCCAGAATCGCAGCAACGGAAAATTCATCCGCATCATCCAGATCATCTTCCGTGTTGATCAAAACAGCTTTATCCGCGCCCATTGCTAGAGCTGTCCGCAGTTGTTTCTCCGCATCTTCGCCGCCCACTGTGACGACGGTCACTTCCCCTTCATGATCATCCCGGACACGGATCGCTTCCTCGATTGCGTACTCATCATAAGGATTGATGATGAATTCAGCGCCGTCCTCTTGTATTTGGCCGCCTGAGATTGAAATTTTCTCTTCCGTATCGAAAGTTCTTTTCATAATTACGAAGATGTTCATTATCCGTACCTCCTAAAATATGAAACTTGCATTAGTTGCCTTTAAAATCGGGTTCGCGCTTTTCAATGAAAGCACTGATGCCTTCTTTGCCGTCTTCGGAATTGAATACTTGCCCGAATAGTCTTGCCTCTTCTTTCATACCTTCATAAAATTTGTCCGATTTTGAATAACGGAGCAGTTCGATTGCCGCCTTTGTCGTAAGAGGGCTTTTCTTGGCTATTTTCGCAGCCATCTCCTTCGCCCGGTCAAACAACTCCTCTTCAGGATAGGCCTGATTGGCGAGCCCCCAAAGAACTGCATCCCTGCCGGTAATCGGATCACTTGTCAGCATCATTTCTGCAGCTTTCGCCGTGCCGACGAGCCGCGGCAGGCGCTGTGTCCCTGCAAATCCCGGAATCAGCCCGAGCTGCAGTTCCGGCAGCCCGAGTTTGGCATTCTCGGCTACAAGCCGGATATGGCATCCCATTGCCATTTCCAGGCCTCCGCCCAATGCAGCGCCATGGATGGCAGCAATCAGCGGCTTCGGAAAGTTTTCCATTCTTTCAAATACATCCTGCCCATTGAACGAAAGCTCAGAGAAATCGCTTTCACTTTCAACCGTTGTAAATTCCTTGATGTCAGCACCGGCGGAAAAAAATCTTCCTTCCCCGTAAATAAGCGCCACCCGGATTTCAGCATCATTCTCAATTTGGTCCAGCATCTCATCCATCTCCCGGATGAGACCGGAAGAAAGGGCATTTGCAGGCGGCCTGTTGATTTGAATCAACGCCACACGGCCCTCTCTTTCCAACTTCAAATGGTTCATGAAGCCAACCCCTCCTTCATCAATCTTCCTTCTTGGCACAGCCGTACAAAAGCATCTGGTGGACAGGCTTTGCAAGCTTGACTAAATCGTATTTCTGCTCATTTATTACCCAAGATGTAGCCGTTTCATCCATCGTGCCGAAAATCATCTGCCTGGCAAGACGAACGTCCAAATCTTGGGCAAACTCTCCCGTCTCCATGCCATAGCGAAGAATCTTATCCATCAGCTGGAGATACTCTTTCAGCACCTCATTGATCTTATGGCGGAGGTCGACGTTCGATTGTCTCAGCTCCAGCTGGGTAACGATTGCCAGATGGTGGTCATCTGACAGGATTTTAAAATGATTTTCCACCATTATGAACAGTTTCTCGGCGGCAGACTGCTTGCCTTCGATTACCTCTTCTATTTTGGAAACGAAGATAGCCATCTTTTCCCGGAATACCGAAATGAGGATGTCCTCTTTGTTCTTGAAATAAAGGTATATCGTTCCGTCGGCCACGCCTGCTTGTTTTGCGATCTTTGACACCTGCGCCTGGTGATAGCCATTTTCTGCAATGACAATCACAGCGGCATCAACGATCTGTTTATATTTCGGTTTGTTTCTTTTCATTATTTTCCACCTACTATGCTTTTGAAAATGAATGATGATTCATTCATAATTCAATATTAAAATAAGTGGTTGACTTTTGTCAAGAGTGAAACTTAGCAAAAAAGATAGAGCCCGCAAACGGCTCTTAAGAGGCTTCCTTTTATCCAAGCTTCTCATCTTCTTGCAGCTTTGCCCTTTCCTCTTCCACAAGAGCGCGGCGGAGGATTTTTCCGACGGCCGTTTTCGGAAGTTCATCACGAAATTCATATATTCTCGGCACTTTATAGGCTGCCAAGTATTTTCTAGCATACTCATTCAGTTCCTTCTCCGTTGCATCTTTCCCTTCCTTGAGGACGATATACGCTTTCACTGTCTCCCCTCGGTACGGATCCGGAACTCCGGCAACGACAAGCTCTTGGACAGCCGGGTGCTCATAAAGGACTTCCTCAATTTCACGCGGGTATATGTTATAGCCTCCTGCAATGATCATGTCCTTCTTCCGGTCTACTACGTAGAAATACCCGTCTTCATCCATATAGCCCATATCCCCGGTCCTCAGCCAGCCGTCCACCAATGTGGCAGCCGTATCTTCCGGCCTGTTCCAATAACCGCGCATTACTTGCGGGCCCTTCACTGCGATTTCACCGATTTCACCAGGCGGAAGCGGTTCTCCAATTTCCGATAGAATGGCGCTGTCCGTATCCGGCCACGGTACACCGATGCTTCCTTTCGTCCGTCTTTCTTCCCAGACAAAATTGGAGTGCGTGACAGGTGACGATTCCGTGAGGCCATATCCTTCAACGAGCTTGCCGCCGGTCACTTTTTCAAAGTTCTGCTGGACTTCCACTGGAAGCGGTGCTGAGCCGCTAATACATGATTGGATTGAAGAAAGGTCGTATTTCTCCCGGTTCGGATGGTTCAGCAGGCCGATATAAATTGTAGGTGCTCCTGGAAATATAGTCGGGCGCTCTTTATGGATCGTTTTGAGTGTCGTTTCCGCATCAAATTTAGGGAGCAGGATCATTTTATATCCCTGCATGATGGAGAGAATCAAAACGGTTGTCATCCCATACACATGGAAAAACGGCAGCAATGCGAGGATCTTCTCTTCTCCTTTTTTGGCTTTGTACAGCCAAGCATCGCATGCAGTCGCATTGGCGATCAGATTTTTATGGGTGAGCATAACTCCCTTCGGGTAACCAGTCGTCCCGCCTGTGTATTGCAATAGGGCAATGTCTTCGTCGAAATCGAAGGGAACTTCAAGCGGTTCAGGATGTTCCGTCTTCATGATGGTCATGAACAAGTGCTGGCTGCCCTCATGTCTGACATTGACCACAATGCCTGTGTCCCTCTTTTGAATGAAAGGATAGATGACGTTTTTCGGGAATGGCAGATAGTCTTTGATAGCGGTTACAATTACATGTTCGACATCCGTCTCCTTAATCGCTTTCGTGACACGCGGATAAAGGATATCCAGTGAAATGATCACCTTGGCCCCGGAATCCTTCATCTGGTACTCCAGTTCCCTTTCTGTGTAGAGCGGATTTGTCTGCACAACGATCGCACCAGCATAAAGTGCCCCGTAATAGCTGATAACCGACTGCGGACAGTTTGGCAGCATGATCGCCACCCGGTCCCCTTTCTGGATTCCGATCCGCTTCAAGTATTGTGCCATCTTGAGCGAACTTTCGTACAGCTCTGAAAAGGTCATTTCCTTGCCCATAAAATGAATCGCCTTTTTGTCGGGATAGTTCTCAGCTGCTTCGGTCAGGTAAGACTGGACCGGTTTCCTTTCGTATTCAAGCGTTGTCGGAATTTCTTCCGGATACAGCTTGAGCCACGGTCGCTTTTCCATACAATCCCCCCTCATATAATAAGCAATTAGAAAATTTCAACTACTATTGCCTATTATATTATAACTCTCTTGTCTCTACAACGAATACATACGAGAAAAGTCCCTGTAAGGGAATCATAGAAAAAGGGTGATGCGGAGAGCAAGTTTTTCACCTGCCCGCATCACCCTTTGATGGAATTTCCGCTGACTAAACTCAGCCGTGCGCGTCATGTTCTGACAAGGTAGATGATCCCCAGCAGGAAAAAAATCGCGCAAACGACCATCAGCACTTTTGCAAGTTTCTCCATTGTTAGCTCTCCTTAATGAATGCTCGCGCCAATTACATAGGACAGGCCGATGGAAATAACCATCGATAAAAAGCCGACAGCCCGGTTGTTCTGAGCAATTTCCTCGTCGATTTTGAATTTCGGCGTCATAAATTCGAAAATGAAATAGCCCGTCAGCAGCAGGAAAAACCCGAACACTCCCCAGCCGATCATGACAAGAAGTGAGTCATGATGCTGGATGGAATGACGGAAAACGTTGGCGATACCAAAGATTTTTCCGCCGGTTGCCATCGCTACGGCAATATTGCCCTTTTTGATTTCTTCCCAGTTGTTGTATTTGGTCACCAGTTCAAAGATGAACAAAAAAAGGACAAGGCAAAGAATCGTCACGCTGTAATAGCCTGCAGTCTGAACAAGCGTATTATCCCAAAATGCGTTCACTTTCATCATCCTCCCTGTTTGCCAAGTTGGAAGGCATCATTTGAACTCGACGATTGTTACGCCGCTGCCGCCTTCTCCGGCTTCTCCCAATCTTATACGTTTCACAGAGCGATGATGTTTCAAATAGTCGGTAACACCTGTCCGAAGGGCGCCGGTCCCTTTTCCGTGAATAATGGAGACACGCGGATAGCTGGCCAGCAAAGCGTCATCGATGTATTTTTCCACTTTGTGGAGTGCATCCTCGTATCGTTCTCCCCGCAAATCCAGCTCCAGCCCAACATGGTAGTCACGGCCCTTAACAGTAGCCAGCGGCTTTGTCTCCTTTTTCTGCTCGGACTTGATGAATTCCATATCCTTTTCGTCAACCTTCATTTTTAAAATGCCCATTTGGACCTGCCACTCATGGTCCCCTGTTTTTTCAATCAGGTGGCCTTTTTGGCCAAAGGTTGTCACTTTTACTTCATCGCCTGGCTTGAAGACCCGCTTTTCTTTTCCGGCGGTCTTCTGTGCTTTGCCTTTCTCAAGCTTCGGCGCCGCTTCATCCAGCCTGCGTCGGGCTTCAATCAATTCATGTTCCTTCACATGGGCGCCGCTTTCAAGCCGCATCTGGCGAAGATCGGTCATTACCGCTTCGGCTTCTTCCTTTGCCTTTTCTATGACGGCAGCAGCCTTTTCTTCGGCTTTCTCGTAAAGCTCGTCTTTCTTTGTATAAAACTCTGCCATTCTCTTTTGCAGATCGCGGTGCAAGTCTTCTGCGTCCTTTAAGTACTGGCGCGCTTCTTCATAATTCTTTTCCGCTTCACGCCGGCTTTGTTCAAGCGAGGCGATCATGTTCTCCACTTCATTGCTTTCCGTATCTATCAGCCCTTTGGCATGGCCGATGATTGAATCCGACAAGCCGAGGCGGCGGGATATTTCAAAGGCGTTGCTTCGGCCAGGTACGCCGAGAAGCAGCTTGTATGTCGGGCGCAGCGTTTCGACATTGAATTCCACGCTCGCATTGATGACGCCGGGGCGGTTATACCCATAGGCCTTCAGCTCGGGATAATGGGTCGTCGCAATGACGCGGGCACCCCGCTGATAAACATCGTCCAAAATCGAAATCGCCAATGCGGAGCCTTCCTGCGGATCAGTTCCAGAGCCGAGCTCATCGAAAAGGACGAGGCTTTCATGATCGACCTTCTTCAAAATGTCGACGATGTTGACCATATGGGAAGAAAAAGTACTTAACGACTGCTCAATCGACTGTTCGTCACCAATGTCCGCAAATACTTGCGAAAATACGGCTACATCTGATCCTTCAAGTGCAGGGATATGAAGCCCGGCCTGCGCCATCAACGTGCAGATACCGGCTGTTTTCAGCGTAATCGTCTTTCCTCCGGTATTCGGTCCGGTGATAACAATGGTCGTATAATCATCGCCAAGCAAAATGTCATTCGCCACCACTTCATCGGCAGGCAGAAGCGGATGCCGCGCTTTATACAAGCGGATGATCCCATCGTTGTTGATTTCAGGCTTTGTCGCCTTCATTTCCTTGCCGTAGCGGGCCTTTGCGAACATAAAGTCCAATTCGGCCAAAATGTCGACAAGCTGATGGAGTTCCGGCGCATATTCCGCAACGGCTGCGGAAAGCTCTGCTAAAATCCGGTCGATTTCCTGCTTTTCGCGCATTTGCAATTCACGCAGGTCGTTGTTCAGGTCAACGACAGACTGCGGCTCGATAAACAGCGTCTGGCCGGAAGCTGACTGGTCATGCACAATACCTCCATAATGGGAGCGGTATTCCTGTTTTACAGGAATAACATAGCGGTCATTCCGGATCGTAATAATCGCATCGGACAGCATTTTTTGTGCGTTTTTCCCTCTTGTGAGCCCTTCAAGCTTCTCGCGGATTCGCGATTCATTCCGTCTTTTCTGCTGGCGGATGCTTCTAAGAGCGTCACTGGCAGAATCGAGGACCTCTCCGCCTTCATCGACCGCGTTTTTGATCTGATGCTCAAGTGGAGTGAGGACGACGATCTCTCCAGCCTTCTCCTCCAAAACCGGGATCTCCAGGCCGTTTTCAAGCAACTCTTCGATAAAACGCTTCATCATCCTTGCCGCGTGAATTGTGCTTGCGGTCTGGACAAGCTCCAGCGCATTCAGCACTCCGCCGATTTGTGCCCGGCGTGCATGCTGCTTAATGTTGTGAATTCCGCTCAAAGGAGCATGGCCTTTCAGCCTGAGAACATGTGACGCTTCATCCGTCTCTTCTTGCCAGCGGAGCACTTCTTCATACGAACCTGAAGGCTGGAGATTTCTGATTTTCTCAAGACCGAGAGCAGATGAAGCATGCGCTTCGAGTCCGTCAATGATTTTGTCAAATTCAAGTGTGCGTAGTATTTTTTTATTCATGGAGTTTTCCTCCGTCCCCTTTCCTAGGGCTGTCTATTCCTGTTCAAGAATGCCAGCAATCCATCCGGTTCCATGGCATTCAGCACCGATGTCCTTTTAATCCATCCTTTGCGGGCAGCAGAAACGCCCAACTTCATATATTCGAGGTTTTGATAATTATGCGCGTCCGTATTGATTACCGTCATGACCCCAGCGTCCTGCGCCTTTCTCAGCCAGAATGCCGACAGGTCGAGCCGCTCCGGACTCGCATTCAGCTCGAGAGCGGTATCCGTCTCCTTCGCCATTTTGATGAGCGCTGCAACATCAACATCATACCCGTCCCGTCTGCCAATCAGTCTTCCCGTAGGATGGGCAATAATGTCGACATGTGGATTTTCAGCCGCATTGCGGAGGCGTGCCATGATTTTCTCACGCGGCTGCTGGAAGCTGGAGTGGATGGAGGCAATGACGATATCCAACTCGGACAGTACGTCATCGCTGAAATCCAGGCTTCCATCCGGTAGAATATCCATCTCCGTGCCGGCGAGGATCAGAATATCATCATATTTCTCATTCAGCTCGCGTATTTCGTCTGCCTGTTTTCTCAAGCGATCCGGAGTCAGTCCATCCGCCACGCGCAAATATTGCGAGTGGTCGGTGATCGCCATATATTGATAGCCTTTCCGCCTGCATGCCTCAACCATCTCTTCGATCGAGTAGGCGCCGTCAGACCAAGTTGTATGCATGTGGATGTCGCCTTTAATGTCTTTAAGGAGAATAAGTCCTTCCTCTCCTGTATACTCCTCGACCTCTTTTCCATCTTCACGGATTTCGGGAGGAATGAAAGGCAGGCCGAAATGGCGGAAAAAGTCCGTTTCCGTCTTAAACGTCTTAACCTCTCCGGTTTCCTGATTTTCAACGCCGTATTCACTAATTTTCTCGCCACGCTCTTTCGCGAGCTGACGCATCCGTACGTTATGTTCCTTTGATCCGGTGAAATGATGGAGCGCCGTTGCGTATTCCGCTTCTTTCACGATCCGGAAATCAACAGAGACCCGGTATCTTCCTTCCATGACGAGGGTCACTTTTGTATCCCCGCTATTCGTTGCTTCAGAGAACCCTTCCAAGCAGAGCAGCTTCGCTTTGACTGTTGACAGATCTTCAGCCGCAATGATGAAATCGAGATCCTTCATCGTTTCACGAACCCGGCGCAGACTGCCAGCCCGGGAATATGCCCTTATTTCTTCTATCGCATCAAGCTGCTGCTCAATTTGTGCAGCAATCGGCAGCATATATGCAATTGGCAAGCGCTCTGGCTGTTTTCCAACCTGGCTGATCGCCTCAAGTATCTTCTCTTCTGACTTCTTGCCAAAACCCTTCAAGGCAGAAACACGGCCTGACTCGCACGCATCCTGAAGGGACTCTATATCTTCAATTCCAAGTTCTTTATAGAGCCTGGCAATTTTCTTCCCGCCGAGCCCCGGGAGCTGGAGGAGCGGAATCAGCCCTTTCGGAACCTCTTCCTGCAATTCGGCGAGTGCCGAGGAATGGCCTTCCCGGATGAATTCTTCAATCACAGATGCCGTTCCTTTCCCGATGCCGGGTATATCTGTAAAGCTGTTAATCTCCGCAAGACTACGGTCGTCCCCCTCGAGTCCGCCCGCCGCCTTGCGGAAAGCTGCCACCTTAAATGGATTTTCCCCCTTCAGCTCCATATAAATGGCAATTTGCTCCAATAAACGAATTACTTCTTTTTTATTGACTACCAAATTCCCCACCGCCCGTTCCTTCTGCATTCTCTCCCCATTTTACCAAACATGCCGGCGAAAAGAAAAACTTCTCTATCAAGAGAAGTCTTCATTAGAAAAACGTTATTGGATAGCCGTTAACCACCAGCTTTGCACTTGCCGGGAAAGCACCGGCGTGTTTTCCAGTATAGCCTTGGCAAGGGCCGAACCGCCGATCGAGTCCTGCACCTGTGCGATCGGCAGCAGGGCAGCAATATAGAGTAAGATAAAAATAAACAAGTAGATTTCAATCAACCCGAGCAGTCCGCCCGCCCATACATTGATTGTCTTCAAAATAGGCAGAGAAGCGACGACATCCAATGCGGAGCCGATTATGCCTAGCACGATCCGCACGGCAAAAAAGATGATGGCGAAAGCGATGATGCGGTAAAAAGCGTCATCAAACGAAATGCCGTCCAGCACCATCTTCAGCGTACTTCCTTCTTCCATTGAAGGATACGGCACCCATAGACGCAATTTAGGCGCCAAATCATCATAATATACATAAGCGACGATGAATGAGATCACAAAGCCGATCATATGGATCAGCTGAAGGATGAATCCCCTTCTCAGTCCGATCAGAAACCCCATGATCAATAAAAACATTAAAACCAGGCTCAACATATCGTTTCAGTCCTTTAACCGTTCGATTTCACGTTTCAGCATCTCACACTGCTCCTGCAGTTTCATGTATTCGTGAACTGTGTTGACAGCGGTCAGCACAGCGAGTTTTTCAGCGTTCAGATTCGGGTTCACAGAGCGGATGCCGCGCATTTTCTGATCAACGATCGCCGCAACCTGACGCATATGTTCTATCGTCTCCGTTCCGGAAATGGTATACTGTTGTCCATAAATGGTGACTTGCGCCCGAGTCTTTTTTCCGTCAGTCAAACCGTTTGCCCCCGTTTCACTAAAATCCTACAGTCTATCATATCACGAAAAAAATGGGATGGGAATCATAAGTGGGACCCAAATGCGGACCGGGAGAGATGCAAGACGCAGTTACATGTGAGAGGATGACCAAGATGGCAAATACGGTATTGAAAATGACGGCCGCTGAAATCGAAAAAATGAAGGAGCACTATCACTCCTTCATCGCGGCAAAAACGCCGCCCGGAGCTGTTTTTACCGCCAAAGCGAACGGCTGCACGATCACGGCATACCGTTCAGGGAAAGTATTGTTCCAAGGAGCTGGCAATGAACAGGAGGCCAGCCGTTGGGGCAATGCCGTCCCTTCAGCACCGTCTAAAGCGAAGAAAACGTCAGGGAGTCCGATGCCGGACACAATCGCCGAAATGTCGGTGGCCGGCTCGGATGAAGTCGGCAAGGGTGATTATTTCGGCCCGCTGATCGTCGTTGCAGCCTACGCACGAAAGAGCGACCTCCCGCTTTTAAGGGAGCTGGGCGTGAAGGATTCTAAGGATCTGAAAGATCCGCAGATTGTCAAAATCGCAAAGGACCTGCTGACGTTCATGCCATACAGCCTGCTCCGCTGCTCAAATGAGAAGTACAATCAGCTTCAGTCATCCGGCATGACACAAGGAAAAATCACCGCGATCCTGCATAACCAGGCATTGAACAAGCTGCTTGAAAAAATCGCCCCCGAGAAGCCGGATGCGGTCCTTGTCGACCAGTTTGCCGAAGCCCCTGTCTACTTCCGGCATCTGCAAGGCCAGAAAACAATTCTCCGCGAGAATGTGTTTTTTAGCACGAAAGCCGAAAGCATCCACTTGTCGGTTGCGGCCGCATCGATTATCGCCCGGTATGCCTTTATCAAAGCATTTGATGAACTAGGCAAAAAAGCGGGATTCACGATCCCGAAGGGCGCCGGTGCCAAAGTAGACCATGCCGCTGCCCGCCTGATCAGGGAAAAAGGGATCGGTGCACTAAATGAATTCACAAAAGTCCACTTCGCCAATACAAATAAAGCAAAGGGCATCGCGAAAGTCTGATTTCGCGCCCTTTGCTTTACTTTAAAAAGGATAGATCCTTTAATCCCTTGTGATTATCGCTGACCTTCTCAAATCCCTCCAAGATTTCAGTGAGATCCATTTCATAAACATCCACTTGGTAAAGATCATATAGGTATTGATAATATTCCTTGAATGCCTCAAGCTGTTCCGCGGTGAGCTTTTGGTCACTTCCAGCGCTCCATAGTTCGCTGATTTGCTCGTTCGCATGCACGAGAATCCGTTCCGTCTCTGTATCCTTCTCTTCATAATATCCGAACATATTGCCCATTTCCTTCAATTCAACATAGCTGCCAAAGACCCGTTCGGTCGCCACCGCTGTTTTTTCAAGCTGGCGTCCATGCATTTCCTTCGTTTTCTCAAGATCATCAATCGGAAACTTGTTGTAGATGTCCTGGATGCCAAGCCGCATATTATTCACATGGGATGTCACCTTTTCCTCTGAAAATTGCTCAGAACCTTTTTTCGCATAGATAGCCATCGCTGCGACGGCAATGACGAACAAGATGACATATAACTTTAACCTGTTTTTTCGCAACACAATACCTCCATACCGATTGACTGCCAGAGTATTAATCTTATGTATCTATTTTACTACAAAAATGATTCGATAATAAGACTATTAAAAATTCTCCTCTTTCGATACGCTTGTGAAAAGGAGGAATGTCCATGATGTTGGGGTTACGCAGAAACGAGGTTCGGATTGTCCCATATAATCCATGCTGGAAGGATGAGTTTTCCCAGATACAGGCTGACATCATGTTCTATACCGGCCTATCCCCTGACCAAGTTCAGCATATCGGCAGCACAGCGATTGAAGGAATTCAAGCAAAGCCTCTCATTGATATCATGATCGGCGTCGGGAATATCGAAAGCCTCCCGGCTGAATGGTATAAACAGCTTCGGCAAGCCGGTTTTTATAGACTGCGAGTCGAGCGGCCAGATGAAATTGTCCTCGCAAAGTTTACGGATGAAACATTTGAAGTGAAGACCCATTTTATCCATCTTGTGAACCGGAATAGCCAAAAATGGAATGACCTGCTTTTTTTCAGGGATTATTTAAATGGTAATCAAATAGAAAGAACACGTTATGAACAAGTGAAATTGTCGTTCGGTGCTAAGCAAGGGATCAACGAATACACGAATCACAAGGAAGACTTCGTCCGGTCCATTTTAGCCAAGAGAAATGCCTGAAAACTGTCTTGTCATCGGAAACTATCAAATATGAAAAGGAGCTTCTGCCATGAAGTATGTTCTTTTCGGTGTTCTCCTGTCCCTGGTCATTGCAGTGTTGTCACGTATTCTGGGAGGAGCAGATACGGCTCCGTTCATCACTGGATCGGCCGGCCTCTTGCTTGCTCTAGCTGCGGCTTTCTCTTCGGGGGCAGCAGCTAGCGGAGACCGAACGAGATCCGCTTTTGCCTCTGAACCGCCAGAAGAACGAATGACAAGGAACCGGACCGCATTCCGCTTGCTGCTTGTCGGGTTGCCGTGCCTTCTTTTGTCACCTCTTTTGTATCTGGTCAAATTTTGATCAATAAAATAACCGCCGCCCCTTGCCGGGACGGCGGTTTTTCAATGATACTTATCCTCTTAACTCTGCTCCTGCTTGCTCTTTTACAGCAGCAAGCACTTTATCATGCGCCTTGACGACCTCTTCGTCGGTCAGTGTGCGTTCCGGATCAGAATAAATCAATGAGAAGGCGATTGATTTTTTGCCTTCTTCCATTTTGTCTCCTTCATACAGATCAAACACGTGAACAGATTTCAGCAATTTGCCGCCAGCAGTGCGGATAATGCCTTCGATCTTGCCGGCTGTCGCCGCGTGATCCACCACGAGCGCAATATCCCGTGAAATGGAAGGATAACGCGGAATCGCTGTATAATGCAGAGCAGGAAGATCCATTCCAAATAGCGGATTTCCTTTGATTTCAAATACATACGTATTTTTGATGTCGAGATCCTTTTGAATGGATGGATGAACCTGTCCGGCATAGCCAATAAATTCGCCGTCAAGATAAATGTCAGCTGTTCGGCCCGGATGCATGCCATCACGCTCGGCGGCTCTCCATTCAACCTTCTCGGATACTCCCCATTTATCGAAAAGCCCTTCAAGCACGCCTTTGACGACAAAGAAGTCAACCGGCTTCTTCTCGCCCTGCCATGCATTGTCGACCCAGAGGCCGGTGACAGCACCTGCGATATGTTCGCGCTCTTCCGGCAGTTGTTCTCCGTCGTTCTTCAAGAAGACAGACCCGATTTCATAAAGCGCAACTGAGCTGATTTGACGGGCAACGTTGTATGCGACTGCTTCCAGCAGCTGCGGAACGATGCTCAGCCTAAGCCTGCTGCGTTCTTCGCTCATCGGCATCGCCAATTGGACAGGCTCACGCTGTTCAATTGCATAGCTTGCCGCTTTTTCCTCGGAAGTGAGGGAATAGGTCAATGCTTGATAGAATCCTGCGCCTTCAAGGAATCGTCTTGCATTCCGGCGGCGTTCCTGGTTAGGACTCAACCCGCCGGCCGTTTGTGCGCCTTTTGGCGGTGTGGTCGGCAGATGATCATATCCATAGAGACGGGCAACTTCTTCTACCAAGTCTTCTTCAATGGTAATGTCGCCGCGGCGTGTTGGCACCGTAACGGTGAATACGCGGTCTTCCTCTGTCGCTGTAAAACGGAGGCGGCGGAAGATATCCAGCACTTGCTCTGCAGAAATATCTGTTCCAAGTACACGGTTGATCTTTTCAAGAGAGATGGAGACAACAGCCGGCTCCACTTGCAAATGATCCGCCTCTACCCGGCCTTCGAACACGTCTCCGCCGGCCAGTTCTGCCATCAATTGGGCAGCACGTTCCGCAGCCGGACGGACTCTTTCCGGATCGACGCCTTTTTCATAGCGGCTGCTTGCCTCGCTTCTTAATCCATGACGCTTGGATGTCGAGCGAATCGAAGGACCTGCAAAATAAGCAGACTCCAGCAGGATCGTTGTCGTATCCGCGCTCACTTCCGAATCGGCGCCTCCCATGACACCGGCAAGTGCGACCGGAACCTCGCCATTTGTGATGACCAGCTCACCTTCCTGAAGAGTGCGCTCGACGTCATCCAATGTTGTCAGCTTCTCGCCTTCACGGGCATGACGGACGACAACTTCTTTTGAACCGAAACGGTCATAATCGAAAGCATGGAGCGGCTGTCCGTATTCAAGCAAAATAAAGTTCGTGATGTCGACGACATTATTATGCGGACGGATGCCGGATGCCATCAGCCTTGTCTGCAGCCATAACGGAGAAGGGCCGATCTTTACATTTTTGATAATTTTCGCTGTGTAGAGCGGATTGTCCTCAGGCGCTTCCACTTTTACAGAAATGGCATCCGCCGCTTTCTCGGCCGATTGTGCCGTTTCAGTTTGGGGCAGCTTGATTTCACGGTCGAGGATGGCAGCTGTTTCATACGCAACGCCGAGCATACTCATGGCATCTGCACGGTTTGGCGTCAAGCCGAGCTCCAGCACTTCATCGTCAAGGTTAAGCAGGCTGACCGCATCCTGGCCGACTTCCGTATCCTGAGGGAAGTTGTAAATGCCGTCTGCGAATTCTTTTGCGACGAGCTTGCCTTCAATGCCAAGCTCTTGGAGTGAACAGATCATGCCGTTTGACGTTTCGCCTCGGAGCTTCGCTTTTTTGATTTTGAAATTGCCGGGAAGAACAGCACCGACTTTAGCGACGGCCACCTTTTGCCCTTTCCCCACATTTGGAGCACCGCAAATGATCTGCACGGGTTCTTCTTCTCCGATGTCGACCTGGCAAATGTTCAGTTTATCGGCTTCCGGGTGCTTTTCGCATTCAAGCACATGGCCGACGACGACACCTTTCACTTCTTTGCTTTTCTGTTCAATCCCGTCAACTTCAATACCGCTTCTTGTGATTTTCTCTGCCAATTCATCTGCCGGAACACCGTCCAGGGAAACGTAATCGGCAAGCCATTTATAGGAAACGAGCATGGTATTTTACCTCCTTATTCTTGCACCGCAAATTGTTGTAGGAAACGCAGATCGTTTGTATAAAAATGACGGATGTCATCGATTCCGTATTTCAGCATCGCAATCCGCTCTGGTCCCATGCCGAAAGCGAATCCGGTGTACTTCTTCGAATCGAATCCAGCCATCTCCAAAACATTCGGATGGACCATGCCGGCGCCAAGAATTTCGATCCAGCCTGTTTGCTTGCACACCCGGCAACCTTCACCGCTGCAGATTTTGCAGGAAATGTCCATTTCCACCGACGGTTCTGTGAATGGGAAAAAGCTTGGGCGCAGGCGGATTTCCCGGTCTTCGCCGAACATTTTCTTCGCGAATACTTGGAGCGTGCCTTTCAAGTCACCCATCGTAATTCCTTCATCAACAACAAGCCCTTCAATTTGTGTGAATTGATGGGAATGTGTCGCGTCGTCGTTGTCCCGGCGGTATACTTTCCCCGGACAAATAATTTTCACCGGGCCTTTGCCCTCATGCTTTTCCATTGTCCGCGCCTGAACAGGAGAGGTATGGGTTCTCAGCAATATTTCCTCGGTAATATAGAAGGAATCCTGCATATCGCGGGCAGGGTGTCCCTTCGGCAAGTTGAGCGCCTCAAAATTATAGTAATCCTGCTCTACTTCCGGACCTTCGGCGATTTTGTACCCCATTCCAATGAACAGATCTTCGATTTCTTCGACGATCTTTGTCAGCGGATGATGGCTGCCAATTTTCACCGGGCGTCCTGGCAATGTAATGTCAATTTTTTCAGATGCAAGCTGCCTGTTCACCGCTTCTTTCTCCAGTTCTTCCTGTTTGCCTGTGATTGCGTCTGTGATCGTTTCTCGCACCACATTGACAAGCGCACCCATCTTCGGGCGTTCCTCAGCGGACAGCTTGCCCATCCCGCGCAGCACTTCAGTAATCGGGCCCTTCTTTCCAAGATAGGCAACCCGCACCTCATTCAACGCCTTTAAATCGGAAGCCGCCTGTACCTTATCGAGCGCTTCCTTCTCCAGCCCTTTCAACGTCTCTTCCACTTCACATTCCTCCTTATCGGGGGTCTGCCCCCATCTCGTTCGTGCATTCATACTGCGGGGTCTCCCCCTGTTTTGGGCAATAAAAAAAGCCTTGCCCCCAAGAAAGGGACGAGGCTTTGGTCGCGGTACCACCCTTATAAACATGCGCATTGCAAAATTGCAGTTCATGTTCACTTCATTGATATAACGGCATGGGCCGGGGCATCTTTACGTACAGTACGGTCCTGATGCCGACTCGGGAGGTGAACTTCATCGGTTTCCGCTGAATATGCTCACAGCCTAGGCATATTCTCTCTGAAAGCTTTGTTCCGGCTACTCTTCTCCGTCATCATCATTAACTTTATTAAGATACTCACATTATAGTCGTTTGCCGGCAGGATTTCAAACCTATTTTCGCAAATGGTATAGAAGAATCCCGGCTGCAATCGCGACGTTCAGCGATTCACTCTTCCCGTAAATCGGGATATACAGATTCCGATCTGTCCGTGAAAGCAATTCCGGCTGCATGCCCGCTCCCTCATTTCCAACAATCAAAGCAAAAGCATCCGATGCCTCTACATCCTTATATGAAACGGCATTTTTTAACGCAGTGCCGTACACAGGGATTTCATACTCCTTGCACTGATCCACCCAAAGGGACAAATTGCCGCTGACAACCGGAAGATGGAAGTGGCTTCCCTGTGCAGAGCGGATCACTTTCGGATTGTACAGATCGACTGTTCCCTCACCGAGTACAATACCGTCGATTCCCGCTGCATCCGCCGTGCGGATAAGCGTCCCCAAATTCCCCGGGTCCTGCACACCATCCAAAAATAAAAGTTTTCGATGCTTGGCTGGGTCAACCATCCGGGCTTCTTTTTTGCAGACTGCGAAAAAACCCTGCGGCGTTTCTGTAGAAGAAATGACGGCGGCCACTTCGGCAGACACCCAAGTCATCGGAAGATCCAGGTCCTGTGCAATCCGGGGCAGATCCAGTCCTTCCACCGCAATTAGCTCAAGAACGGTCCCTTCTTCCCTGATCGCCTCTTCGACAAGATGTTCACCTTCGATCAGATACATCCCTGACTGCTCCCGGCCTTTTTTCGCCAACAGCTTCTTCCACTCTTTCACCCGCGGGTTCTTCGTCGATTTAATCCATTCCATTCCATGCAATCCCTTCCCTGCCATTCTGCTTTTCATTATACATGGAAGGGGCGGGGCGGCACAATGAACGATACGTGTTTCCTGCCAAGCTCGGGAAATGAGGGCAGCAATTGATCAAAAGTTGGTTAATTGGAGGCTTCCTTCCTGAAACCTGTAATCCACAGACAAGATAAAAACGCAACGATACAGACGAAACTTGCAAAAACCAGGCCGATAAATGCCATAAATTGATCATTCTCCGGTGTGTCCGGAGGAAGATTCGCTATCATGTATCCGAAGACAACAAGAAGAAGTAAATAGAAGCTGCTGCCTAGCAGCCCGCTGATCAAGCGGCTCTTAGCACCTTGATGGTACCCATTCGCAAGTGCCGACCAGAGCACAATGCTTGCAATGACTGCCGCCAGCATGATCGCCAAATGAATATAGGGGATGAGCAAGAAGCTTGTGAAATACAGAACGGCTGCAGCAAGACCAAAAAGGATTGCATTCGTCAAAAACAAGCAAAGCCCGCTAAGCCATTTATTTTGATACCACTCCTTCTTCGTTAAAAATGCGAGAAAAATCGGTTCGCCAATCCATTCGGCGATTCGTTTCTTATTCATTAGCACCATAATCATCAAGGCGGTTCCTGCGAGTAAAAATAGGGACATTTTGCATTTCTCCTTACCTAGTTATTCTATGTATGAATGAAAAAAGCTGCGTGCGCTCTAAACTGCCCTGCGCACGCCCCATTTGTAGGAAAGGCTGCCCACTGGCAAAAACAGGCCTGTCGCCACCATACAGCCGACTAAAAAAGACGGAGTAAGAATCATCGCAAACCACTGCGATGGCAGTATCCTGAAAAGCACTGCCAACATCAGCATGAGATTGGGAATTAGAGAGAGCAGCAAAGTGTTGTGCAGCAATCCTTTTCCTCCATGTCCCCATTCCTTGCCGACGGAATAACCGAACCATACCCATAATCCAAAATAGCCATACAGCAATAGCCAACGCTGATCCGCCAAAGAAGACCAAATTTCTTGGAATGTAGGGATTTCCAAAAAGTGTGCGCCAATCGTGAGGCAGAAACCGATGAGGAAGAAAAAATGGTTCAACCCGATAAACACCCACTTTGCCGCCGACGACGTCTCCCCTGAAGCATTCATAAACTCTTTTGCAATTTGCTTCGGGGGGCCAAGCCTCTCTAAAAGCAGTTCCATCCCTCGGGCTTCGTCTTCTGCTTCTATTTCAATATGCGCTAAATGATCCTCGAATTCGCACAGGATCTCTTCCCGATCCGGATGCCTGCCCAAGTGAATGCTAAGTTCGTATAAAAATCTTCCTTTGCAATCCCTCATTTTCCATGCCCCAGCATCCGGTTCATCATTGAAGAAAACAAGGTCCATTCCTTCGTCTTATCTTGAAGCTTCTCGATCCCTTCTTCAGTAAGACGGTAATATTTCCTTCGCTTCCCGTTCTCCTGTGGTTCCCAGTAGGAATCGATAAATCCTTGATGTTCGAGTTTATGCAGTGCGGGATACAGAGTCCCTTCTTTTACGGACAGGGTGTTCCCGCTCCTTTTTTCCATAATGTCAACGAGTTCATACCCATACATCGGCCGTTCCTGCAAAAGCTGCATGATCAGCAAGGCCGTACTTCCTTTTAACAGCTCACGGTCAAACATCTTCTCACCTACCTAGTAATTCTATGTATATCCATTATGATTCCATCTTCTTCCTTTGTCAATGTCCATCCTGCCAAATGCATAATTCCAATAACCTTTTGCCAAACTACTATAAACCACTCTGAAAGGGGACAGGACAAATGGATTTGAATTTGCGTAATGCCATTATTCACAACGTATCTGGAAATGATCAATCCCAGCTTCGTGATACGATTGTTGACGCTATCCAACGTGGAGAAGAAAAAATGCTGCCGGGTCTCGGTGTGTTATTTGAAGTCATTTGGCAGCATGCAGACGAACAAGAAAAAAGCATGATGCTGGAAACACTGGAAAGCGGGCTGAAATAAGCCTGATCCCTATTTTCGGTTACATAATACATGCAGCCGTGTTCTCAGAAAAACAGCCCGGAAAGCTGAACTCGCTTTCCGGGCTGTTTTGTTCACCGAACTTTCTCCGTCAAAATCCATTCTTTTTAGTATGAATGGAAGAGCACCGCCACACGGGACGGAAGAAAAGATGCTTCATTTTCAATCTAAAGATATGTTTTAAACACTCCAATACCGTAAAACGCACCAATTCCGAAAACGGCGGACCAAAGGATCAGGCTTACAATCGACCAAAGCAAAGCCCATCTTTTTGTCGCGCCAAGCGTCAAGCCGAGAAACACAGCAATATGGATGCCGATCAGTATCGGTCCGAGCAGCACAAGGCCCGGCAACCCGTACTTGTTCCAGATCCTGCGGGCCCGCTCTTCCCGTTTGGCTCCTTTTCCTTCTTTGCCCTTTCTCTTTTTCAGAAAATCTTTGACTTTATCAAACAGGTAGATGAGCAAAACAATTGTGGATAAATTGCCGAGAAACGCCAAAATCACGACAAGCACTGGCTGCAAACCACGCAAAATACCAAGCGGAATCACCGCGGCGATTTCGAACCAGGGAGTAGCCGCCAGCAAAAAAACAAGAGCATATTCCCAAATCGTACCCATATTTCCCCTCCTTTTTTTGCGGACAAAAGGTCAGCTTGCGCCAAACCGGATGATATCAGCTTCGAGCCCGAAATTATCCCGGCACTCGTACATCAGGGTTTCGCACAAACCGCCCATATGCTGCTGGTGTCCTTTTCTGGCCGCAGCGCAGAAAAAAACAGCCGAGATCCGGAAACCCCAAACCTCGGCTTTGCCTTACAAACATGGATGAGCAACAAGATGAATCAGCCGAGATAAAATCGGCAGAAACCACCTTATTCAAAAGTTATCTTATCAACCGTCTCCCTGTTCAAACGTTTAACGACTTCCGTTATCAGCTTGACGGCATTTTCATAATCATCACGATGCAAAATTCCGGCATGTGTATGAATATAGCGTGTTGCAATCGTAATGGCAAGTGAAGGAACCCCTTCACCGGTCAAATGAATCGACCCGGCATCCGTGCCTCCGCCTGGAATCGCATCAAACTGATAGGGGATGCCCAATTCATCTGCCACACCCGTCACAAGATCGCGCAACCCTTTATGCGAGACCATGGAAGCATCATAAAGAATGATTTGCGGGCCGTCACCCATCTTGCCCTGTGCTTCCTTATCCGAAGTCCCTGGTGTATCACCCGCAATCCCTACATCGACGGCGATGGAAATATCAGGATTGATTTTATTTGCAGCTGTCTTTGCGCCTCGAAGGCCAACCTCTTCCATGACGTTGCCGACGCCATAGACTGTGTTCGGATGATTTTCGCCTTTCAGGTTTTTCAGCACATCAATCGCAATCGCACAGCCGATCCGGTTATCCCATGCTTTCGCAAGCAAATGCTTTTCGTTGTTCATCACCGTGAATTCAAAGTAAGGGACCACCATATCTCCCGGACGGACTCCCCATTCCTGCGCTTCCTCCTTGCTGGAAGCACCGATGTCAATGAACATGTCTTTGATATCGACCGGCTTTTTTCTTGCCTCTGCTGTCAATACATGCGGCGGCTTAGACCCAATCACGCCCGTAACGTCTCCTTTTTCAGTAACGATGGTCACCCGCTGTGCCAGCATCACTTGTGACCACCAGCCTCCTACTGTCTGAAACCTGAGGAAACCCTTATCGTCAATTTGAGTAATCATGAAGCCAACTTCGTCAAGATGGCCGGCAATCATCACTTTCGGGCCATTTTGATCCCCCGTCTTTTTGGCGATAAGACCGCCAAGGCCGTCCTGTTCGATTTCATCCGCATACGGCGTTATGTATTTCTTCATTACTTCGCGCGGCTCCCGCTCATTTCCCGGGATGCCTTTTGCATCTGTCAGTTCTTTTAGCATTGTTAATGTTTCATCAAGCTTTGTCATGGTTAGCCTCCCTAGTATTCATGTAAACGCAAATGGGTCAGGCAAGCGCTGTCATGGACCTTTCGCCCACTTGCAAAATTGCAATAAAACTGCGGCAAATCTTACTCCTCATTATAATTATCTTTTTCATGAAAAACAAACGTTGAGCAGGCGGACAAAAACCAGCAAATATCCGGAAACGCCATAAAACGCAAAAACGGCAGCATCCGCTATGAGTATACGAGGATGCTGCCGGTTCATTATTTAACGTAGTTTACAAAACAATGGAGGAATCGACGAGGGTAAAACAGACAGCAGCCAATGTCTGGGAAAGCAAGGCGGCTCCGAGAAAAAACCGCGGAATTCGTCGCAGCCATAATGCCTGTCCCTCTATTCGTCCGCTTCTGGAATTCGCGCGGAAAAATCCCCATGCTCGGGAGACCGACTGAACGAGAAGAAGCGAAGTGAGAAGCAGGGCAAGCTGCCCTACTATCGACGCAGTCCCGAGCAGCAAAGGCAGGAACAAGATCAGGAGTAAGAACACCGTTTGCACCATCTTGATCAAACCGCGAATCCAAAATAATAGCGAGAAGGTAGCGGCTCCGATAAATATCAGCATAGCCAAATGGCCAAAGCCCGAACGGACAAGGGAGTAAAGCCCAATGGACATCGCCAATACGATTGTATGGCAAAGATAGGCAATCAGCTCCTGCTTTAATGTGATTGCTTCGCCGCCTTCCGAGTCTCCATTTCCGGAAAGAAGCCTCATTGCGAAGCCGAGAAGAATGTCATAGGCAATGGAAAGGCCGGTTCCGATAAATGGCAGCTTCTCCAGGATGAAGGCAATGGCCAGGCAGAGCAGCGCGGACATAGATATACTCATTTTCCCCCTCCTTTTTAAAAAAGAAAGAAGCACCAGCCAAGCACCAGTGCTTCCTCCTGTCAGACAAGCGCTTTTTCATTTTTCAACTTTTCAATTTCTGCGTCCACTTCTTCTGTGCCGATATAGGCCGTCTCCTGCATCCGCAAAGGAGCGGAAAGGTGATTTCCCGCCTGGACTTCAGCTTCCATTAATAAAATCCGGTCTTCAGCCCGGGCGACACCCGCATGGATATTGTCTATCCTATAGGCACCAGCGGACGTTTGAATTCTTTTAATCGATAAGGCGACATTTGCCCTTGAAGCGAGCAGGGTTTTCTTCTGCTGGAGCTCAGTATACGTTTGCTGAAACTCCTGTAATTTTTCTCGAAAGTGTTCCGTCTGTTCCTGAATAGCAGCGGATTGCTCCTCATAAAGACGAAGCTGCTTTTCCTGGGCCAGCTTTTCCTGAACAGCCAGCACAGCAATCGTTTCCTCTCCTTTTTCGATCGCAAGCTTCGCCTGGCGAGACCTTTTTTCCACATTTGCCTTCGTTTCGACAATCAATGCGGATTGCTTATTTTCGACAAACAGCTGCCTCGCCAAAGCGCTTTGTGCTTTTCCGATTTCCTGCTCCATTTCTCTTGAATATTCATTCAGCATTGCGATTGGATTCTCAGCGCGGTCTAGCCATCCATTCATATCGGCCTTTGCGATTGTTTTCATTCTCTTAAAAATCCCCATTTGAATCTCTCCTTTTACTCTTTGTTATTTTTTTCCCACTGATCCAGCAGATCCGCATTTCGGGTCGTAAACGATCGATTTGGACTTTGCATAGATGTGCTGATAAACTCCTGCATGGCTGATTCGTCATTTTTCTGCCGAAGCTTCTTCACCACGAAAATGAGAATGGCGACTCCCAAAATCAGGAACAGTACTAGCCAGAACAAGGAAACTCCGCCTGAGTGATGGGCCATTTGCATTCCATGATGCGGCATATACCTGCCATGCATCTCCATCCCTCTTGGACCATGTCCATGCATTCCTGCTGCTCTGAACATCCCATTGAGAACATTGGCTGCAAGCAGCACCAAAACTGCTGCTCCTCCCCAAACGAACCATTTTTTCCTTCCTCCATTCATCCGGAACCCCTCCTTTCGTTCTTGATAATTGCAGTTTAGACCTGGATGGTGAAAACTTGGTGAAACGCAGAAAAAAAGAAGCGGAGAAAAAATTCTCCGCTTCTTTTCGCTTCATTCAAGCTGCTGGCCACTCAGTAGCCTTCCTGCTGCCGCTTGTAATTCACTTCATTCTTCTGTAAATAGGCCTCCTGCACTTCAGCGACCGAGAACCCGAGCGCCTGTCCTAGAATGAAATATTGGCGCAGCAGCTGCTCAAACTCCGCTTTCCCGAGAGTCCGCCTCAATTCATCAATGAAATGAAAGACGGTTAAAAACGCTTGGACAAGGTCAGCATTATCTTCATGTGCAATCAAAGAAACATCACTGTCTTCAAAACCAAGCTCCCAACCGATCGACAGGATAAAATGAACCCCATCGACAAACTCCTCAAGTATGGTCTCTCTGTCAGAGGCAGGCTTAACGCTCCAAAACTTAAAACATCTTGTCTCGTTCGCAAGCTCTCCTACTTCCACAAGCAGTGCCAAAATCTTTCTTTCCACAAGGTTTTCGTTTTCCAAATTGTGTTCCGCTTCAATATATTGATCAAGCTTTCTCTGCATTTCAAACCATTCAGCCAAAGTCATATTCATCCCTCCAAAAAAATTATAACAAATAATGAAACCTTTCTTCTCCTTTAAACGTATAGCAGGTTAAATTACTCGGTTTGGAGGCATGAGCCGTGATTTTACTATTGAGAGTTCTTATTTTGGCATTGATCATCTACATTATCTATAAAATCGTCAAATTCATTATGGATCCTAAGCGGAAGCTGGAGACCGCACATGAACAAAAAAGATATTTCTTTTATGATGCAAGCGATAACATCCGCAAAAATTTCTTGGTGACATTAAATGGTGTGATGTTCGAAGGAGAAAAATATCTCGGGACGACCGATCGTTCCTTTGAAGTGGTTTCCATCTTCATCTGGCCGCATAACAATGATTTGCTGCAGGGTCTTTCCTATGACGACTTCCTTTTTATCGAAAACGAAGTGAAACTCCGCTATCCGAATGCAGCGATCGACTGGAAAAGCCCGATCAAGGAATTGGTGGAGAAAAACCGAAAAAACTGATTAAAATATAATGCGGAAGCCGGCTGCCCTCATTTCTTTCCTATCGGCCTGTCATTACGCTGTTACGATAATAAATACCGAAGGAGGAAATATGAAAAAAAGATCTTTCGTATTTCTGTTGCTCTTATTGATATTGGTCGCGTGCGGAAAGGAAAAGGAGGAACAAGCCAAACCTGAAACAGAAAAACCTGTATTAGCCGACCCTGTAGCTGTGGAACAAAAGTCTCCATCCCCTGCCCAAAAGGAGGAAAAACCGGAAGCCAGGCAGCTGCCCTCAACATTAGCCGAACTCGCGGCGCTTCCTCCGGGCTACACTGAGTTTATACCTATCCTAAAAGAAGAAGGTCAGAAAAAAATGGATCAGCTGACGGAAGGTCTGCCGGACATTTCGGGTGAACGGTCCGAGCAAGAACTTGATCATTATTACCTTGAACTCTTATCCATATTTCAACATGACTTCATTGGCCCGGAAGAGCTGATTGCGAAACTGAAATTCCAGGCAATTGGCAGTCCTGACGCTGATGAGCCGCGAAGGCAGTTCAAGGATAACTTGAATGTGCTCATCTTGCTTGACGCTTCAGGGAGTATGAATCAAGACAACGACGGGGAATCGCAAATGGAGGCAGCAAAAAAAGCGATAGCCAGCTTTTTGCGGAGCCTTCCTAAGGATGCCAATGTCGGCTTGAGGATATATGGACATGAAGGTTCCGGCAGCGATGCGGACAAAGAGCGCTCCTGTTCGAGCAGCGAACTGATCTATCCTTTGTCAGCATATGATGAGAGCAATTTTCAATCAGCCCTTGACCGGTCCAAGCCTGCAGGATGGACGCCGATTCAGCTGGCCATTGATGAAGCAAAGAAAGATCTCGCTCCTCATAAGGGAGAAAACAGCACAAATATTGTTTATCTTGTCAGTGATGGTATTTCGACCTGTGATGATGATCCTGTCACTGCTGCAAAAGCGCTTTATGATTCCGATATTACACCGATCATCAACGTAATCGGGTTCAATATTGACAACGAAGGACGCAGCCAGTTACAGGAGGTTGCCAAAGCGGCAAACGGAACATATGAAGACGTACAAAATGCCGACAGCCTTGAGAAAGAATTGCTTCAAGCAGGAGAGCTCGCTAAAAAGTGGGAGGCGTGGAAAAAGGATAAAACCTCCCGGCTTGAATGGGATCGGGTGAAAAATTGGAATGACATTTGGAACTATTTTGCCCGCGAATTCGGGAAAGTCGTAGACGAGAGACAGGGGGTCGGATTCGCACTCCAATATCTACGCCAGGACCGAAAATTGATGTCGAGTGAAAGTTATGGCTATCTGCAGAAAAAAAACCAAGACTATCATCAATGGATCAATGAAGAACATGAAAAAATGAAGGCAGATCTTTACGAGCTGAATGACCGGACAATCGATGAAACAATCAGGCTGCTTGAAGAGAAGTACGAACAAAACAAGCCCCAGTAGCGAAATGAACAGAAATGAGCGGTGACCGCTGGATTAGCTTAAGATCGAACCAAAAAAGCATCAAACCTGACAAAGGGGTTTGATGCTTTTTCATTTTCCAAAGTTAATCCACCCTTATTCCGATTATTTGAGAAAGTTCTCGGTAAAATAAGGTTGATTTGTTTCGTTGAAAGCGACTCCCGTTCCGAGCGCTCTATATTCAGGGAGAAGGATGTTTTTTCGGTGGCCAGGGGAGTTCATCAGCCCTTCATGGGCAAAAATACTGTTAAATTGCCCCTTTGCGATGTTTTCACCAGCCATGCTGAATGCAATTCCGTCCTCTTCCATCCGGTCAAAAGGGGATTTCCCCTCCAAATTGGTATGGTCGAAATAATGTTTATCCGCCATATCGCTGCTGTGGCCCCGTGCAGTGGCTTGAACCGGCTCATTCCAGGATAGCGCGTTAAGCCCGTGCTGCACCCTTGCCGCATTGGTCACATCGAAAAGCTGCTGCTCATAACCTTCCTTCAACTCTTCGCTTGGAGCCCCATAAATGTTCTCCTTATTCTTTTCGAATTTTTCACTGACAATCAAAATGGCCGTGACCATATCTCCCTGCTGCGTATCATAAAAGATGGTCACATAATTGCCGTCTATCAAAAAAAGATCGTACTCGCCTTTTGAATCCATCCGATAAGAGATCAGGCCCTTACGTATCGCTTCCAACGGTTTGTATCCGAGCTGCCTAACCTCATCCTTTGGCGTCCCCAGTTTGA
The DNA here is from genome assembly GCF_057657925.1 of Lederbergia sp. B243.17. Taxonomy (NCBI): domain Bacteria; kingdom Bacillati; phylum Bacillota; class Bacilli; order Caryophanales; family Bacillaceae; genus Lederbergia; species Lederbergia sp. B243.17. The sequence goes on from NZ_JBWBKF010000097.1 coordinate 173,282, forward strand.
TGCCTGTCTTGGAAGAAAGCAGATCCTGATTTGTATACAAAGCAGCCGCCCTTCCCTGTTCATCATATGCGGCCATAAAAAAATTATGGTAGCCTTCGTGATAGGTATACCATTCCGTGCCATATTCATTGAAACTCGAACGTTTCGGGGAACCGGCTGCGGCTTCCACATCCGCCTTCGCATCTCCTATTTCTACATTGTGGACGGAAAAATCCTGGGTATCCGGGCTGCGGAGGTCCGGCTTTTCGGCAATGCCCTGCCCTTTTAATCCCTTATTCATAGCCTCATCTTTCAGATCCCCGAGACCCAGCTTGATCGAGTGCCATGTATTGCGTACAAGAGGATGTTCTGCAATCGCCTGGACGTCCGCTCTGGCTTTATCCACTACGCCCTGGACTCCCCCTGTTTTATATGAACTTCCGTAAAAATGCCAAAATACAAAAGCAATCACAACAGTTACAATAATCGAACGCAATTTTGGCATTCTTTCACCTCTATAAAAAAGTAACGGTTCCCTACGAAAACCGTCTGTTGCCAGTATACCAAAAAACGAAACAAAAAAAGAACAGCGCACTGCACTGTTCCAGCTTTTAACTACCCTCAGCAAAAAATTCCTTCCAGGCAATTACAGCAATCTTTTCCCTCAGCGCATAAAAAAGTACAAATAACGCAACAACAATCATAGCAGCGATCGCCGGAGTAAAACGGGTGATAAATTCACCGAAAACGGTATAAAAGAAAGCGAGCGGCAGATTGGAAACGAAGGCCCCCTTCATATAGCCCTTGAAGTCGGGGCGCCTTTCCTTCAGGCAAAGATTAAGCAAATGATAATGAAAAAAAGGAATAAGCCGGAGTACCGAGATTTGGCCGACTGTCATTTTATGGTAGCGGCCAAACCATTTCGATTTGATGCCCATCAATCTTTCGTACATCTTCGGCATGCGGCCGATACAGAAATAAAATAGAGCGGACAGTATCAGCAGGCCGATGAGCGAATAGATGGTGCCGAGCAGACTGCCGAAGAGCACACCCCCGGCCATACAGACGAGGGCGACCGGAATGAACAGGAATTGCCGCAGCGTATGAAAGAATATAAAAATGAATGGTGCCAGCCTTCCGCTTTCCTCCATGAACGCCAGCATGAATACGAGTTTCTCATTCATTCGCATCACCTTCTTACTCCCATTTTATACGCATGGCTCGGCTGTTATGACCCGTAGTAGAGCACAAGGCTATATAGGAACAGATCGATGATGGCCAGCAGCGGGAAGCCATACTTGAATGAAAGATGCTTTGTTTTGTGGCGGTATATATTCATGGCAACCGTCATGCCTGGAGCCCCTCCGGCAATTGCAACAAGCCAAAGCGTCCGTTCTCTGATCCGCCTTTTCCCTTGGCGGGCATATTGTTTATCATTCCTCATCATCAGTGCACCCATAACGTTGATGAAAATGAAGTAGCCAATGGCAAATGTATTCATCTTCCTTCCCCCTCTCATAAGCAAAAAAGCCACTCTCACAATAGAGAATGGCTTTTCACATTTCAATTATTATAGAGCAGCTTTCGCTTTATTCGCCAATGCTGCGAATGCTTTTTCATCAGCTACAGCAAGCTCTGCAAGCATTTTGCGGTTTACTTCAATGCCGGCTACTTTCAAACCGTGCATCATGCGGCTGTAAGAAAGGCCGTTTGTGCGAGCAGCAGCGTTGATACGTGTGATCCACAATTTGCGGAAGTCACGCTTTTTGTTGCGGCGATCGCGGTAAGCGTACATATATGATTTCATTACTTGCTGATTTGCAGTTCTGAACAATCTATGTTTGGAACCAAAATAACCTTTTGCTAATTTCAATACCTTTTTACGACGTCTGCGGGTTACTGTACCGCCTTTTACACGTGGCATATTATTTCCCTCCTAATTGGATCTCGGTCCGATTACTTCATGTTAGCAAGCATATGGCGGATACGGCGGAAATCGCCTTTTGATACCATAGCTGACTTACGAAGTTTGCGTTTTTGTTTAGTCGATTTATTGGCGAACAAGTGGCTTGTGTAACCATGTCCACGTTTCAGTTGGCCAGTTCCGGTTCTTTTGAAGCGTTTCGCCGAACCGCGATGTGTTTTCATTTTTGGCATAGGGGTTTCCTCCTCAACATTACTTTTCGATTTTTGGTGCTAATACTAAGAACATGCTCCGGCCGTCCATCTTCGGCTTGGATTCAACTGTCGCTACATCCGCACACTCTTCGGCAAAGCGGTTCAATACGCGCTGGCCGATCTCTTTATGCGTGATGGCGCGCCCTTTGAAGCGGATCGATGCTTTGACCTTGTCGCCTTTTTCGAGGAACTTGCGGCCATTGCGCAGCTTCGTGTTAAAATCATGCTCATCAATAGTAGGACTCAGACGAACTTCCTTCACATTGATCACTTTCTGGTTCTTGCGCGCTTCTTTTTCTTTCTTCTGCAGCTCAAAGCGGTGCTTTCCGTAGTCCATAATCCGGGCTACCGGCGGCTTAGCGTTTGGAGCGACAAGGACAAGGTCCAGATTGACGCGAGCGGCGATTTCAAGAGCTTCATTTCGGGATCTGACTCCCAATTGCTCACCATTATGATCAACAAGACGAAGTTCACGGGCACGGATGCCTTCATTTACCAACATATCTTTGCTAATAGTTAGCCACCTCCAAGGTTTTTTGAGGAATACACTGTGGAAATCACAACTGAAAAATTACAATAAAAAAGTGCGGTGCACATAGCAACCCGCACTTCATTAACAAAGTCGTTAAAAATTGTTTCTGAATTCATGAAAACCTGCCAACAGCAAGAAGCGTCGATCAGGCGAGAAGCGGGCAGCTCCTTCTTCCACATATGAGTATTCAATTCACCTTAGTTACTATAACATAAGCAAAATCTCTTGTCAATAATGAATCCTCTTAACAACGTCTTTCATGATAACAAATCCTAGGCCAGATTGCAATATGTTTTGAAAATGTTTAAAACAAAGCCAGCGGGTAAAACTTTGTATAACAAGTCTATCTTACTGGAGGTTCCCCGTATGAAAAAATTTGTCTATGGATTTTCAGCAATGGCGCTTGCTCTCGGGCTGTCCGCCTGCGGAAATGACGATCCGTCGGTCGACTCAAACCCGAAAGAGAAAGTAACGGTTCCGGAAAACGAGCCGGAACAAAAAACGACACCGGAAGATACTGATCCGGCAAACAGCGGCAATAAATCCACCGGCAATGTATCCGATGAAAATGTAGCGGATCAAATGGCTGAATTGGATTTCACGAAATTCGACCTCGAAGTGGACTACGGCCCAGGTTCGGAGTTTGATTTTGAATATGAACAGGAAGATGAAAACGGAAAGTATGAAGCGAAGCTATCGGACGAAGTCCACAATAAAGTATTGAAAGGTTCAGAAGCGTTCCAGGCACTTTATACCTCGATGCAAAGCATCGGATTTGACGCGAATACTCCGAAGGAAGAGGTGATTCGCCAGACTTTGGATGCCTTCCAGCTTGGCGATGACTACAACAAGTTCGATCTGGAATATACGAAAAAAGACGGTACGAAAGTGGAAGTGAAGGACAATAAATAATAGAAATCAGCCCCCTGATTGCTAAGATAAATCCCTTTGCTCTCCACAGAGAAAAGAGAAAAAGGCCTGCCGCGGAAAATCAGTTCTCACTGAGTTTCCGGGCAGGCCTTGTTTTTATTTTTTCCGTGAGAATGAAGCAACATCCTCTGCCAATTCGTCTTTGAATTGAACGAATGACATCGTTTCGGATTTTTGCTCACCGTATTTGCGAACGTTAACTGCCTCTTTTTCGACTTCCTGGTCGCCGACAACGAGCATGTACGGAATTTTTTGTACTTGAGCTTCACGGATCTTATAGCCCATTTTCTCATCGCGCGCATCGAGCTCGACACGGAAGCCGGATGCCTTCAGCTTGTCAGCCACTTTTTTCGCATAGTCGAAGTGTGCGTCCGGGGAAACCGGGATTACTTGAACTTGGACAGGTGCAAGCCATGTCGGGAAAGCTCCTTTGTATTCCTCGATTAAGAAGGCGACAAAGCGTTCCATTGTGGAGACGACCCCGCGGTGAATAACGACCGGGCGATGCTGTTTGCCGTCTTCACCGACATATGTGAGATCGAATTTTTCAGGCAGCAGGAAGTCGAGCTGGACTGTCGACAATGTCTCTTCCTTGCCGAGCGCTGTCTTCACCTGTACGTCCAGTTTCGGGCCGTAGAAGGCTGCTTCTCCGTCTGCTTCATAATAATCGACGCCAAGCTCATCCATCGCGTCCTTCAGCATGGACTGGGCTTTGTTCCACATTTCATCATCGTCAAAATACTTTTCTTTGTCTTCCGGATCTCTATAGGACAGACGGAAAGTATAGTCAGTCAAATCAAAGTCTTTATATACTTCAATGATCAAATGAACGACACGGAGGAACTCTTCCTTGATCTGGTCAGGACGGACAAAGATATGGGCATCGTTCAGTGTCATTCCACGCACACGCTGCAGGCCGGAAAGCGCTCCTGACATTTCGTAGCGGTGCATTGTACCGAGCTCTGCAATCCGGATTGGCAGTTCGCGGTAGCTGTGGATATCGTTTTTGTACACCATCATATGATGCGGGCAGTTCATAGGACGCAGAACGAGTTGTTCATTGTCCATGTCCATGATCGGGAACATGTTTTCCTGATAATGATCCCAGTGGCCGCTCGTTTTGTACAATTCGACATTAGCCATGATTGGTGTATAAACATGATCGTAGCCAAGTGCGATTTCCTTGTCGACGATGTAGCGCTCGATGATCCGGCGGATCGTTGCGCCCTTTGGCAGCCAAAGCGGCATCCCTTGGCCGACCTTTTGCGAGCTTGTGAATAAGGACAGCTCCTTGCCGAGTTTGCGGTGATCGCGCTCTTTCGCTTCTTCAAGCATTTGCAGATGATGTTCCAGGTCCTCCTTTTTGAAGAAGGCTGTGCCATAAACACGCTGGAGCATTTTGTTTTTGCTGTCGCCGCGCCAATACGCACCCGCAATGCTCAAAAGCTTGAATTCCTTAATCTTTCCGGTAGATGGCACGTGGACACCGCGGCAAAGATCGACAAAATCACCCTGCTCATAAACAGTCACTTTTTCGTCGGCTGGAATCGCATCAATCAGTTCCTGCTTGTATTCGTCATTGGCAAAAAGCTTCTTCGCATCCTCACGGGAAATCTCTTTGCGGACGATTTCAATGTTTTCATTGATGATTTTCTTCATTTCCTTTTCGATTACCGGCAGGTCTTCCGGTGTCAGGGAATGTTCAAGGTCCATGTCGTAATAGAATCCGTCTTCGATGACCGGGCCGACTCCAAGTTTGACGTCAGGATATAGACGCTTCACTGCCTGCGCCATCAAATGCGCTGTGCTGTGGCGAAGAATTTCCAACGCTTCGCTGCTGTCAGGAGTATTGATTTCAATTGCTCCATCCTTCTCGATTGGTGTTCTGAAGTCGATCAGCTTGCCATCAACCTTGCCGGCGAGCGCCTTCTTTCTTAGCCCCGGGGAAATCGAAGCTGCCACTTCCTCTGTTGTTACGCCCTTCGGAAACTCCTTTGCTGCGCCATCAGGGAATGTTAACTTCACTTGTTCTGCCATTTTGCTCTACTCCTTTTTTGAAAAAAATAAAAAGCCCGCCCCTGGAAAGGGACGAGCTTGATTGCACGTGGTTCCACCCTAGTTTTCAGCATGCAAAATGAGCATGCCGACTTGGATACGTTTAACGGATCGGGTCCGCCAGCCAATACTTGCCGAAAGGTTTCCTGGCTGGAGTTCAAAGGGGGTAAGCTGTTCATCCGTACTGGAAAGTTCGCACCGTCTGCTTTCCTCTCTGGGAGCCGTGATGAATGCCCATGTCCTTATCGCAACTTGTTCGTATATATGTACGTATTATAATGCGGGACCGGACAGAAATCAAGTTTTTTCAGAATACGCTTTTTGCAGTGTATGCAAGTAGCGCGGCGGGAAGACGGCGATCCGCTCTTCAAAAATATTTTTCAGCGTGCGGACGAGTGCCTGTTCCTCTTGATTTGTATACAGAAAAATTTTCTGGGGAGCGATCGACAGCAAGGGAGCGATGATAGCGGAATCAACATAAACCGGATGATTGCTCAGAAGACGGCGGTCAAGCATGCTGGCGATCTCCTCCTTGTTCAGCTTGCAGATCTTTTCATCATAAAAAACTGTCTGATGATCAATGCAAAGGTGGATGACCGGCTTCACATGATCCCGCTTTTGCAAATAGTCCCGCAGCATCTGGACGAACATCTGGTATTCCTGTTCCATTTTGTATTCATCGATTGCAACGTTCACATAATCAGCAACCCGCTCAAAATACATTTTCAGGCGGAATTTCAAAAATGACTCAAATAGCACCGTACCATCGTACTGGAATAGATCATCCACTGCGGCCCCAATCAGCTTTTCCTCATCGAACTCCCCGGCAAGTGCCGTTAATTCAGGGCGTTCTCCTCCAAACATATGGCTGGAGATTTCCATGATCTGCACCCGCTCCACATCACTCTCGTATTTATATGTGTCGAGCAATTGCCGGTTGATCCATTCATTCCGTTTGACTTCCATGATAAAGCGGATAAGCGCACCCATTCTTTTTTCCACTTTCCGGACATCGTCGGAGAAGGTATATATAAATTGACCCTGCTGCTCGGAAAAAGACTCCTGCAGGCCGTTTGCGGATAAAAATAATTTCAACCGAATCGCATCTTTTATGGAGTTAAAAAGTAGATTCAAGCCCGCCCCTCCTTCACTTACGATACTTTATGTATATGGAGGGACGGGACAACCTAGACCAGGAATTACAAAGGGCGGGAAGCATGGCAAAAAAGCTGCCAGGAAAGGCCGTGTCACGGCTCTTTCCTGGCAGCTTATTCGTCACTGGTGGCGGCGGTTCGGCCCGTCCAATCCGATCGGGCGGGATAGATACATGACCCTCTCCATGATCCGGCCAGCCTTCATTTGCTCTTCCTCTCCCCTTTGGGAGTACGTTAAATGATGGGAAAGACCGTCCATAGAAAAATTCGATGAGAAAAAGGTGGGGAGCTGCTCATCCATCCTGTACTGAAGAATAGCGCCTAGTACTTCGTCTCTCGTCCAGCTTGACATCGACTCGGCGCCAATATCATCGAGCATGAGGATCGGTGCTGTTTTCACCGATTGCAGCTTATCGTCCAGGGAGTGGTCGCTGATCGACTGCTTCATTTCCCGCAGAAATTCCGGTACATAGACGAGCAGAGACGGGATGTTCTTATCCGCAAGGTGATTGGCGATTGCCCCGAGCAGAAAAGATTTTCCCACACCAAACGGTCCGTGAAGGTAAAGCCCCTTCATGTAATTTCCCGGCTTGTATTGGGATGCGAATCGTTCCGCATACTCGAACGCGTCCATCCTGCCCGGACTGTCCAGGGAAAAATCCGCAAAGGAAGCACGCAGGATCGCTTTAGGCATGTATATGCTTTTAATCAGCCTTTCCGCCCGTTTGCGTTCATCTTCCATCACTTTCGTCGGGCACGGGCGGTAATGGATCGTCACATTCCCCCGTTCAAATACAAGCTCCGGCTCATATCCCTGCATCATGTTCCGGCACTGAGCAAGTCCGCTGCAACCTTCACAGTGTTTTGTCTGTGTGGAAAACTCGTACAGCTTCATTAAGTTTTTCTCAATGTCACTCTCGCTCATTACCCCTTCATATTGGTGAATAAAGCGGGCAACATCCGGATTGGCGAGCACTTCCGCTTTCAAGTGCTCGTATCGCTGCCGGAAATCGGGTGTCTTGATCTTGGACAACGTCCTATTGATCTTCTCCACCTTTTTCACCTCCTGCTTTCTTATACTTTCTCTGGATCGCTTCCAGTCGTTTGCGCTTTTCTTCCAGTTCTTCGGTTTCCTCCGCCTGAGCCGGAGCCTTGGCGGTCACATGCTCATTTGCCAAAAACCAGTCAGGCAGCTTTTCCGTACGGATCGGCTTTCTTTTCCTTTGGGTCGGAGCTGTCTTTCCGCTCGCCCATTCCTGGTACTGCCGGTTCTCTTCAATCGCCAAATCCATTGCCTCTCGGACCGACTTGATTTTCTTCCGCGACCAATGGGATGCGATTTTCTCCAAATAGCTCTTTGAGAGCTTCATGTCCGTCTTGAGCATGACATAATGGATCAATACATTCATGACGCCCGGCTCCAGCTTCTGCTGGAACATGACCTCCTCAACCGCTTTTACGTCGGCTTTCGCAGGCTCGGCACCGTCTGACAGGTCGACAAGAAGTTCTCTCGGAGAAACAGTTTCCAAATAGTGGACAAGCTTTTCCTGTTTCGTCATTTCCTTCTCCGGCTCGCGTGCCGCCGGCCTCGTCTCACGTTTATCAATCAGTTCAGGCAGCCTGTCGCCATTTTCCATCTGATACCAGTCTCTCGCCGCCTTGCGCAGCTCTTCGATATCCACCGTCTGCGATGCATTCATCACAGAAAGGAGAAGATGCTGCATGTCGATAGCGTTGATCGAATAGAGAAAGGCGAGCTTGCTGATCGCATCCTTCACTGCGGGCGTCAAAACCTTCCGCGGCACGGTCAGATTCGACAGCCCATCCTCAAGCAGTGCAAAATCAAAACCGCGGCCGTCGATCGGGATCGGGACTGCTTCCGCTCGGCGGTGCAGCCCCTGCCCTTTCTCAGGTATTCCTGCCTGATGTGCCTCCGGATTGGTAAGCGACTCCACTCCAATCGATTCGAACACATCCTGGAAGGAACGCGTAATATCGGCATACTCCCCACGATCGATCTGCCCATCGGAAAAGTACTTCTTCAGGCGCAAAAAGTGGGCCTGCCCCAGCTTTTGGTATAAATAAATATTCAACATGCCGTCCGTGAAAAATTGCTCTGCCGATAAAGGAGGCAGCAATTCATAAATGAATGTCCTGTCTTCCTCTTCCTTTATGTACGTCTTCAGCAGTCCGATGCCTTCGAGCTTCAGCCGGGCATCATAGATTTCCTGGAGATTCAGCCCGAGCATATTCATCAAATGATAGTGATTCCACGTATCGGACCAAAGCCTGCTCTCTGTCACTGCATGCCAGAGAGTCGTGTACAGGCTCATGCAAACCGGCCCCATCAAAGGCTGATACAAATAGGCTACGACCTTATGATCGTGGCGGTGAAGGGTGCCCTTCATCACCACTTGAAAAGAGTCGACTGGCTGTACTTCATTCCAATGCTGCATCATATTTACACACTTTCGTTATGCTTTTTTTATTAATTCCTTCAGTTCATCCAAGAAGACGTTGATATCTTTAAACTGCCGGTATACGGATGCGAAACGGACATAAGCGACCTCATCGACCTTCGCCAGCTTGTCCATCACCCTTTCCCCGACAAGCTCAGATTGTACTTCCGCCTGTCCGAGGCTGCGCAGCTCCCGCTCGATATCGCTCGTCATCTCTTCCAGTTGATCAAGCGTTACAGGACGTTTCTCGCATGCGCGGATCAGTCCGCGCAGGATTTTTTCCCTGCTGAACTCTTCGCGGATGCCTTCCTTTTTCACGACGATGAGAGGGGTCTCCTCCACTCTTTCAAAGGTCGTGAACCGGTAGGCACATTTTTCGCATTCCCTTCTTCTCCGGATGGCCCGGACGTCGTCAGCAGGCCGTGAATCGACAACGCGGGTTCCGTTATGATGACAAGACGGACACTTCATTTCTCTATCCTCTCCGTTCCGATCGCTTTTTCTTATTATACCTCACTTTTCGTCGAAAATAAAAAGAGTACCCATTTCCCTATAGACCAAAAAGAGCCCATTCCTAATCGAATCGGCTCCTTTCTTATAAAAGTTGGCTTTTATCGGACCGCGTGCTCAAGCTTCAACGGTCCCATTCCACGCGGCATCTCTAGCGTTTCCCTTGTTTCCGCATCGAGCGCTGCCGCAATATAATCGGCTGCAATATTCGGATCCAAGTCTCCGCAAGTATAGACATCGATACTCGCATACCCATGCTCCGGAAAGCTGTGGATCGTCAAATGGGATTCAGAAATGATAACGACTCCGCTGACTCCCTGCGGAGCAAACTTGTGAAAAGCGACTTCGCGAATTTCCGCACCTGATTTCAAAGCAGCATCGACAAACACCTGCTCGATGTATGGCATGCTGTTCAGCTTGTCAAAATCACAACCCCATAATTCTGATATTACATGACGTCCCATTGTTTCCATTGATCGTTCCCCCTTCAACGTATTTTTTAGCGATCACAAAAACAAGTTAAAGATGTTTAACTGCAACGGGGGAAAGTTAGTCCAATGAGGTCCTAACCCTTTAAGCAGTTATGCGGTTTTATGCATTTGCATAGCTGTTCATTCAAACACCACGATTCATAGTATAAGGCTTGAATAATCGTTTGGCAATAACTTTCGGATTTATTATTTGAATTCAAATGCAGCAGAAAGAAGCCCGGAACACCATCCGGCGTCCGGGCAAGCTTTCTTCAGTCATCAATCCACGCCTCATTCGAGATGGCTTGGACCGTTTGCTCATAAATTTCACTTCGATCTGCATCTTTCATGAAGGAGGAGCTGATAAAATCTATCAGGTAAAGGGTGCTTAAATCCAAACCAGTTGAAATAAACCGTGTCCGCAATGGATGAAGCGTCAGCAGTACCGCTTCGGAAATTTTTGTAAGCGGGGCATCTCCATACGCGGTTATGGAAACAAGCTTGACTCCCCTTTCCTTCGCTCTCCGTACAGATGTAAGCAAATCCCGAGTCTGGCCGGAACGGGAAATGGCGATGAGCACATCGTCTTTTTGCAGAAGGGTGCTCCGGATGATCATCAAATGGGGGTCTGTCACAGCCTCGGAATTGAAGCCCATTCTACTTAAACGGTAATTCAATTCCTGGGCTGCAAGACCAGAACTCCCGAGACCATACACATGCACTTTCGCTGCTCCCTCGATAATCCGGAGAACGTTCAGCATCTCGGCATCCTCGTTCAAACCTTCGATATCGCGCAAAGATGATTCGTACTGCTGTTTCAATTGGACCCCGATGCTATCATCGGCTTCACTGTGTCCCTCACGAGCAAGTTTCAGCTTCAATTCCACGAAACTAGTGCATGATACTTTTTTGCAGAACCTTGTAACGGTCGCGACCGAGACGCCGGTTTTAAGTGCAATCTCTTTTATATTGCTGTGAGAAGCCTCTTCCGGCGATGAAAGCAAATAGTCCGCCAAACCTTTTTCTTTATCGGAGAAAGAAGAATAGTTGGCTTGGATCTCTGTCAAAAGTGTGCCCAAAGCACATTACACCTCTTTGATTGCCTCTACAAAACGGCTAGTGATTTGCTGGGGTCTGGTGATAGCTCCGCCCACGACAACGGCATGCACTCCAAGCGAAAGGACATGCTTCGCCATCTCGGGAGACAGAATATTCCCCTCGGCAATCACTGGAATGCGTACATTGTCCAGCACCAGTTTAACAAATTCGAAATCATTGTGAAACAGTTTTCCGCCCGCCGTTTGTTTTGTGTATCCATAAAGGGTAGTGGAAACACAGTCAAAGCCGAGCTTTTCCGCTGTTTGCGCTTCTTCTATGGTTGAAATGTCAGCCATTAATAATATTTCAGGATGAGCTTTTTTCACAAAGTCCACCTGCTCGGCCAACGTTTCCCCGTTAGGGCGAGGGCGGTCCGTTGCGTCGAGGGCAATCATTTCACAATCCGATTCAATCAGTTCCTTCAATTCCTCTTTTGTCGCAGTAATGTATACTTCACTGTCCGGATAGTCCCGTTTAATAATGCCGATAACAGGCAGATCCACTTCCGCCTTAATCGCTAGAATATCTTCTTTTGAGTTGGCGCGGATGCCTGCTGCCCCACCCTGCTTTGCTGCCAGAGCCATCTTGGACATAATAAAAGAGCTGTGCAGCGGCTCATCCTCAAGCGCTTGGCATGAAACAACCAGTTTGTATTTTATTTCGTTTAACATTCATTACTCACCTACAATTTCATTGATTTCATTTTTAATGATCGTCACATGGGGACCATATATTACCTGGATCCCATTGCCTTTTTTCACAACGCCCTTTGCTCCCGTTTGCTTCAGAAGCCCATCGTCCACTTTCTCTGAATCTATGACACTTACTCTAAGCCGGGTCGCGCAGCAATCCACAGCCGTTAAATTATCCGATCCGCCCAGTGCACTGATAATCGTTTGAGCGCGTTCGCTCGAATCTTCTGTCCCGGCAGGCGAATCTTGCTCATCTTCCCGTCCGGGTGTCTTGAAGTTGAACTTTTTGATGAAGAAGGAGAACAAAAAGTAGTAAATGAAAAACCATGGTATCCCGATCAGCGGAACAACAATCCAATTTGTCTTTGCGTTTCCTTGTAAAATACCGAATAATACAAAGTCAATAAATCCTCCGGAAAACGTCTGGCCGATGGTAATTTGAAAAATATGAGCCATCATAAAAGCAAGGCCATCCAAGAAAGCATGCACTACATACAGCATCGGTGCGATGAACAAGAAGGAAAACTCGAGCGGCTCGGTTATCCCTGTCAGGAAAGATGTCAAGGCAGCAGAGCCCATCAATCCAGCCACTACCTTCTTGTGCTGGGGCTTTGCTGTCCGGTAGATTGCAAAAGCAGCACCGACCAAGCCAAACATCATCGTAATAAAGCGGCCGGACATGAAACGGGCTGTACCGATATAAAACTTGTGAACATCAGGATCAGCCAGCTGTGCAAAGAAAATCCGCTGTGTCCCTTCGACCATATGGCCATTGACCATGAGGGACCCTCCGAGACTGGTTGTCCAGAACGGCATATAAAAAATATGATGCAGCCCGAACGGTCCAAGCAATCTCAATACGAAGCCATAAACGAAGGTGCCGATATAACCTGTCGCTTCCACAAGTCCGCCCATTTTAAAGATTCCCGCTTGAATAAACGGCCAGGCAACAAACATGATGGCGCCTAGGAAGATTGTAGCAAATGAAGATACAATCGGCACAAAGCGCGACCCGCTGAAGAAGCCCAAGAATGGCGGCAACTGCTTCTTGTTATAACGATTGTGAAGCAAGGCGACTACTACCCCCACTACTACACCGCCGAAAACTCCTGTTTCCAGTGTAGGGATGCCCAAGGTTGTCCCTTGTCCGACAGAGGCCGGATTTTCCGTGTTCATTTTACCAGTGATGGTTAAAAGAGCGGATATTGTTGAGTTCATGACAAGGAACCCGAGCATGCCGGCAAGCCCGGCTGTGCCCTTATCGGTTTTTGCCAATCCGACTGCAACGCCAATAGCAAACAAGAGGGCCAAGTTTGCGAAAATCACATTTCCGGCGCTCGACATAACTGTAAACACGGCTTGCAGCCAAGAAATATCCAAGAATGGATACGCTTTAATCGTATTTGGATTGGATAAGGCACCCCCGATACCGAGTAAAAGCCCGGCAGCAGGCAGAACGGCAATCGGCAACATGAATGATTTACCGAACTGCTGTGCCTTCTCGAAGAAACTATTCATCAAAATCACTTCCCTTTTGTAAATCATTTTCATTTAAATTATAAAGGGCGTTTTTCCCGTTTGCAAGCGGTTTTTTTATCCAACTTCTGGCATGGGTGCATAGTTTCTCAAAAAAAAAACACATCTTCCCGATGTGTTTGCCAAAATACTGGCGGCGGATGTTGAATCAGCCTGCTTTTATGTCTTTGTGCAAAATAGCGGAGGATACATGACGGGTAAGCTCAATGACGCGGCAGGAGTATGCCCATTCATTGTCATACCAGGCGAGCACTTTGATTTTGCTTTTTCCGATCGCAATGGTGGAAAGCCCGTCGACAATGGCAGAGTGTGAGTTCGTGTTAAAGTCGGAGGATACGAGCGGCTCTTCTGTATATTGGATAATTCCCTTCCACTCTCCTGAGGCAGCTTCTTTCAGAACGCTATTTACAGTCTCTGCATCAGCTTCGCCTTCCAAGTCGACAACGAGATCGACGAGGGAGACATTCGGCGTTGGAACACGAAGAGCCATACCGTGGATCTTCCCCTTCATCTGTGGGAGCACAAGTTCCAATGTTTTAGCGGCCCCTGTCGTTGTCGGTATGATCGATTGTCCGCACGCCCGGGCTCGGCGCAAGTCTTTGTGAGGATTATCGATATTATTTTGATCGTTTGTATAGGCATGCACCGTTGTCATCAGGCCATTGACAATCCCGAAATTATCATCCAGCACTTTTATAATGGGTGCAAGGCAGTTTGTTGTGCAGGATGCATTTGAGATCACATCATGCTCATCAATATTCAAAGCGCTTTCATTTACTCCCATCACGATGGTGACGTCCTCCCTTTTCCCAGGCGCCGTCAAAATGACCTTTTTGGCTCCGGCAGTTAAATGCATGGCGGCTTTTTCCCTTTCATTGAACTTCCCGGTCGCCTCTATAACAATATCGATTCCCATTCTTCCCCAAGGAAGCTCGAGCGGGTTACGATTGTTCAGCAGGAGGATATCCTGGCCATTAACGATCAGTCTTTCATCCTTGCACTCCACCGTTCCTGCAAAAGAACCGTGAGTCGTATCGTATTTAATCAGATGGGCCAATGTTTGCGCTGGATAACTCGCGTTGATGGCGGCAATCGGCATATTGTCCTCCATCGCCTTTCTGAATACCATCCGGCCAATCCGGCCAAAACCGTTGATTGCAATCTTCGCATTCATCCTCTAAAAACCCTCCAATAAAGTTATACTAAATCTTACAATAGTATAACACATTAACAGATGAGGGAGGATATAATTGTCATGAAAAAATCACCATGATGATTCATGGTGACAGTTTCCAGCTGGATATGATCTTTTCTAATTGGGCCTCAGACTCAGAAATCTCCCCATTATTATCAATCACTGCGTCTGCCCACTCGCGCTTTTGGCTGAGAGGGAGCTGGGATGCAATCCTTGCCTTTGCCTCTTCCTCGCTAAGCTGGTTTCTCGCCATCAGTCGCTCCAGCTGCACATTCTCCGACACATAGACAACAATCACTTTCTCTACGAGACGGGTTAGTTTGCTCTCAAAGAGCAGCGGAATGTCATAAATGACAGTCTCCTTTCCGGACGAGACCGCTTTTTCCTTCCATTCGTCCATCCTCTCCCTCACGGCCGGATGGACAATACTGTTCAGCAATAATCGTTTTTCCTCATTATGAAAAATAACGGAGCCCAGTTTCGCTCGATCTATTTCGCCGTCCGGCTGGAGAATTTCCTCACCGAATTCGGCGACAACTTGTTTATATGCTTCTTCTCCTTGTTCAACAACGGCCCTCGCCGCCTTGTCAGCATCTACAATCGCAAACCCGCGATTGTGGAGCAGGCGGGAAATTGTGCTTTTTCCGCTGGCGATGCCGCCTGTCAGTCCGATAATGGCTGTCATGGCTCCTCCTCTTTCACATTTTAATCAGCCCGATACAAATAAGCAGAACGCCCGGCATGAAGGCAAACTTCTGGAGCCAGTGCGCCTTGGAAAACAATCGGCCCATCCTCAGGCCGGCAGCCAGAAACATTCCACTCATGATCGCCGCACATCCGGCAAGCAAAGCCGGAGAGTAGCCGATCATGGCAGCTCCGATTCCTGCTCCGAAAGCATCCAGCGACAATGCCGCACCGAGAAATAATGCCTCAAGCCCGTTAATCGTTCCAGACCGGTCAAAGTCGGCCCGGGTTGGTTTACGTAAAATATGGATGACAATCCCAAGCGATTTAATTTCCCACTTGAGAACATGCTTTTCTCCATGGTCCGCCGGGTTCTGATCCGTTTTAAAAAATTGGATGACGACCCATGTACCGATGCAAATCAGGATGATACCGCCAATCCGATTTGCCGCTTCCGGAGACATTAGTCCAACGAGCCCTTTTCCAGCCAGCATGGCAAAAGCCAGAGAGGCTGCGGTCATCATGGAAATGATAACGATCGATTTAAACGGAATCCATATTTTCCTGAGACCGTATGCAAGCCCGGTACTAAAGCTATCAAGACTGATGGCAGCGGCAAGCAGCACTAATGATAGTGTATACCCCATTCTGAATCCCCTTCCTCGCCAATACTGCGGAGATAACACAGTATATGAGGAAAAAAGGGGATGGTTAAACGGAGTGGTGATCAGGGAATTTGGCAATCCGGGCAAAAGTGGGTTCCCCGCCCGCCGACTTTAATTTTTTCAATTGGTGTTCCGCAATTCGGGCACGGTTCACCTTTTCGCCCGTATACCAAAAGCTTCTCCTGGTAAGTCCCGGATAATCCATGGGCATTCATATACGTATTGACAGAGCTGCCCCCCGCTTCAATTGAGTCGGCCAGCACTCTCGCCGACTGAATCCGCAGTGTTTCAATCTCATTCTTTTTGAGCGATGAAGCTTTCCGCTCCGGATGGATATGCGAGTGAAACAGCACCTCGTCGACATAAATATTGCCAAGCCCGGTGACGACTGTCTGATCGAGCAAAACGCTCTTGATTGCCCGGTCTGTTTTCCCCAGTTTTTCCTGGAGATAATCAAAGGTAAATTGCTCTGAAAAAGGTTCAGGCCCAAGTTTTGCGAGCGGCAGCAGGTCATGCTCCGTGCCCCGTGCAAACAGGTGCATCGTGCCGAACTTCCGGACATCACGGTAATGCAATTCAGTTCCGTCCGTAAAATAAAAGATGATATGCGTATGCTTATCCTTTTCATCACCTGCATCGTGCAGGCGGTAATTCCCTTCCATCCTCAGATGGGACACGAGTGCATAGTCCTGGAGAAGAAAGATCAGGAATTTTCCCTTCCGGTCGATGCTTTCGATCGTCTGCCCGGGAAGAGCATCCTGGAATTGTTCGTATTCTTCCGGGTGTTTAATGATTTTCGGCCAGCCCACTTCGACACGATTGATCGTTTTACCTGCGACAAGCTGTGTCAATGATCTGCGGACCGTTTCCACTTCCGGCAGTTCCGGCATAAGCTGCTCCCTCCCTTGGTGTTATTTTACTTTGCGTCAAACCATGTCGGTCCGTATGCATACTCCACCTTAAGCGGAACCGCAAGCTCCAATGCATGCTCCATTACATCGGGCACAATTTCCTTCAGTTTCTCCACTTCGTGTTCAGGCGCTTCAAAAATCAATTCATCATGCACTTGAAGAAGCAGCCTTGCTTCAAGCCCTTCCTTTTCCAGGCGGGCATCCATATCAATCATCGCTTTTTTGATAATATCTGCAGCACTGCCTTGGATCGGCGTGTTCATCGCTGTCCGTTCGGCAAAGCTTCGCAGGTTGAAATTTCTGCTCGTGATTTCAGGAATATAGCGCCTCCGGTGAAGCAGTGTGGACACATAGCCTTTTTCCCTCGCCTCAGCGATACTGTCATCCATGTAATTTTTGACTCCCGGGAAGCTCTCAAGATAGCGGTCGATAAATCTTCCCGCCTCTTTCCTCGTAATGCCGAGGCTCTGCGACAGGCCATAATCGCTGATTCCGTATACAATACCGAAGTTCACCGCTTTTGCCTGTCTTCTCATATTCGATGTTACTCCGTCTGCTTCAACATGGAAAACATCCATCGCGGTCTTCGTATGAATATCAAGTCCATGCTGGAACGCTTCGATCAGATTGTCATCCTTCGCAATATCGGCGAGAACCCGAAGTTCGATTTGTGAATAGTCCGCCGAAAAGATAACCCAGCCCTCTTCGGACGGTATGAACGCCTGGCGAATTTTCCGTCCTTCCTCAAGCCGGATCGGGATGTTCTGCAAATTCGGATCTGTAGAGCTCAACCTGCCGGTGGTCGTCAGCGCCTGATTGAAACGGGTATGAACCTTATCCGAACCCGAATGGATGACTTTTAATAGCCCCTCAATGTATGTGGACTGCAGCTTGCCAAGCTGGCGGTAATCAAGGATCGCCCGGATGATTTCATGGTCGTTTTCCAGTTTCTCTAACACATCTGCAGAAGTCGAATAGCCTGTTTTGGTTTTTTTGATCACGGGCAGCCCGAGTTTTTCAAATAGAATGACGCCAAGCTGTTTCGGTGAATTGATGTTGAACGGCTCCCCAGCCAGTTCGTGAATATGGCTTTCAATCTCTTTCAGTCTGGAGCCGACTTCCTCTTTCATTTTCTCAAGACGGCCAACATCAACTTTCACACCTGTATACTCCATTTTCGCCAAGATCAGGGCAAGCGGAAGCTCCAAATCAAAGAAAAGGTCGGTTTGCTCATTTTTTTCCAAATCCTTAATGAGAGGCGTATGGAGAGCCAGAACAGCCGCTGCCTTGCGGGCAAGATGGGCGGCAAGCTCATCACCCTCTGCAGCTTTCCGCTTCGCCCCTTTACCATATACACTCTCATCGGACTGGACATTCGTATATTGGTGCAGCTTAGCTACATCAGAAAAGTCCTTCGGTGATTCGGATGGGTTGAGCAGATACGAAACGAGAAGAAGATCAAAGTCGATCCCGTTCAAGTCGATGCCTCGTTTCTTCAGAGAAACGACAGACCGTTTTGCATCAAACACCCTTTTCTTGCTGGATGGGTCTTCTGCCCATTTTTTGAAAACAGGTGAGGCGAGTGCTGTTTCAACCGGCAAAAAATAATTGCCATTCTCATTCGCGAGTCCAAAACCGATAATGTCGCCTGTATAGTAATTGTCTTCCAATATTTCAACGTAAAGAGCATTCTCGTCAGCAAAAAGCTCCTCTTCAATCGTTTCGGCCACTTTATACTCTAAGTCCGCCAGTTCCACTTCCTCTGCTTCTTCCGCACCATCGAGCTTATCAAGCAGTGAATTGAAGCCAAGCTCCCTGAAGACCGCAGACAATTTGTCCACTTCATATCCTGAATACTGAAGATCCTCCACATCTATAGGAACCGGGGCATTCTTTTCGATTGTCGCCAGTTCCTTGCTCATCACAGCCTGGTCATTGAACTCTGCGAGCTTCTCTTTCAGCTTTGCCCCGCTCACCTCGGCAATATTATTGAGGAGGTTCTCCAAGGTCCCGAATTGTTTCAGTAGCTTGATAGCGGTTTTTTCCCCAACCCCTGGAACGCCTGGGATGTTATCCGAAGAATCCCCCATCAAACCTTTCATATCTATGATCTGTTCTGGTGTAAGTCCGTATTTCTCTTCAATATGGGCAGGCGTGTATTCCTCAATATCTGTTATTCCTTTTCTCGTAATGCCGACCGTTATCTTATCCGTACTCAGCTGTGTCAAGTCCTTATCCCCGGAAATAACCCGGACATTGAACCCTTCCTCTGCGGCACGGACGGCAAGCGTTCCGATGATATCATCCGCCTCGTAATTCTCCAGCTCAAAACGTTTGATTCCGTAGGCATCGAGCAACTCCCGCAGAAATGGGAACTGTTCCGACAGCTCGGGCGGCGTTTTCTGGCGCCCTCCTTTGTATTCTTTGAACGTCGAGTGGCGGAAAGTCGTTTTCCCGGCATCGAAAGCAACAAGAATATGCGTTGGCTTGACCTCGTCCAACACTTTCATCAGCATCGTTGTAAATCCGTACACCGCGTTCGTGTGGATCCCTTTGTCATTATTCAACAGCGGCAGCGCAAAAAACGCACGGTACGCAATACTGTTTCCATCAATCAGCAATAGTTTCTTCTTCATCCTTAACCTCCTCAAGGGGCTCTCGTACATCCATTTTAACATGTTAGAGGAAAAGTCGCTCATCAGGCGAAGTCACTGCCCGAATAACGAAAAAAAACCCGCAGGCTTTATCTGCCTGGCGGGTTTTCGTCAATTCGTATACCCCATCAGCAGGCGGGCATACGGTGAATCGGACGGGATGACAATGACGGTCTCCTCACCGATCGTCTTTTTATAGGTTTCCAATGTGCGGTAAAGCTGATAGAACTCCTTATCCTTGGAAAAAGCCTCATTGTAAATCCTTGCCGCTTCCCCCTCCCCTTCAGAACGGATGATTTCCGCCTCTGCTTGGGCTTTGGCGAGCATTTCCCGTACTTTTCGGTCGGTCTCCGCAGTTTCATCATTTTTTTTGGCATCGCCCATCGATAAATATTCCTGTGCCTTCGATTCCCGTTCCGAGATCATTCTCAGGTATACTGAGTTTTCGTTCTCCTGTGGAAGGTCTGTGCGTTTTGTGCGGACGTCGGTCACGACAATTCCGTACTCATCGCGGGCAAGGAGTTCGTTCACTCTCTCCGTCACCTTGTCATTCAGGCTGCCCCTTGACGACTTCTCATCATTGATGATTGCCTCGTAATCCAGCTGTCCCAGTTCGGATCTGACAACTGAATAAATAAATTCCTCCATCCGCGATTCCGCATTCGCAACGGTTCTCGCATTGGAAATCATCTTCCGCGGGTCATCGATTCTCCAGACCGCATAATTGTCGATGATCATCCGCTTCTTATCTTTCGTGTTGATTTCCGCCTGTGATACGTCATATGTCATCTGGTATTTCGGGAGGGTCGATACGCTTTGGATAAACGGAACCTTAAATCCGAGTCCCGGCGTGTCTTTGATCCTCACGACTTCACCAAATTGCCGCACTACCTTGTATTCTCCTTCTTTTACAACAAACGCACTCGTCAGAAGAAGGAGGAGCAGTACAATCAGGATGACAAAAAACAAGCCGAACCTGACAAACTTCTTCCATTCGAGGTTTATGCTTTTCCTTGCTTCCAGGTCAATCACTTTTTTGTCCATTACTGCTTCCCTCCTTCTTCTGTGGCACTTGGTTCAGGCCGTTCCAGCGGACGGATCGGGAAGTGTTTCAGTGTGCTGCCTTCATCATTCATAATATAAATTTCCGCACCCGGCAGCACCTGCTCAAGGGTCTCAAGAATAAGGCGTTCACGGGTGATTTGAGGGTTCGATTTATACTGCTCATACAGCTTATTGAAAACCGCAACATCGCCTCGCGCTGCCTCCAGCCTTGCCTGCTTCTCTCCGTTCGCCTTGGACATTATGGCAGCCTCTTCTCCTTTTGCCTCATTCATGCGCTTATTCTCGTACTTTTTCGCTTCGTTGATTTTTGTATTCATCGTTTCCCGGGCATCCGTTACAGCAGTAAATGCACTTCTTACCTCTTTATTCGGGAGCTCGACATCCTTCAGGTTGACAGCAAGAATCGAGATGCCGACATCGTATTTGTCCATCAAAGAGGTCAGCAGTTCCCGTACGTTTGCCTCAATCTCTACTTTTCCGGACGTGAGGGCATCATCGATTTTTGAGCTGCCGATAATGCTCCGGAGCGAAGCCGATGTCGCATTGTATAAAATCTGCTCCGGGTCTTCCGAGTGGAAGAGGTATTTTTTCGGGTCCGTGATTTTCCACTGGACAACAAGGTCCGCCAATACAATATTTTCATCACCGGTAATCATTTTCGTTTCGGCGGGCTGGTTTTTCCCTTCCTTGTAGCCAAAATCAAGCTTGAGCGTTTCCCGCGCCAGCTTTTCAACACGCTGGATCGGATATGGCAGTTTGAAATGCAGCCCTGGTTCCGTCACCGTCTCCTCCGCTCTGCCAAATGTCAAAATGACGGCCTGGTCCGATTCGTCGACAGTGTACCAGGACGTGACGAGGACAAGAGCCAGAATAAGGACAGCCGCCACAAGGCCTGTAACGGTCAACGTTCTTTTCATACTCATATCGCATTTTCCTTTCCCCATTTTTCTCTATACCTGTTCATACGTCCGGGATTAGAAAAAGATTCATTTGGCAGGCAGGAAAAAGAAATCCCGAAAACCTGTGAAGGTTTCCGGGATGAATATTAGGCTAAAACTTTCATGACTTCGCGGACAGAATCAGCAGACTTCTGAAGTGCAGCTTTCTCTTCATCCGTCAGATCCAGTTCAATCACTTTCTCGATTCCTTCTTTACCAAGGATGGTCGGGACACCAAGGTAGATGCCGTCAAATCCATATTCTCCTTCAAGATATGCGATCGACGGAAGAATGCGGCGCTGATCCTTGACGATTGCTTCGACCATTTCGACTAGCGATGCAGCTGGAGCATAGTAGGCACTCCCGTTACCGAGCAGATTGACAATCTCTCCGCCGCCTTTTCTCGTCCTCTCGACAATTTCATCCAGGCGCTCGCTTGAAATCAGCGTCTCCAAGGGAATGCCGCCTGCGTATGAGTAGCGGACGAGGGGAACCATATCATCACCATGCCCGCCAAGAACGAAACCGGTAACATCTTTCACCGAAACATTCAGCTCTTGCGCGACAAATGTGCGGAAGCGGGCTGTATCCAGGACGCCGGATTGACCGATTACCCTGTTTTTCGGGAAGCCAGACTCTTTATATACCGTATACGTCATCGCATCGACCGGATTCGTCAACACGATGATGTGGCAGTTCGGCGAATGCTTGATGATCTCTTTTGTGACACTCTTCATCACCTTCTGGTTTGTCTGTACCAAATCGTCGCGGCTCATGCCGGGCTTTCTGGCAATCCCCGCTGTGATGACGACTACATCGGAATTCTCTGTATCCGCATAATCGGACGTACCGGTAATATTTGCATCGAATCCTTGGACAGGAGAGGCTTCGAGCATATCGAGCGCTTTTCCTTTTGTCGGATTTTCCATTTGCGGTATATCAACGAGTACAACATCTCCCAGCTCTTTTTGTGCCAAGAGGAATGCAGTGGTCGCGCCGGTAAAGCCGCCGCCAATTACAGATATTTTCTTCCTTGTCATAAGAATGTCCCTTCTTTCTATAAATTGGATAAAGCAGATTTTCGCCTGATTGCAAAAAAAAGATTTCCGCATGCCGAACATGCGAATTATGCTGTCCGGCGATGCCAAAATCTTTTTATCCCGCGTTAACTGGCCGCATGACTCCCACCTCAACAAATGGAGCGGGAATCAGCAGCAGTCAACAGCCCGGTTCGTTCAACTAACAATCAGTGGGCAGTGAAGTAAAAACCTACTGATTGAAGCTGTACTGTACCAAGTTGGATTACTCCATGTTTTCAATCAACGCTGTGGCAAATTCAGAAGTTTTCACTTCTGTCGCGCCTTCCATCAAACGTGCGAAATCATACGTAACCACTTTTGATTCAATTGTCTTTTCAATTGATTTTGTAATCATTTGAGCAGCTTCGTTCCAACCAAGGTGTTCAAGCATCAGCACACCAGAAAGAAGGACGGAAGAAGGATTTACCTTATCAAGGCCAGCATATTTTGGAGCCGTGCCGTGAGTTGCTTCAAAGATTGCGTGACCAGTCTCATAGTTGATGTTCGCTCCCGGAGCAATACCGATTCCGCCGACTTGTGCAGCAAGCGCATCGGAAATATAGTCTCCGTTCAGGTTCATCGTAGCAACCACATCAAATTCTTTCGGACGAGTCAGGATTTGTTGAAGGAAAATGTCAGCAATCGCATCTTTAATGATGATTTTACCAGCTGCCTCTGCATCAGACTGAGCTTTGTTTGCAGCGTCTGCACCCTGCTCATCTTTGATCTTGTCGTACTGGTTCCAAGTGAATACTTTGTCGCCGAATTCTTTCTCAGCCAACTCATAGCCCCAGTTCTTGAAGGCTCCTTCAGTGAACTTCATGATGTTTCCTTTGTGAACAAGAGTCACAGACTTGCGGCCTTCTTTGATTGCATAGTTGATGGCAGCACGGACAAGGCGGCTTGTTCCTTCTTGGGAAACCGGCTTGATTCCGATTCCGGATGTTTCAGGGAAACGGATTTTGTTTACGCCCATCTCGTTTTGAAGGAAGTCGATCACTTTCTTCACTTCCGGCGTACCCTCTTTATACTCGATGCCCGCATAAATATCTTCTGTGTTTTCGCGGAAGATGACCATATCAGTATCTTCCGGACGTTTTACCGGTGAAGGCACTCCTTCGAAATAGCGGACTGGACGCAAGCATACGAACAGATCCAATTCCTGGCGAAGCGCAACGTTCAATGAGCGGAAACCTCCGCCGATTGGTGTAGTAAGAGGTCCTTTGATAGCGATCAGGTATTCGCGGATCGTGTCAAGCGTCTCTTCTGGAAGCCACTCGCCAAATTTATTGAATGCCTTTTCTCCGGCATAGACTTCTTTCCATTCGATCTTCTTTTTGCCGCTGTAGGCTTTGTCTACTGCTGCATCAAGAACGCGTTTGGCTGCAGCCCAAATGTCCGGGCCTGTTCCGTCGCCTTCGATGAAAGGGATGATTGGATTATCTGGTGTTTGAAGAACACCGTTTGTTACTGTGATTTTTTCGCCTTGTGACATAGAAATTCTCCTCCAAATCAATTTTAATAGTTCCCGATTATACTAGATTAGCGCTCGTCGATGCTAACATATTCGCGCATGCCAGGACCGGTATAATCCGCACGCGGACGAATCAGGCGGTTGTTCTCATATTGCTCGAGAATATGAGCGATCCAGCCCGAAACGCGGCTGACAGCGAAAATCGGTGTAAAGAGATCATGATCGATCCCTAGGCTATGATAGACGGACGCTGAATAAAAATCAACATTCGGCGGCAGCGGCTTCTTGGAAGTGAAAGTTTCCTCCACCTTAACAGAAATATCATACCACTCTGGCTCGCCTGTAATTTCTGTCAGCTTCTGAGACATTTCCCTCAGATGCTTGGCACGTGGATCACCTTTGCGGTAAACGCGGTGGCCGAAGCCCATGATCTTCTCTTTGTTGTTCAGTTTGTCATTGATGTAGTCTTCAGCTCTGTCGACAGAACCGATTTCTGTAAGCATCTTCATGACCTGTTCATTCGCTCCTCCATGCAGAGGTCCTTTCAGTGCGCCGATGGCAGCAGTAACGCCGGAATACATATCGGAAAGAGTTGCAACGCAAACGCGGGCAGTGAAGGTAGAGGCATTCAATTCATGGTCTGCATGCAAAACAAGCGCCTTATTGAATGCTTCGATCTCAATCGCTTCCGCTTCCTTGCCATTCAGCATGTAAAGGAAGTTTTCGGCAAAACCAAGATCTTTTCTCGGAGCCACAGGTTCCAGACCTTTTCTCACACGGGAGAAGGATGCAACAATCGTAGCAATTTTTGCCTGAAGACGGATGGCTTTGCGGTAGTTCGCTTCCTTGTTCATCACATCCGCTTCTTCGTCATAAAGGCCGAGGGCAGATACGGCAGTGCGCAGGGCAGCCATCGGATGTACTCGGTCGATCGGATATGTTTTAAAGCTTTCAATAATTTCAGCCGGAAGTACCATATTGTCCGCAAGCTGTTCTTTCAATTCCTGCAGTTGCTCTTTCGTAGGCAGTTCGAGATGCCATAGAAGATAAACCACTTCTTCGAAACTTGCATTTTCAGTCAGATCATCAATATTATAGCCAACATATGTAAGGGTGTCATCGATGATTGAACTGATGGAGGACGTTGTGGCAACGATCCCTTCCAGTCCGCTGGATGCTGTCATATAAAACCTCTCCTTTTCCTCTTTTCTCTAAATCAGGCCGGCATGGAGAAACCGTACTTATCCATTATAGCCCAATACCGAAACTTGTCTAATTTCTCTATTATTTAGTTCCACTGACCATTATAACGAATTATTCATTATTTGGGAATGAAAACGTTCTATATTCCTATCCAGCCCCCGGTCCGGATGTAAACATTTCAAATATTTTCATGGCCATATAGGCTATTCCAGCTCCAATCAGCGGGCCGACCGCCACTCCCTTGAACAGGGCAACGGAGAGGATGGTACCGAGCACAAGCGCAGTCGTAATGTGGGGATCAGCCGCAAGGAGAACAATCCCAAACTTTGCAATCAGCGCAACCGCCATGCCGGCCCCAAGCGCAATCCAGGCATAGGGAGATTTTACCGCTTCCCCGAGCTGCCGGAACCCGATACTTCCACTCGCAATCGGTGCCAGCACGGCAATCGTTATTACCGTAACTCCCCAATTAATCCCCTTCCCCTGCAAAGCTGAAAACACCTTCTCATCCGCACCCGCCACCTTCAACAAAAGCAAAAACACCGCCGCAATAATCAGCGACTGATTCTTCGCCACAACCCCAATCCCAAGCAAAAGCAACAAAAACAAATAAGCCTGGCTAAAAACCACAAAAACCACTCCCTTGTAAATTGACATAAAAAAGAACATAACATGATAATATTAATAGAAAAGCGGAGGGGGCTTGCCCAGGGGCGACAAGCACAAGACGAGAAGGAAAAAAGGCGCTTTACAGCCTTTCTTCCTTCTTGGCTTGTGACCTCGAGCCCCTAGCCCCCGCAGCTGGATCAAGAAAAGCGGAGGGCGATTGATCAGGGGCGACAAGCGCTGGAGGAAAAGAGCGGGTGGATGCTTTCCAATCCACCTGATCTTTTCCGAAGCGACCTCGAGCCCCTATCGCCCAGAGCTGGACACTAGAAATGCGGAGGGGGCTTGATTAGCTGCGACAAGCACAAGACGAGCAAGAAAGAAGGCGCTTTTTGCCTTCATTCTTGCTTGGCTTGTGACCTCGAGCAGCTAGCCCCCGCAGCTGGACACTAGAAAAGCGGAGGGGCTTGCCCCTTGCAAGCAAAACCAGAAAATCTTATGATTCTCTGCTCTAACTGGAGGGATACATGTGAATCGTGAAACAGCGGGTCGGATATTTCGCTTTTTGATTGTTGTATCTGTCGTGATTCTGTCACTACTGGCGATTTATCTCATCTTTAAAGTAGCCTACCCGTTTATTATTGCCCTTGTAATCGCTCTTGCTATCAACCCACTTGTGAATTTCCTAGAAAGGAAATGGAAATTTCCTCGTGCGTTGGCTGTTATTACGACAATTGTACTGCTGATCGGCGTATTTGCCGGTCTGATTACACTGCTGATCGCCGAGATTGTTGCCGGCACATCCTATCTGTCTAATGTCGTGCCTGAACATATTAAAACGATGATCGAATATATCGAAAATCTGTTTGCTTCCCAGGTGATTCCTTTTTACAATCGGATTGCAAGCATGTTCCAGAGCCTGGACTCGGGGCAGCAGGACACGATTATGAACAGCATTACTGCAACAGGAGATAAAATCACAGCAAGCGTTACGACATTTATCCAAAACTTTTTCCTGAAATTGCCTGCGTTGGTCTCTTGGGTACCAAATGCAGCCACCGTGCTTATTTTTTCATTGCTGGCCACTTTTTTCATTTCAAAAGATTGGTACAAGCTGAAGAAATGGGCGGGGCAGTTCCTGCATGAGAGGCTGCGGACGAGCGGAGCAAAAGTAATCGGGGAACTGCGTAAGGCATTGTTTGGTTTCGCAAAAGCCCAGCTGACGCTGATTTCCCTCACACTGGTCATCGTTCTGATTGGCTTGCTCATCCTGCGGATTGATTATGCAATCACTATCGCATTAATTACAGGAATCGTTGATTTGCTCCCCTATCTTGGGACCGGCACCATCTTTGTCCCGTGGATCATCTTTGAAATTGTGACCGGAAATTATCCGCTTGCCATTGGCCTCGGCATTTTGTACACGGTCGTCCTCGTCCAGAGGCAGGTGATGGAGCCTAAAATCCTGTCATCGAACATCGGTTTGAACCCGCTCGCAACACTGATTGCGCTGTTCGTCGGCTTTAAGCTGATCGGATTCCTCGGACTGATTGTCGGACCGGTCGCACTTGTTCTATTAACGACCCTTCATAAAACAAATGTGTTCACGGATACATGGAATTATATTAAAGGGAACACACCGATTCAGTAAAACCCAGAAAAAGAGCCGGGACGCACATCCCGGCTCTTTCATTTGTATATATGGATTCTTCTTCTGCTCGTACGTTTCCTGATCGCTTTCATCAGAAACGGCTTGAACATCTTTCTTGTAAACGGCATGAGAAACAGCAGGCCAGCTACATCTGAAAGGAAACCAGGAGTGAGAAGCAGCAAACCACCGGCAAGAATGCAGATTCCGTCGAGAATCGCGTCACCAGGCGGCTCACCCTGCCTTGCAAGCTCTTGGGCCCTGCGCCACACTTCCAGCCCCTGGCGCTTTGCCAGATAGGCTCCGAGAAAGCCAGTCAGGATGACGATAGCAATCGTTGGAAAAATGCCGATCGTTTTCCCCGCCTGCAAAAATACAGCCAATTCAGCTGCTGGGATTAGTATGAATAGTAACAGCAAGTATCGGATCTGGATCCACTCCCCGCCGCCACTCCACAGCTTCAAAGAACCGTCTGAAATGGCGAACCGATAATATTTTCCCGCCTTTCAGTTGAAAGGCGGGAATGAAAAGGTTTATTAAAGAACGCTTGCGTGGCCGTTATAAATTACACCATGGACTGAATCAACCGTGATTTCCTGGCCGTCTTTGATCAGACTCGTAGCGTCTTCAACACCAACGATTACCGGAATGCCAAGGTTGATACCGACAACTGCTGCATGGCTTGTCAGGCCGCCTTCTTCAGTGATCAGCGCTGAACACTGTTCAAGCGCCTGTACCATTTCACGGTCTGTTCCGATAGCTACCATAACGGAGCCCGGCTTCACCTTTTCGTTGGCCTCAGCTGCGTCTCTTACGATGATCGCTTTGCCATATGCCGATTTCCTGCCGATGCCCTGGCCTTTCGCAATGACGTCACCGACGATATGGATTTTCATAAGATTTGTCGTGCCTTTTTCACCTACAGGAACTCCGCCCGTAATGATAATCCGGTCACCGTGCTTCACGAGCTGAGAATTCATGCTCTCTGTTACAGCATTCTCGAGCATTTCATCCGTAGAGGATACTGACGAACCAAGTTCCGGGTAGACACCCCAAACAAGCGAGAGTCTGCGAACAATCTTCTCATGTGAAGTAATCGCTACAATTGGTGCCTTCGGACGGTATTTTGCTACCATTCTAGCCGTATGACCACTTTCTGTCGGCGTCACAATCGCTGCCACATCAAGGTTGATGGCTGTATGTGCGACTGACTGACAGATGGCGTCCGTTATTTTGTATTCACTGTTCTTGCTCAAATAAGATAAGATTGCTTCATGATTCAGTGCCGATTCAGCTGACAGCGCGATACTGTTCATCGTTTGGACCGACTCGACAGGGTAAAGTCCTGCAGCTGTTTCGCCTGAAAGCATGACTGCATCAGATCCGTCAAAGATCGCATTGGCGACATCACTCGCCTCAGCTCTTGTCGGACGCGGGTTGCGCTGCATCGAGTCGAGCATTTGTGTTGCTGTGATAACAGGCTTTCCGAGCTTGTTGCATTTCTTGATCAACTGCTTTTGCACAAGCGGAACAGATTCTGTCGGGATTTCAACTCCGAGGTCTCCACGCGCTACCATTAATCCATCAGAAACTTCAAGAATCTCGTCGATATTGTCGACGCCTTCCTGGTTTTCAATCTTAGGGATGATATGGATATCTGAAGCGTTGTTCTCTTCCAGCAGCTGGCGGATTTCAAGTACATCCGTCGCTCTTCTGACAAAAGAAGCAGCGATAAAGTCGATGCCTTGCTCAATTCCAAACAAGATGTCTTTGGCATCTTTTTCTGTAATGCCCGGCAGGTTTACCGACACTCCCGGCACATTGACACCCTTTTTGTTTTTCAACGTACCGCTGTTCAAAATCTTTGTGACGATTTCGCTTGATTCCCGCTTAATTTCCGTCACTTCAAGACCAATCAGTCCATCGTCCAGCAAAATTCTGGATCCGCTATGGACGTCATTGATCAATCCGGAATACGTAACGGAAAATCTTTCTTCTGTACCTTCAACTTCCTCCATGGAGATGCTGATGGTATTGCCTGCCTTCAAATCGATTGCGCCGCCAACCATATTATGCGTTCTGATTTCCGGCCCCTTCGTATCCAGCAAGATTCCAACCGTTTTACCCGCTTTTTCTGCTGCTTCCCGGATGTTAACAATCCGGCTGCGGTGCTCGTCATGATCCCCATGCGAGAAGTTCAGACGGGCTACGTTCATGCCCGCTTCAATCAGTTTATAGAGTGTTTCAGGATTTTCGCTTGCCGGTCCAATTGTACAAACAATCTTTGTCTTCTTCATATTCCATCCTCCTGAGATCTTCTTCTGTTTAAATCGAGAGTTCTTGTGAAAGGCGATAAAGTTCTTTGTTATAACCATGCTCCATATTCAGAATCTCGAGAATGTCGTGGTCGATCACCTCATTGTTCTGGATGCCGACCGCACGGCCGCCTTTCCCCTCCATGATTAATTCAACTGCTCTCGCACCGAGCCTGCTTGCAAGTACACGGTCAAACGCAGTCGGCGATCCGCCACGCTGAATATGTCCGAGGACAGACACTCTTGTTTCAAAATTGGTCGCCTTGTTCAACTCTTCCGCAAAAGCCGGTCCGCTAGCTACACCTTCTGCAACGACGATAATGCTGTGTTTCTTTCCGCGTTTATGTCCGCTGCGCAGGCGCTCGGCGATTTCTTCCATGTCATAATGTTCTTCAGGGATGAGGATCGTTTCCGCACCTCCTGCCAAGCCTGTCCAAAGAGCGATATCTCCGGCATCACGGCCCATCACTTCGATAATAAACGTACGCTCATGAGAGGTTGCTGTATCTCGGATTTTGTCTATGGCATCAAGCACTGTATTCAGTGCTGTGTCAAAACCGATTGTAAACTGTGTTCCGGCGATGTCATTGTCGATCGTTCCCGGTACCCCCACACAAGGGAAGCCGCGTGAAGTCA
Organism: Lederbergia sp. B243.17; assembly: GCF_057657925.1. NCBI lineage: Bacteria > Bacillati > Bacillota > Bacilli > Caryophanales > Bacillaceae > Lederbergia > Lederbergia sp. B243.17. Next base: position 203,948 of record NZ_JBWBKF010000097.1, read on the forward strand.
ATGCTTTTGCACCTTGGAAGGAGCCGTCGCCGCCGATGACAACAAGCCCGTCGATGCCATGCTTCTTCAGCTGTTCGACGCCTTTCAACTGTCCCTCTTCTGTCTTAAACTCCTCACAGCGGGCGGAGCGCAGCATCGTACCGCCACGGTGGATGATATCACCCACTGAACCCAATTCAAGCTTGCTGATATTTCCGTTGATCAGACCGCTGAAGCCCTGGTAAATTCCATACGCCTCCATGCCGTGATAGATCGTTTTTCTGACTACGGCACGGATTGCCGCGTTCATTCCCGGCGCATCTCCGCCGCTAGTCAATACTCCAATTCTCTTCATCCCAGATCACCTCATTGAATTCATAGATGCTAACTGATTCGGTTTTAAAAAAATGCATAGTCATCAGATATATTAAAAGTACCATTTTCCCACTTTGTTCTCAAATAATCACCCTGCGACTTTTGAGAAAAATAAATGGCCCTCCAGATTTCAACAGGAAAAGGTATTACCCGATCAGGGCAATACCTTTTGAAAACCGTCATGTTTTTAAAAAGGAGGGCGATAAAGTCACGGCTGAGAGACCGTTTCCTGCTGCTCTGCTTCTTGGAAGCTGCCCATTTTCTTGAATTTCTCGTACCGCTCCTGAATCAGTACATCAGGAGTCTTGCCGATCAGCTCTCTCAGGGCTTTTTTGATGGTTTTCTCAATCATGCTGGCTTGCTGTCCGATATCGCGGTGGGCACCGCCCCGCACTTCCGGAATAATTTCGTCAATAATTCCCATTTCATCAAGGTCGGGGGCGGTAATCTTCATCGCTTCGGCAGCCTGTTTGGCATAAGAAGCGTCTTTCCAAAGAATCGATGCCGCTCCTTCGGGGGTAATGACGGAGTAAGTGGAGTTTTCCAGCATGTAGATGCGGTCTCCTACTCCAAGACCCAACGCCCCGCCGCTTCCGCCTTCACCTGTTACGATGCAGACGATCGGCACTCGCAGGCCGGCCATTTCAAAAAGATTGCGGGCAATCGATTCGCTGATCCCCCGTTCTTCAGCCGCTTTCCCCGGATAAGCACCCTTCGTGTCAATGAAACAGATGACTGGCCGGCGGAACTTTTCCGCCTGCTTCATCAGGCGGAGCGCCTTGCGGTATCCCTCTGGGTGAGGCATGCCGAAATTGCGGAAAACATTTTCCTTCGTATCACGGCCGCGCTGATGGCCGATCACAGTTACAGGCAGACCTTGGAATCTGCCAATTCCGCCGACAATCGCCTTATCGTCACCGTAAGCCCTGTCGCCATGCAGTTCAATAAAATCTTCAAACAAATGGTCAATATAATCAAGTGTTGTCGGCCTGGATGGATGACGGGCAATCTGCACCCGGTCCCACGGCTTCATGTTTTCATAAATTTCGCTTTCCAATTTTACGAGCCGCGTTTCGAGTCTGTCGATTTCCTCGGACAGATCAACATCGGATTCTTGTGTATAAGCCCTCAGCTCGGCAATTTTATTGCGGAGTTCGAGCACCGGCTTTTCAAATTCTAGGCCGTTCACCATGCCAATTCACCCTCTTGCTGATGGATTTCAAGCACCTTCGTCAATGTCTCTTTCATTTCAAGCCTTGGAATGACCGCATCAAGCTGGCCGTGCTCAAGCAAAAATTCCGCAGTTTGAAAATCATCCGGCAAATCTTCACGGATTGTCTGCTCGATGACACGGCGTCCGGCAAATCCAATCAGGGCTTGAGGCTCGGAGAAATTGTAATCGCCGAGGGAGGCAAAGCTTGCTGACACGCCCCCTGTCGTCGGATGGGTCATAACGGATATGAATAAGCCGCCCTTTTCGCTGAACAGCTTCAGCGCAGCACTCGTTTTCGCCATCTGCATTAGCGAAAGAATCCCTTCCTGCATTCTCGCCCCGCCAGAAGCGGTGAAGATGATAAAAGGAACATGCTTTTCACCGGCAACTTCGATCGCACGGGCAATCTTTTCGCCAACGACGGAACCCATGCTTCCCATTCTGAAGTGGGAATCCATAATAGCTGTTACAGCCTCCACCCCATTGATCCGGCCTGAGCCCGTCAATACTGCTTCCTCAAGGTTGGTCGCTTTTTTATCTTTGTCCAATTTTTCAATATAACCCGGGAATCCAAGTGGATTCTCTGATGAAATCTTATCGTCAAAGGCTTGGAAGCTTCCTTCGTCGAAAAGTGAATCGACACGCTCAAATGCAGTCATCCGATGATGATGACCGCAATGCAGGCAAACCTTCAAGTTCTTTTGCAGTTCTTTTGTATACATAATCTTTTTGCATTCCGGGCATTTCGTCATGATGCCTTCAGGTACGTCATGTTTAGCCGCTTCAGAAGGAATGGCTGCGTATTTCTTTTTCTTCGGTTTTGAAAAAAAGTCTTTCAGCAAGGCGAGTCCCCCTTTATCGCTAATTTTTGCCGGGCAAGGGAAAAAGACAAGGCATCCGCCCTGTCGTCCCCCTTCGGTTCGTAATCACTGCTATTCTTCGGCTGGCGGAACTCCGCTTCAAGCATTTGCCGCTTAATCTTTGCCGATAATGGCGAGTTTTTTTGTTCTTTCCCTGACTTCTTCAGGGTCCACTTGGATCCTGGCCACTCCAGTCTCCATCGCAGCTTTGGCGACAGCTGCCGCAACATGGGGCGCGACACGCGGATCAAACGGTCCTGGAATCACATAGTCAGCGGTCAATTCTTCTTCGGTAATGAGTCCCGCGATCGCTTCTACCGCTGCCTGTTTCATTCTCTCATTTATGTGGGTTGCACGCACGTCAAGCGCTCCTCTGAAAATACCCGGGAAAGCAAGGACGTTGTTTACCTGATTCGGAAAATCAGAACGGCCTGTCCCAATTACCTTCGCACCCGCTGCTTTTGCAAGGTCAGGCATGATTTCCGGTTCGGGATTGGCCATCGCAAAGATGATCGGCTCTGAGTTCATTGAGCGGACCATTTCTTCTGTCAGCGCTCCGGCGACGGAAACGCCGATGAACACATCCGCTCCCTTGATCACATCCCCGAGCGAGCCTTCAAGCCTGTCGCGGTTTGTATATTTTGCCACGGCCGCTTTCACTTCGTTCATGCCTTCAGGTCGTCCATCATAGATGGCACCCTTGGAGTCGCACATAATAATTTCACGGACACCATAGCTATAAAGAAGCTTGATAATCGCAATGCCTGCAGCTCCTGCTCCATTGGCGACAACTTTAATCTGGGACATCTTTCTTCCGGTAAGCTTCAGTGCGTTCAAAAGGCCTGCCACTGTTACAATTGCCGTTCCATGCTGGTCATCATGGAAAACAGGAATGCGCGTCTCCTTTTTGAGTCGTTCTTCGATGACAAAACAATGAGGAGCGGAGATGTCCTCTAGATTAACGCCGCCGAAAGTAGGCTCCAGCAATTTTACTGTCTGGACGATTTCATCTACATCTGTTGTATTCAGGCAGATCGGAAAGGCATCAACACCAGCAAAGCTTTTAAAGAGTACGGCCTTTCCTTCCATTACCGGCAAAGCTGCCTCCGGACCGATATTGCCGAGTCCGAGCACCGCTGTTCCGTCAGTCACAACCGCTACCATATTGCCCTTCATCGTATAATCCCATACTGCTTCAGGCTTTTCATAGATTAATTTACATGGCTCGGCCACACCTGGGGAATAGGCAAGACTCAAGTCCTTTGCATTTTTCACTTCCACTTTCGATGCTGACTCCAGTTTCCCTTTATGCACTTTATGCATATGCAGAGCTTCTTCGCGTAAAGTCAAGAGATCCACTCCTTTGTTTACTGTATGTACTTTCTCACTTTTTTACATTCTTGCAGGCATGTATTTATGTTAGAAGTGTCAGGAACGGGCGGGGAAGCGATTTTTGCGTTTCTCCGGCTTGGACCAAAGTCGTCCGTTTTTTGAACACTTGCTTTTTAACAATATATCATAACTTAGAATGGTTTGAAAAAGTTATTTCAGCATTACAGACCGTTCGCCGAGCAGGGCACGCAGTTTTTGCAAGCATTTTTCTGTCGGTTTGACGGAATAACCCTGATCGAGACGGATGGTTCTCTTCTTCTCTTCATAGTATAAAATGACAGGTGTCGCCCCGGGCTCTGCGAGCAGGATTGCTTTCACCTCTGATAGTGACTCATTGTTCTCAAGCTCCGCGGAGATTTTCAAATAGAGCACTTTCCCGCCGCTCTCTTTTTTCGTGTCAGAGAGGCTGCTCGCAGGGATAAGCCGCTTGATAATCATTTGCGGCTGCCTATTCCGCTCTTCGATACTTCCTTCAGCCAGCACAATTGCGCCCTCCTTGAGGACAGGGCCGGACTGCCTGTACAAGTCAGGAAAAACAACTGCCTCCATTTCTCCTGACGCATCGCTGAGCGTAACAAATGCCATGACATCGCCTTTTTTTGTCCGGATTGTTTTGATCCTTGAAACATAAACACCCGCTTTTACGTTCCTCTGTCCGGCGTGAAGGTCAATCAGCGGTTTTGCCCCTGCTTCTGTGAAGGCAGACGCATAGGCCCCCGCCGGATGGTCAGACAGATAAACACCAAGCGATTCCTTTTCAAAAGCAAGCTTGTCTGCCGTACTGATCGGCTCTGCATCCGCGTACTTCGGCTTAATCGCGAACGCTTCATCTTCCATAAAAAGATCATGCATCCCGTCTTCGGGCCTCATCAGTTCTGCATGCTCCATGGCGACATCAAGCGTTGCGAGAAGCACAGCTCTATCTTTTCCGAATTCATCAAAGGCACCTGAATGGACGAGCCTTTCCAACAGCTTCCGGTTCACCGCCCGCTGCGGAACACGGAGACAGAAGTCGAATAGGTCTTTAAAAGGCCCTTTCTCCCTTGCCTCGATGACACCTCTGAGCGAATTCATGCCCATCCCTTTGATTGCTGCCAAGCTGAAACGAATATCGCCATCCTCTGCTGAAAAAGGATAACGGCTTTTATTGATCGATGGCGGAGCGATGTTTATGCCCATCTGCCGGCATTCTGCAATATAAGCGGCCACCTTTTCATCGTTTCCAATGGCAGACGTCAGCAGAGCTGCCATGAAATGTACCGGGTAATGGGCTTTCAGCCACGAGAGCTGCCATGAAATAAGGCTGTAAGCGACAGCATGGCTCCGGTTGAATCCATAATTGGCGAACTTTACAATCAGATCATATGTCTCATTAGCTGCCTGGTCACTATATCCTTTATTACGGGCCCCTCTCACAAACCGTTCTCGCTCACGGTCGAGGACGTCGCGCTTTTTCTTGCTCACCGCTCTTCGCAGCAAATCTGCTTCTCCGAGCGAAAAGCCGGCCATCAGGGAGGCGATCTGCATGATCTGCTCTTGGTAGACGATTACTCCGTAAGTGATTTCCAATATCGGCTGCAGGTCGGGATGCGGATACTCGATTTTTTCTTTTCCATGTTTCCTTGCAATATAAATCGGAATGTGATCCATTGGGCCTGGCCGAAAAAGGGCGTTCACGGCAACAAGATCTTCGAATTCTGTCGGACGCAATTCCCGAAGCACCTTGCGCATGCCTGCTGATTCAAATTGAAAAATGCCGGTTGTTTCACCTTTTTGAAGCAAGTTCAGCGTCTTTTCATCATCGAATGGCAATTCGGCGATAGTAATCTTTCGTCCGGTTCCGAATTCAATACTCTTTATCACCCGTTCGAGCAAGGAAAGATTTCGCAAGCCGAGAAAGTCCATTTTCAAAAGACCGATTTCCTCCAGATCCTCCATCGGGAACTGCGTCAAATAAGTCTCTCCGTGGCCGCCCTGAATTGGTATAAGATCCGGAAGCGGCTTGGTGGATATGACCACGCCTGCCGCATGGGTGGATGTATGCCGAGGCAGCCCCTCAATCATCTGTGCCGTTGCAAACAGTCTGCGGTTTATCCCCGACGCCTCAGCGAAGGAGCGGAGACCTTCCGATTCGCTGTAGGCCTGTTTCAAGGAAATACCGAGCTTGGACGGAACCCGTTTTGAAAGATTGTCGATTTCAAGCGGCGGGAGGCCGAATGCACGGGCTGTATCCCGAAGTGCCGCTTTTGCCGCAAAGGTGCCGAAAGTGATGATTTGTGCCACATGGAGCCGCCCATATTTTTGGACGACGTACCCAATCACTTCATCCCGCCGATGATCGGGAAAATCGATATCGATATCCGGCATCGTCACCCGCTCGGGATTAAGGAACCGTTCGAAAAGCAGTCCGTACCGGAGCGGGTCGACGGCTGTGATGCGAAGGAGGTAGGCGACAAGCGAGCCGGCTGCCGATCCGCGGCCAGGCCCTGTCAATATGCCGTTTTCTCTCGCGTATTTCATGAAATCCCAGACAATCAGAAAATAATCATTGAAGCCCATTTTTCCGATCACATCAAGTTCATAGCGGAGTCGCTTCCGGTAATCGGACAGATTTCCGAGCCCGAGCTCCCCAAGTCTTTCTTCACATAGCGCCTGCATTTTGCCCGCTGCTGTTTCGCCCGGCTCAAGCGGAAAAGATGGGAGGAGCCGCTGATTCATTTCAATCATCACATTACAGCGCTCAGCGATCTCTGCTGTATTCGCCATCGCTTCGGGATAGGCGGAGAAGAGAGCAGCCATCTCTTCGTCTGTTTTTAAATACGCCTCCCTTCCCGTATCTTCAGGCAAGTCCGGCAGCTTATCTCCCGAATTGATCGCTTCCAATGTTTTCACCGCGAATTGGTCTTCGGGCTTTTCATAGCGAACATTGTTCAGCGCGGCCGCAGGGAGCATTCTCTCCGAGGCAAACCTCCCCATTTTTTCAAGGAGGCTTACAGAAGCTTCTGTTTTAAAATTTTGCAGTCCGATAAAAAAAGAATCAGCGCCGAACATTTTTTTATACTTTTCTACTGCCAGGCCTGCAGCCTCTTCGTCTCCTTCGGACAAATACCTTCCGATTTCTCCTTCACTTCCGGGGGAGACAGCAATCAGTCCCCCGCTGTATGAGGAAAGCCATTTCTCGGAGATGGTTTCTTCCTGTTGCGTCTTGATGGCGCTCGATATTTTCAGCAGATGCCTGTAGCCCTCGTTATTTTCCGCAAGCAATAGAAGACGGTGCGTCCCCGCCTCCCCCGCCACATCGGCGGACAGCCCAATGATCGGTTTAATCTCCTGCTGTAAACATGCCTTATAAAAAGCAGGCACGCCGTACAGGACGTTGTGGTCTGTCAGCGCAATCGCAGAAAAGCCGATCTCCTTTGCCCGTTCTGCCAGTCTGCGAATCGACAGGGTGCTCGACAGCAAGCTATAGGCTGACGCCACTTGCAAATGCACAAACATCAAGATCCGCCCCTTTCAAAATCCTTATCTAGTATTATGAACGATTAAATGAAAAAAGAAAATATGCGTAAGTTCAACGATTGTCCCATATATAGTATGGACAGCCGATTTCTTGAATTGGAGATGGTGAGGATGAACGAAGCTTTCTTTCCGGCATTTTTCAGCAGCTATTTTATCGCGTTGGGCGTCATGCTGGGCGGTTCGCTTATTGGCGGACTTTCTGCTTTTATTACCGGCGAACCGCTCTTAACGGAAATCGCCAGAATATCCGGCCGTGTGCGGATCTGGGCAATCATCGCGGCCATCGGGGGTACATTTGATACGGTCTATAGCTTTGAGCGGGGGTTTCTGGAAGGAGGGACAAAAGATTTGTTTAAGCAATTCCTCTTGATCCTTTCGGCTATGGGCGGCGCAAAAACAGCTTCAATCATGATCTCCTGGCTCACACAGGAGCACATCGTATGAAAGTCCCCAACCTGCAAAGGCAGCCCGGATGGCAGCGTTTTTTTGCCGGCATTGCGATCGGCGGCTGTATAAGCTGGATTGTCTTCCTCTTCATGTATGGCACCATGCAGGAAAGGACCGCACGCATCATTGCCGACCAGGAAAAACAAATAAAAGAGCTGCGCGGCTATGTAGAAATCTGGCAGGAAGATTACCAGGAGCTTAATAAACGCAATCAAGAGATGCTCCTGATCCAGCAGATCGATGTAAAGGTGACGAACGGCAAGCGCTACGGCATTACAGACAGCAAAAGCATTTCAACTGTCGAGGAGGCTGTTAAAAGTGATTTGCGGTCACTGATGACAAAAGACTTGACGACCGTCTACAAGAACAGGGAAATCATCAAAAAGTCGATTGAAAACAAGTCGATGAACATCAACGGCAGGCGCTACAAGCTGCTCGTAAAAGAAGTGGCGTTTTTTACGACGGTTACCGTTGTCATTGAACTCAGGCTCGCAGATTAAAGGAACCCCCTCCTTTGTCAAGGCAGGGGGCTGTTGGTCATTCTGCAAGTCGCTGATCTATGAAGTGCACGGCACCCTGACAACCGACACTCTATTTCGAAGGTGTGCAAAGTGCCTGGATCTGCTCATAAACTTGCTGGGCCTCTGCCCATGAATAGACGGATGCACCGGCTGCAAGCGGATGGCCGCCTCCATTGTACTGCATTGCGATTTTATTGATAACCGGACCCTTTGAACGAAGGCGGACACGGATTTGATCGTCCTCTTCAATGAAAAAGGTCCACGCTTTGATTCCCTTGACGGATCCGAGCGAACTGACGAGCAGCGAGGCTTCGGACGGTGCGATTTCATGCGCTGCCAGCACTTCTTTATTAAGCGTCACAGCCGCGGCTCCGTTTTCATCCATTTTGAAATGCTCAAGCACATACCCTTGCAGCTTGATCACCTTCTGATCCATTTCATACATATTGTCATAGAGAAGCGATCGATCGAACTCATAGCCGATTAGTTCGCTTGCATATTCCAAGGTCCGCTGAGTCGTGCTCGGATAGAGGAACCGGCCGGTGTCTCCGACAATTCCGGCAAAGATGAGCCGCGCCGCTTCATCTGTCATCTTCAGCCCTTCCCCGCGAAAAGACAGGTAAAAATCAAAAATCATTTCGCTGACGGACGATGCTGTCGTATCAACCCATAAAAGATCTCCGTAAGCATCCTCGTTCGGGTGATGATCGATCTTTATGACCGCATCCCCTTTCGTATACCTCTGGTCACATACCCGCTCCTGATTTGCCGTATCACATACGATGACGAGCGCCCCTTCATACGTTTCGTCCGGAATGACGTCCGGCACAAACAAATAGTCGAGAGACGCCTCCCGTGCACCGACACGGTAAATTTTCTTCTCCGGGTATGAAGCCCTCAACAATTCTGCAAGTCCGCCCTGCGATCCGTACGCATCCGGATCGGGACGCACGTGGCGGTGGATAATAATCGTCTCATATTCCTGAATCGCCTCAAAAATCTGCTCTCTCATAGAGACCTCCTTCTGCACATCATCATCCGTGCATGATTGTCATGTAAAGTTCAAGGATAGACATTGGAAATTGCTGCGGCCAGCAAGTACAATGAAAGAAGAACATTGTATGGGAGGATTCATTGCACTATGCCTTTTTTAGTCTTTTTTATCGTAATCTCATTTTCATTTTATGTATACTATAAAATCAAGTATATCCGAAGCCAGCGCCCAATGGAGAAGAAAATGCTCAGTGGAAAGTCCGGTATGACCCTCGGTATCTTCGTAGCCCTTTTTGGTCTTAACCAAATCCTGCTGTTCTCCACAACCTTAACATATGTAATCGGGGCACTCTTCATCCTTCTCGGTCTTCTAAATGCATACGTCGGCTACAAAAATTATCGTCACCATGTGCCGTATGCGATCAGGGAAGCTGAAGAATTAAAATAAAGCCAGTCCCTGATCCGCCGGAAAGAGCAGACAATATTGCTCTTTCCGGCTTTTTCATGTTTAAAGATGCCTGGACTCCGCTCGCCCGCTTCCCTTATCTTTCTATCAGCCTGCACATCATTAGCGCTTTTCCAGCGATTTCATTCTTATTGTAAACTTCGACATCCACTTTCCCGAATTTCCGGCCCGCTTCCAAAATTCTCGGCGAGACGTGAAGAACGGTATCCATCTGGACAGGCTTCAAAAAATAGATCGTCATGTTTTCTACGGCCAGTTCTCCTTTTTTCTGCTGGCGGAACAGCCGGACAGCAGCCTCTGTCACAATGGAGGTAAATACCCCATAAGAGATTGTCCCAAACTGATTCGTCATTTGCGGCGTCACTTCAAAGGTGAAGGACGACTCTTCATCTCCTGTATTCAGCCCTTTCGAGATAGTATCATCGAGCGTTTCCCCGACCTGCGGCTGCCGCTGGATCATCTGGAGCGCTTTCAGTACATCCTGCCTGCTGATGATTCCCTCGAACCCCTGTTGGGCATCGACGACCGGAAGTACTTCGATCCCTTCCCAGATCATCATATGAGCTACAGAAGCTACACTTGTTTTTTTACCGACAGTCAGTGGGTTTTTCGTCATCGCTTTTTCAATCGGCAGCGTCATTGGCTGGCCGATGACATCCTTGCCCGTGACAATGCCATGAACCTTCATATGGCGGTCGACGACAGGAAAGCGGCTGTGCGCTGTTTCGTTCTTCATCTCATACCAATCCTCGACCGTGTCCTTCAAGGCCATGTAGGCAGATTGGCTGGCCGGTGTGAGGATGTCCTCCACAAGAATGATCTCTTTTTTGATCAATTGGTCGTAAATCGCGCGGTTGATCATCGTTGCCACCGTGAATGTATCATAGCTCGTAGACAAAATCGGCATTTCCAGTTCATCTGCAAGCTTTTTCACATGCTCTTCCGTATCAAAGCCGCCAGTGATCAAAACGGCCGCTCCTGCCTTCAGCGCAAGTTCATGCGCCTGGATCCGATTTCCGACGATCAACAGATTGCCTGCTCCAGTATAGCGCATCATTGCCTCAAGCTTCATGGCGCCGATCACGAACTTTGTCAATGTTTTATGCAGCCCCGATTTGCCGCCAAGCACCTGTCCATCGATGATGTTGACAATTTCGGCAAATGTCAGCTTCTCAATATTTTCTTTCTTTTTCCGTTCAATCCTGATGGTGCCCACACGTTCAATCGTGCTGACATATCCTTGGTTTTCCGCATCCTTGATGGCCCGATAGGCTGTGCCTTCACTTACACTCAGTGCCTTTGCAATTTGCCTGACGGAGATTTTCTCCCCTACAGGGAGCCCGTCGATATAGCGGATAATTTGTTCATGCTTTGTTGCCAAGCTTTTCACCCTTTTCTAAAAAGTCCGTTCAGCTTCTGCTCCCATTATATCGGGAAAAGTGGCAACCGACAATTTTATCCCTGTTCAGCAAAAAATCAGCGAGAATTTGACCCTCGCTGATTCGAACTTTCCCGCATGCCCATTCGTCACCTGGCACGGAGCCGCTTTTGTTCCTCCCCTTGATTCCTGAAGGAACGTTCCTGCTTTTTCCCTGACGGCCGTGCAAAAAAAAGTGCAGACAGATTTCCCGCAGCTACAGCAATCGCAAGGCCGAGCCAAGCAACAGAAAATAGTCCTTCAAGACCGCCGGCTGCAGGATTCAGCCTCGGCAGCGCAATATAAAACATAGCTGCGCACAACAATAGACAAAGCAAATAACGGTTTTTCATCTCTCTCCTCCTGCATGCTTTTTATCAATGTATGCAGGGAGGCCTCGGGGACATGCCTATTAGAACTCGATCACATCGCCAGGATTCATGATTTCCCCTTTTATCCCGTCTTCGAGAAGATCGATGAACAATTGCGGATCTTGTTTGATTGGCGGAAATGTATTGTAATGGATCGGTACAACTTTACTTGGCTTCAGCAATTTTGCTGCATAGGCTGCATCCTCAGGGCCCATAGTAAAGTTGTCTCCGATCGGCAGGAATGCAACATCAATCGGATGCCTTTCGCCAATCAGCTTCATGTCGGAGAACAGCGCTGTGTCCCCGGCATGATAGATTGTTTTTCCTTCTATCATAAGAAGAACGCCTGCAGGCATCCCCGTATAGATGATCTGCTTATCGTCTGTAATGACTGCCGATCCGTGGAAAGCCGGCGTATATTTCACTTTTCCAAAGTCGAATTCATACGCACCGCCAATATGCATCGGATGCGTATTCAACCCTTGCCAGCCAAGGTAAACCGCCAGTTCATTCGGTGCAATGACGAGGGCACCGCTTCTTTTTGCCAATTCCACAGTATCCCCGACATGATCTCCGTGTCCATGCGTTAATATGATGACATCCGGGTTTTCCTCTCCAGCTTTTAAATCTGTTAAATCATTGCCAGTAATAAAGGGATCGATGAGAAGTGTTTTTCCGTTTGTCTCTACTTTTACCACCGAATGACCATGATAAGAAATTTTCAAATTCTACCACTCCTTTCCCATTTGCCCCTAGTATAACGGTCTTTCTTCCAATTGTCCTTTTTGGCGACGTAACGCCCCAGTTTACACACTGTCCGGTAACTGTTACTCTTTTTATGAACAATTACATAGGAGATGGTACTGTGAATCAGAGACTTCAACAAATGATGAATTGGCTGAAAGAGGAAAATATCGATGCCGCGTTCATTACATCGCCGGATAATGTTTTTTACTTGAGCGGCTTTCGCAGCGATCCGCATGAGCGGCTGCTTGGCGTCGCCGTTTTTCAGGAAAAAGAACCATTCCTCGTCTGCCCGGGAATGGAAAAAGATGAAGCGAAAAATGCAGGCTGGGCCTATGAAATCATCGGGTACAGCGATACCGACCGTCCATGGGATTTCGTCCAAGAGAGAGTCGGGGCGAGAGTGAGCGATGTGAAGTCTTGGGCGATTGAGACGGAACATCTGAACGTGGAAAGGTACGAGGAACTGAAAAAGCGATATGCTGGCGCCTCCTTTGTGAGCGCAGAGAAGAAAATCCAGCAGCTCCGCTTGATCAAGGACGAAAAAGAGATGGAACTGCTCCGAAAAGCGTGCGAGCTTGCAGACTTTGCTGTAAGTGTCGGCGTTTCGGAAATTGCAGAAGGAAAAACGGAAGTCGAAATCATTGCTGCGATTGAATACGAAGCGAAGAAAAAAGGTGTAGACGGCATGTCCTTCGACACGATGGTGCTCACAGGCGCCAACGCTGCCTCACCGCACGGCAACCCGGGAAGTACGAAAATCCAAAAAGGCGATCTCGTCCTCTTTGACCTCGGTGTCATTTACGAAGGGTATTGCTCCGACATTACAAGAACCGTAGCGTTCGGTGACATCAATGAAGAGCAGCGCCGGATCTACGAAACCGTACTCAAGGCGGAAGAAACAGCAATTGAGATGGCAAAGCCAGGCGTACGCGCGATGGACCTGGACCTAGCTGCTAGAAAAGTAATCGAGGATGCCGGCTACGGCGAATACTTCCCTCACCGGCTCGGCCACGGACTCGGCATCAGTGTCCACGAGTTCCCTTCGATGACCGCCGTCAACGAAATGAAAGTACAGGCTGGCATGGTCTTCACGATTGAACCAGGAATTTACGTACCGAATGTAGCAGGCGTGCGGATTGAAGACGATGTCTATGTGACAGAATCGGGAGTCGAAATATTGACGAAGTATCCGAAAACCTTGCAAATCATCTAATGGTTATTGTGCTTTTCCGTTAGATCGAGTTGAGTGAGAAAACCGTACCCACACGTTTAAAACTGGGGGCGCGGTTTTTTTACGTATTTTTTTACGTATTTATAGATCAGATCGGATTGATCCCGGAAGAATTTCGACTTTCCGTCTTTCACGTGTCTAAGGGAATGATTGAGACCTGAAGAATTCAGATTCCTGATTGTTCACGTGTCTGAGAGCCCGATTGACACCGGAAGAATACGGATTCCCGGTTTTTCACTTGTCTAAGACCACCTTTGACACCGGAAGAAATCCGATCCCCGGTTCTTCACGTGTCTTAGGCTACGATTGACGCCGGAAAAATTCCGTTTCTCGGTTTTTCACGTGTCTAACGTTCTCTTTGACATCAGAAAAAACGTATCCATGAATAGCCCTTATCTAGAACCTGAACAAAGAACGGCTGCGAGTCCATCTCGCAGCCGTTCTTTTAATCCAGCAATGCATCAACATCCTGATAGGTGAGGTTCAGCGAAGAAGCTACACCCTCGTGCGTGACGTGCCCGTCCAGTGTGTTGATTCCCTTGCGCAACGCTTCATCATCAAGGCACGCTTGCTTGTAGCCTTTGTTTGCAATTCTCAGCGCATACGGGACTGTTACGTTGGTCAGTGCCATTGTGGATGTGCGCGGGACAGCGCCAGGCATATTGGCAACCGCATAATGAACGACGCCGTGCTTTTCGTATGTCGGTTCATCGTGTGTGGTGATTCTGTCACTCGTTTCAAAAATGCCGCCCTGGTCAATTGCGATATCCACAACGACCGAGCCCGGCTTCATGGATTTGATCATCTCTTCTGTTACAAGTTTTGGCGCTCTTGATCCCGGAATCAATACCGCTCCGATGACGAGATCCGCATCCTTCACTACTTCCGCTATTGTATACGGGTTGGATATTACTGTTTTTATACTATGTCCAAAAATATCATCAAGCTGGCGCAGGCGGTCCGGCATCAAATCGATAACGGTAACATCCGCTCCCATGCCGACTGCTATTTTCGCAGCATTTGTTCCTGCCACACCACCGCCGATAATTGCCACCTTTCCTCGGGAAACTCCTGGCACACCTGCAAGGATGATTCCTTGCCCGCCATGTGTTTTTTGAAGGAACTGGGCTCCAATCTGGACAGACATCCTGCCTGCAACCTCACTCATTGGCGTGAGCAGCGGCAATGTTCTGTTCTCCAGCTGTACCGTTTCATAGCCGATAGCCGTTACTTTGGAAGAAATCAGCGCTTCGGTCAATTCTTCCTCTGCGGCCAAGTGCAAGTATGTGAACAGTACCTGCCCTTCGCGGAAATAACGGTATTCCTCTGGCAGCGGTTCTTTTACCTTCATGATCATTTCATTCGACCAAGCTTCAGAAGGAGTGTTGACAATACGGGCACCTGCTTGCGTAAATTCTTCATCGGTAAAGCCGGAACCCAAGCCGGCGCCGGTTTCGATATGTACTTCATGCCCTGCCGCAGTGAGCGTCACAACTCCCGCAGGCGTCATGGCCACCCTGTTTTCATTGTTTTTAATTTCTTTTGGTACTCCAATCCGCATTGTTAACCCCTCCATTCAAGTTTTACTCCTTATTACTATAACATTTCGACAAATGAATGACATCTTTTTACTTTCATGCACAATCATCTCAAACTATTCATCGCCAGGCTTCCGCTTGCCCGCCTTTTCCTTGCGGCTCCCGGCTTCTCCACGAGGAAAGTGGTCGTCCGGATTGCTGCTGTATGCTTCCATGATCCTCTTTGCCGTCTCTTTTTTATACATGTCCTCCTTCATTCTGGTCACCTCACTTTTTTCGTATTCTTCACAATTCTGAAAAGGATTATGTGGTGGAAGTTTGATACGATGAAGGTAGGAAAACAAGCTTTAAGGGTAAATGGAAAGTATAGCGGATTTATACTCAAAGGAGGAATCGTTATGCCACTTTCATATCAAAACATACTCATAGCAGTCGATGGTTCAAAGGCGGCGGAATGGGCTTTCAAAAAGGCGATCGCAGTCGCGAAAAGGAACAACGCCCAATTGACCCTTGTCCATGTTATTGATACCCGTTCCTTCGCTGCCATTGATGCCTACAACGGAACAATGGCGGAGCGTGCTGAAAACTACGCACATGAACTTCTCGGCGGTTACGAGAAGGAAGCAAAAGAAAATGGAGTCTCCGTCAGCACCCTGATTGAATTCGGCTCGCCCAAAGTCGTCATTCCAAAGCAAGCCGCCAAAAAAATCAATGCAGATCTAATCATTTGTGGTGCCACCGGCTACAATGCGGTTGAGCGACTGTTGATCGGCAGTGTTTCCGAACAAATCACCCGCTCTGCAGCCTGTGATGTGCTTGTTGTAAGGACCAAAAAAGAAGATAATTGACGATGAAGAGCATAATCCGCAACGGATTATGCTCTCTTTATCTTATCTTCAGCAATCGTCAATTGCTCTTTCACTCTTTCAAAACCTGTTCCGCCGTATGAGTTCCGGCGCTTGACTGCCTCATGCGGAGCAAGGATGCTGTATACATCTTCACCAATTGCCGGACATGCTTCCTGCAATTCGGCAAGCGGCATGTCAAGCAAGTAACAGTTGTTCTGGATGCAGGCAAGAACAAGCTTCCCGACAATTTCGTGGGCTTCGCGGAAAGGTATGCCTTTTGCGGCAAGGTAATCCGCCAATTCCGTCGCATTGGAGAAATCCTGATGGACGGCGCTTTCCATGTTCTCTTTCTTAACTTCCATGGTTCGGATCATTCCAGCGAAAATTTTCAGGGAGCCGAGCATCGTTTGGACGGTGTCAAACATCCCCTCCTTGTCCTCTTGCATGTCTTTGTTATACGTTAGTGGCAAACCTTTCAGAACCGTCAGCATCGACATTAAATTGCCGGTGACTCGCCCGGTTTTGCCGCGGATCAGCTCTGCCATATCCGGGTTTTTCTTCTGCGGCATAATACTGCTTCCCGTTGCATAGGCGTCATCCAGCTCAATGAAGCTGAATTCCCGGCTTGACCAGAGAATAATCTCCTCAGCAAGACGCGAGAGATGGGTAATCGCCAGCGCGGAATTGCTTAAAAATTCCACGATGAAATCCCTGTCGCTGACCGCATCCATGCTATTTTCATAGACTCCGGCAAAACCGAGCAGCTCCGCCGACCGCTTCCGGTCGATCGGGAACGTCGTGCCAGCAAGAGCACTGGCTCCGAGCGGCGACAGATCAATCCGCTTGAGGCTCTCTCTGTACCGCTCCTTATCTCTTTCCAGCATCCAGAAATATGCAAGCAAATGATGCGCGAATGAAACCGGCTGGGCACGCTGCAAATGGGTATAGCCCGGCAGCAAGGTTTCCACATGTTCTTTCGCTTGCTCTACAAGCGCTGTTTGCAGCTCTTCTACATGCTCGATGATTGCCATCACCTGTTTTTTTAAGTAAAGGTGCATGTCTGTCGCTACCTGATCATTCCGGCTTCTGCCTGTATGCAGCTTGCCGCCGACAGGACCGATTTCGTCGATCAGCATCTTCTCCAGATTTAAATGAATATCCTCTTCGGACACCGAATACGAAAGTCCTTCTGTTTGTGCTCGCTCTTTTAATATGAGAAGGCCTTCTTCAATTTTCCGGCTGTCATCGGAAGATAAAATTCCTGTTTCTCCGAGCATACGGACATGCGCGATGCTCCCCTCGATGTCTTCAAAAACGAGCTCCTGGTCAAAAGCAATCGAGGCGCCAAATTCGTCGATCCATTGCTCAGATGTTTTAGAGAAGCGCCCTCCCCATGCTTTTTTCATATTTTCACGCCGTCCTTATGATGGATTTGGCTGTGCACTTCAGTCGGAAGGCCCCAAAGCTTGATGAACCCGACAGAAGCAGACTGATCAAATTCATCGCTCGATGTATAGGTTGCAAGCTTCTCATTGTAAAGAGAGTTCGGCGATTTTCTGCCTTCAACGATCGCATGCCCTTTGAAAAGCTTTACTCTGACTGTCCCGTTCACATACTGCTGTGTTTCCTTTAAAAATGCCTCAAGTGCATTTTTCAGTGGGGAGAACCAAAGGCCGTCATAAATCAATTCGGTCAGCTTCTTCTCGATAACCGGCTTGAAATGGGCGAGCTCCTTCACGAGCGTCAAATCTTCCAATTCCTTATGGGCTGTCAGCAAAGTCACCGCACCTGGGCATTCGTAAATTTCACGCGACTTGATTCCGACGAGGCGGTTCTCGACGTGGTCGATCCGGCCGACGCCATGCTTACCAGCAATAGTGTTCAGTTCAAGAATCAGTTGGCTGAGCGGATAGTTCTTTCCATTGATTGAAGTCGGCACACCTTTAGCAAATTCAATCTCAATGATTTCCGGTGTATCCGGCGTATCTTCGAGAGCACTAGTAAGGTCATAAGCATTTGCAGGAGGTGCTACCCAAGGATCCTCGAGGATTCCACACTCATTGCTGCGTCCCCATAAGTTCTGGTCGATTGAGAACGGGCTGTCGAGATTAATCGGAATCGGAATACCTTTTTGCTTGGCATATTCGATTTCCTCTTCACGAGACCAGCTCCATTCGCGGACAGGGGCAAGCACTTCAAGTTCAGGATTAAGCGCCTTGATGGATACTTCAAAACGAACTTGGTCATTTCCTTTACCTGTGCAGCCGTGGGCTACAGCATCTGCATTCTCCTTCTCAGCGACCTCGACAAGCTTTTTCGCAATCAGCGGGCGGGACAGAGCAGATACGAGCGGATACTTGCCTTCATACATTGTGTGGGCTTGCATGGCAAGCAATGCATATTCATTCGCAAATTCTTCTTTCGCATCGATGACATGGCTTCCGATAGCTCCCATATCTAGCGCCTTTGCCTGAATGAAATCCAAATCCTTCCCTTCGCCTACATCAAGACAGCAAGCAACTACATCATACCCTTGATCAATAAACCATTTAATTGCGACGGATGTGTCCAAACCGCCGGAATATGCAAGAACAACTTTCTTTTTCATCTATTCATACCTCCTGTTGTTTGTATACTTATGCAAATAAATTTATTTTTAATCAGTTTGTAATTTTGATATTATCATATCCTTTCAAAACGGACAATGGTAAAATGCAAAATTTTTCTTTTTTTATGCATGTACTGGAGTCCCCCTCCAAATCGTTCTCTACAACGTATTAAACAAAGGAAGAATGAGATACAAAAAAACGCGCAGATGCCCTTATCGCATCTACGCGTTCTCTTCTTCTATTCCTTATGCAATTGCTTTACGATATGACCGATCTCTGGCAAGATCAGTTTTGTCATTGCCAGCTTGACTGCACCAGAAGAACCCGGCATGACGAAAATCGCCTTCTCCCGGCAGATTCCTGCCGTTGCTCTCGAAAGCATAGCGGCAGATCCGATATCCTCCGAATAACTAAGCATGCGGAAAAGTTCTCCAAAACCAACAAGCTCTTTTTCAAAATGGGGGGCTATCGTCTCGATCGTTACGTCTCTTGGTGATATCCCTGTTCCTCCGGTAAGCAGTACAAGCTGGATATCGGGATTCGAAATGACGCGCATGACAGATGTTTCAATGGCAATGCTGTCGTCTTTGACGATTTGACGGTCGGCTGTCCGATGACCTGCCGCTTCTAAAAGCTCACAGATCAGCCGGCCGCTCTTGTCCGTCTGTTCATCCCGCGTATCCGAAACTGTAATTACAGCACAGCCGATCTTCTCAGGCGCATTCCGCTTATGCTCCTCTGCGCTCAAGACAAATCTCCGTTTTTCGCGAGCAAATACTTATATTGATAATATTTCAGCGCAAAATTCGTCACCTTCCGTGTTGTACTATAATTTACGCCAGCCCCTACTGCAACCGAAAGGAACGGAATGTTAGACGATGACTTTTTTGAAAGCATAAGGATCAGACTGATTTTTAAGAGCTGCTTCAAGGCTTCATCGATGCAAGTCTGATCTGTTACCCGCTCTGGAGTATCAAAATAAAAGGCTTGATCCCCTTTTTGCAGATCATCCATCAAATCTTCCCAGCCAAACATCTTCAAGCGATCCGGCATGATGGCTGTATTAAACACTTTTACTGTCTCAACAAGCCCTGCCGGAGATTGAACATTATGGCCGAAAGACATGGCGATCAGCTGGGTGACACGGAGATTGATGACCAGTACTGCAAGCAAATCACTCGTTACGAGCAGCCCTTTGCCGGAACCCGACATACCGCCTTGCACGAGTGAGTACAATCGGTGTCTGGCCGCTTGCTGTTCGGCAATATAAGTGAGCTGATCAACCGGCAGCTTCTGCAAATCAGATAGGGAGTCAACCCCCTCCTTCATTGAGCGAGCCAGCTGCAATATCCGCTCCTCTGCCTCACTTTGAAGCTGGGAGCCGCGCAAAAGCGAGTTAAGATGAAAGAGCCAGCTGTCCACTTTTTCAAAAATGTCGTTCTGCAGCCTTTCCGGCAGCATGCGCATCAACCCATCGAGCCATTTGTCGTATGTGTTTTGAAAATCATTCGCTTCATATTCGAATAATGTCTGCCGCCATTCTTGCAGCTCGTCCAAAAGCTTTTCATCCCGCTTCGTCGCCATTTGCCTCTCCCCCTCCAATTTATTAACCGTTCAAGCCGGGTGACAGTCTCATTACGTCTCTTGCAATCATGATTTCCTCGTTTGTCGGAATAACCATTACTTTAACAGGTGAATGCGGGTGACTGATAAATGTCTCTTTTCCACGGATCTTGTTCAAATCAGGATCCCAATAAACACCCATGAATTGAAGCCCTTTTAAGACTTTTGCCCGGATTTCCTGGCTGTTTTCCCCAATTCCTGCTGTGAAAATGATGGCATCGACGCCTGACATTCTCGCCGCATAAGAACCGAGATATTTATGAATCCGGTCTGCGAAAATATCCAGTGCCAATTCAGCTCGTTCGCTTCCGTTAGCGGCTTCCATTTCAATGTCACGCAGATCGCTGGAGAAGCCTGATACGCCGAGCATGCCTGATTCCTTGTTAAGCACATCAAGCACTTCTTCCGCTGTTTTTCCGGTTTTCTCCATAATATACGGAATCAGGGCCGGATCCAGGTTCCCTGAACGAGTCCCCATCGTGACACCTGCAAGCGGAGTGAATCCCATCGAAGTATCAATCGACTTTCCACCTTTAATGGCGGCGATGCTCGCACCGTTCCCAAGGTGACAGGAGATGAGACGGAGCTGGGATAAAGGCCGTTCCAGCAATTCTGCCGCACGCTCGGATACATATTTATGGGAAGTGCCATGGAAGCCATATTTACGGATTCCGTACTTTTTGTAGTATTCATACGGCAAACTGTATAAAAAGGAGTTTTCCGGCATCGTCTGATGGAAAGCCGTATCGAAGACAGCCACTTCCGGAACGTCGGGAAGAATCTCTCTAAATGCCTTGATTCCTGTCGCATTGGCCGGATTATGAAGCGGTGCAAGCTCCGACAGCTTTTCAATATTTGCCAGCGCTTCATCATCTACAAGGGCGGAGTCACGGAAAACTTCACCGCCATGGACAACCCTATGACCAACTCCTTGAATATCTTGAAGTGAGGAAATGACTCCGAGTGAGACAAGTCTGTCCAGGAGAATCTCTACTGCCACACTGTGATTCGGGATGTCGAGAGTTTCTTTGTGACGTTTCCCATTAAATGAAATCGAAAACACAGAATCCTTTAAACCGATTCTTTCAATAAGTCCTTTTGCAATTTCTTGTTCTTCCGGCATCACGATAAGTTGAAATTTCAACGATGAACTGCCTGCGTTTACTGCCATGATTTTTACCAATCAAGACCCTCCTCTTGATGTTGTTTATTTTCTGTGAACCACTGATCCATTTTGCGAATCATTTTGTCCAATGACTCTTTATTGGACAGCTTAGGGAGCGTCGCCAAAAGCACTTCTTTCGGCGGCTTGATGCCTTCATTCTGTTTCTGCAAGATCATAATGCTTTTCGCAGCATCCTCATTGGCAAATGTGGATAGCGGAAGCTGAATGATCCCCTGGATATGAACATGTTTTTTCAGGAACGCCTGAAGCTTCGGTGCCTCTTCGCTTTCAAAAAGACCATTAGGGATGAGGAAGAAGAGATATCCCCCGGGCGCTGTATGGCGGATGCTTTGTTCGATGAAAAGATGATGTGCGTAGGAATGTCCGCTGTCCCTCTTCAGCTCATACCCGGATGCTTGTACATCGTCCGGATAATAGCCTACCGGCAGATCGCAAAAGACGGCGTCAACCGGATCGATGAAGAGCGGTTCCAGTGCATCCTGATGATAAAACTCGATCGGCTGCTCTTGGAGATTCGCACCGACATACGCAAGGCGGATTAGCACCTCATCCACCTCTACGCCGAACGCGGATATTACCTTGTCCTCCAGCCTGTTCAAAATCGTGCACAGCAAATTCGCTGTTCCGGCGGCCGGATCTAGAATAGATAGGCGCTGCCGGTCTTCTAAAAACTTTCCGGCAAGATAACTGATCATGTAACCGATCGTATCCGGAGTCATTTGGTGATTGGGCTGAACATTGCCTTTCATCCCTTTTAAAATCGCCAATTGATAGGCTTTCCGGATATCCTCTTTTGTATAAGTTCCAAGATGGATTTCACTGTATTTTTTCATCAGCCGCTTTTTCGCAACTTCATTCATATCTTCCTGTAAAACCGCCTGCTGAAACAGATTTTCCCCTGTCTCGGCGATTGCATCCAAATATGTACAAGACAGCTCTTCCTGCAAAATGCCTGCGGTTTGGTCGATAACGTTAAATAAAACTTCTATCGGCGCCAATTTCATGCTTAGTCCTCCTGTCCAGACTCAACTGTACTCTGCCAGCCTGCAAAAAAGTGTCCGGTTGAACCGCGCCACTTCTTTGTACTCCTATTTTATCCCTCCAACCGGCAGTGAAACAAGAAAAACGCCATTCCGGCAAAATTCCGGGCATACAAGCGAAAACCCCAAGTGCACAGACACTCAGGGTTACAAGTATATCAGATTCGCTGCAAAAACACGGAAATAATTACTTAGCAGATTTTGCCGCGTCGATAGCATCATCGTACTGCGGATGATTCGTTCCTTCGCTTACATATTCTACATAGACCACTTTGTCGCTGCTATCGATGACGAACACACTTCTTGCCAGCAGGCGGAGTTCCTGCATCACCGTACCATAAGCTTCGCCGAAGGATAGGTCGCGGTAGTCGGAAAAGATTTTTGCTGCTGTTAGTCCATTCTCCTGTGCCCATCTCGCCTGGGCGAATGGCAGGTCAGCAGAAATAGTGATCACTTGCGCATTCAAATTGGCTGCTTCCTCATTGAAGCGCTTTGTCTGAGCAGCGCAAACACCTGTGTCGACAGACGGCACAACACTGATGATTCTCACATTTTTCTCAAAATCGCCGAATTTCACTTCTGAAAGATCATTTGCGAGTACTGTGAAATCAGGTGCCTGGTCACCAACCTTTACTTCATTGCCAAGCAGCGTAATCGGACTTCCCTTGAATGTTACCTTTGCCATTGTTTATTCCTCCTTCAGTTGAGTCTGTCTCTATCATTGTCGAAAATTTCCATGGTTGCAAGCAAAAAGCGCTTGAGGTCGCTTCGAAAAAGCACGGGTGGGTTGGACATCACCCACCTGTGCTTTTCTCCAGCGCTTGTCGATCTCGTTGGCTTCCCTCCAGTTTGTATGCCGATGGACAGGCGCCTCCGCTTTTCTTTGTCCAGCTCCGGCGCCTAGCTGCTCGAGGTCGCTTCGAAAAAGCACAGGTGGGTTGGACATCACCCACCCGTGCTTTTTCTCCAGCGCTTGTCGCCCCTGATCAATCGCCTCCGCATTTCTTTGTCCAGCTCCGGCGCCTATCGGCTGGCAAACTTCGGGCAGCCGCCTACGATAAGTCAACATCGACTCCTGCGTCGTCGTGTTTCCTTTATCTCGTTGGCTTCCCTCCAGTTTGTACGCCGATGAACAGGCGCCTCCGCTTTTCTTTGTCCAGCTCCGGCGCCCAGCTGCTCGAGGTCATAAGCCAAAGCTGGAGAAAGGCTGGAAAGCGCCTTTTTCCAGCTTCGTCTTATGCTTGTCGCAGCTGAGCAAGGCGCCTCCGCTTTTCTTTAGATATCAAAGTCTAGTTCGCTTTTTTTCTTGTCTTTTTCTTCGTCTTTGCTGTCTTTGTTTTCGGTGTTTTGGTCGCTGTTTTTGTTGTCGCTATTTTTTTCTTTGTTCTCGTCTTCTTTATCGCTGTTTTGTTTTTGTTCTTTGTTGTCGCTTTGTTTGGAGGAGTTGCTGTTGCTGTCTTTGTTTTTTTGTTGCTGGCTGTTTTTGCTTTGGCCGGATTCGTTCATGATTTGTTGGATTTTTTCGGCTGCCATCGGTGCGATTTCGAGCAGTCTTTCCATAAATTGAGGTTTTTGCTGGAGATGCAGCATTTGGACGCCGTCTTTATTGATAACGAGAAAAGCGATTGGTGTGATGGAGACGCCGCCCCCGCTTCCCCCGCCGAATGGCAGGCTGCTCCCGCTCTGGCTGTCCGAGGAGCCTCCTCCGGTAAATTCACTGCCACCTGCCGCAAAGCCGAAGCCT
Source organism: Lederbergia sp. B243.17 (assembly GCF_057657925.1). Taxonomy (NCBI): domain Bacteria; kingdom Bacillati; phylum Bacillota; class Bacilli; order Caryophanales; family Bacillaceae; genus Lederbergia; species Lederbergia sp. B243.17. Next base: position 228,067 of record NZ_JBWBKF010000097.1, read on the forward strand.
ACTTTGGACACCGTAAGTACGATTCCGCCATCAGGGGTTTCCACAGGATCCCCGATGATTGTATTTACATCTATCATTTGCTTCAAATTTTCCATTGCCGTTGTCATTAAATCTTTAATGGGATGCTCCGCCATGTACGCTCCTCCTGTCTTCATTCACGGAATGAACCGAATTCCTTTTCATTTTCCTATATATCCTAAAAGCCTCCAGGATAGCATTTCCGGCCCGGATGTCCATCATACATTTGAGGCGGGTTTTCAGCATCATCCTTTGGAAATCGGGCTCAATTTCGACCTGTTTTTTCTTCATGGACATCGCACTTTCCATAAGAGATATGATACCTGCTTTCACTGTCCACAGGCTGCCGTAAGCTATTGCCGTATCGGCAGCGTCGCCAAGCCCAATGCTAGTCCTCCATGTGAATGAACGGATTGTCACTTTTCTGGCCATTCTTCTAAGCTCCGGCCCCACTCCCGCATATTGTTTCAGGCTCATCCTGCCAGCGGAAGGCGCAGGCTTATCGCTCCGTGCCTTTTGCAACAGCATATCCAGATCCATCCGTCTTTTTATTGAAAGGATGCCAAACACGGCCTTCACTGTCCAATCGGCATACTGGGCAACTTCATCGATCTGGGCAGTAACGGTTATTGTTATCTTCGTGAACAGTAGGCATACCGCCCCTATGAGCAGGACGATAAGCAAAATGGCAAGGAACTTCATGAACATCCCTCCGCTATCCAGCTTTTCCATCATCAATTAAAATAAACCCGCTTCTTTACGAAGCGGGTTTAGAGCAAATTTATGGGTATGGGGACCAAAGAATATAGCCAACTCTATTAAATAAGATGCACGCTTTAATGCCGGGGTAAAAAGGAGGTTAATCAATTAAATCAATAGCCTCGTGTCCTCTTGGTTAAGTAGATATAAGTGAAACAAGGTATAGAAGGATGCTTAATCCTAAAACGCCCCCAACGACAATGGTATGGCGTTTCCGCTGCATCACAATGATGGCGATATATTCGCGTATCATAGCATTCAGCCAATAATAGAAGACAGTTTTCGAGCCAATGCCTTGGCTTTTTAAGCCTGCCTTTTTTGCATATAAGCTGGCTCTGAATAGATGGAAATTGTTTGTCGTAAATATGCTGTTATATTTACCATCTCACTGAATCCATGAGTTGCTTTGAATAAAGCATATTCTGGAAGGTATTAACTGAACGAGTTTCTGTTAATGTGTGCTCCAAAGGAATTCCTTTCTCTACAGCATACTTCCGCATGGCTTCCGCTTCTGGGACGTTTTCATCGGGCCCTTGCCCGCCTGAGAAAATTATTTTAGGCGGAAAAGCGGCAGCTGCTTGCTTCCGATAAAAATCAATCGCCTTATTAATTCGACTGGCCAAAAGCGGCGGGACTTTATCGTTAATTAACCCACTGCCGAGCACGATGATAAAGTCTTGGTTAAATTTCGGCTTATTAAATTGATATAAGAAATAGGCAGTTAAAAAATTGGTTAAGTGCAAGAAGAAATATACGATTAATAAGTCAGCGCTGACATATAAAGGTTCAGTAAAATCAGGTAGAAATTGTCTGATGTTCACAATGCGGAAGAGTACTAATAACAGAAGAAATATACCCATAATAAATGTTAAACTGTTGGCCAGACGCCGGCTTTCTTTTTTCATCAGGACTCGGCCATTTAAAAAAAATCCTATAGCTAGAGCCACTAGTCCAAACGCTGAGATAAAAAGCAGAAATAAAAGAGTCGGAATTAGAGCGATTATCTTGAGAAACATAATATTTGAGCTGAATCCTACATAGCCACAAAAGACTAGTAATGAACAAACAAACAGGTTAAACAGAAATCCATTAATAATTTTTCTAGGATCCTTTAAATAACAAGCCAAGAAAAGAATGAATAAGATAAGAGTAACAATTCCGATAAAAGCCATTTCACACCTCTGTTTGATTAAGTTTACGCTCGTATCAGTTTATCACGATTACGAAATTTATAAAAAAGCAAATTTATATTTTTTCCTATTTTGATTTCGTAACGCTAAGGTTTTTGTTCAATAAGGAGTTCTCTTCCTTTGATGATTACCTCACATGACTATAGTCAAGCAATGTGAAATTTCGGAAGTGTATCTTTAACATAGAAAACGCCAGCAATAAGAAAAGGGTTGGAAATCATCGATTTCCAACCCTTTTGTCTACAGTCTAACCCTGGTTCCCATAGAAACGGGTCCTTGTTACATATGGGCAGCTCTCAATCTTTTCCCATTGTCGTGAACGACTGTCGTATCAGCAAACAGGTCGTGGACGCCCTGTTTTTTTGGCGTGAATGCAACGACAATATACAAGAGAGAGATTGTGGCACTTATATATCTGCCGATCCCCTCCCGAAAGATGACTGTCGCCCAGGAAAGCTTTTCCTCCTTAAGCGGTGCGACCCTTAGGCCGAAAACCATCTTTCCGAGCGTCTGGCCAAAGTATTTCGTCATCAAGATGAAATACAGGTAAAAAACAAGACCTGCAGCCAGACCGTACGGGGTAATAAAACCTGACTGGTTCAACGACAGTCCCGAGGCGCGAAAAATCGGCTTCACAATCATTGCGTTTAAGCTCATGACTATAATCAGGTCGAGCAAATACGCCCAGAACCTCATCCAAAAGCCGGCATAGCGGAAAGAGGGCTGTTCTATTTCCATATTCATCCCTTTCCCTCCTATTCGGTGTATAAATACATAAGTCTAGGCGAATTTGCGTTTGTCAGCATTTCAAGCACTCCGGACATTTCAGCCTGCTTTCCGCTTAGTTTCTGGGCTGCAGCGCCGAATAGTGACCCGAAACCGAAGCTGGCCGATGAATACTTGACCACTTGCGCTCCTTCTAGCTTATGATCCTTTTTTAATGCGTCGATCACATCTTCCTGGTAACCGAACCCGTCGATCAGTCCATTGTCCTTCGCCTGCCGGCCATCATAAATTCTGCCGTCCGCCAGTTCACGGACCTTGCTTTCCGGCATATTTCTTCCTTCAGATATAACTCTCACGAATTCGTCATAGGAGTTTTTCAGCATCGACTGGAGAATTTCCTTTTCACTATCGGTCATCTCCCGATACGGACTCATGATATCCTTGTATGGGCCGCTCTTGATCGTCATGAAATCAACACCGTATTTCTCGGCTAACCCACTCACATTGACGCTTTGCATGATAACGCCGAGCGACCCTGTCAATGTTTCTGGACTGGCGTAAATTTTTTCGGCAGGTGCGGAAATATAGTAACCGCCGGAAGCTGCCATCGCTCCCATTGAGATGTATACGGGCTTCTTCGTTTCTTCCCTGATCTGCACAAGTTTTTGATGAATTTCAGCAGACTCGTTTGTCCCGCCGCCCGGGGAATTCACTCGGAGTACGATACCCGCAACCGTTTTATCATCCTTTGCCATATTCAATTTTTTCATAAAATCCTTATGTACATAGCTTTCTGATGAAAATAGGGATGGCTCCATCTCCTGGATGACCCCATTCACTTCCAGCACTACGATTTTCCTGGCAGGATTGCCGGCCTCGACCACTTCTTCTGCAAAAGGGCCAGTCATGCCGATTGTCTTCTTCATTTCACCGGAAATAAGGGAGCTAGCCATGTTGATCATCAACGAAGCAAAGACAACTATCGCTGCGACACCCAAAGCTCCCCATCGTTTCGCATTCATTTCCATACCTCCTCCTTCTCTTCCACTTGTCTATACGCATCAGTCTGGAAATAAGTTTCAAAAACATGATACACTGTGGAAGGGTGCTGAGCGAAAAGAAGAGGAATCCGATTTCGTTCGAATACATAACGTCCCCTAAAGCGGGGAATAAAGATAAAAGCAGCCTATAAGGAAGGATGATAAACATGGATAAAAGAAATAATATTTACTTTTTTCATAAGGAAGATCCGGTATCAGAAAAACAGATCGCCAATTTATATGAATCTGCAGAGCGGTATGATTTCAGCATTGTTGACGACCATAAAGATGCGAATATCATTGTCAGCATCGGTGGAGACGGCACATTTCTCCAAGCAGTAAGAAAAACCGGCTTCCGTGAAGATTGCCTGTATGCCGGCATTTCTTCCGATACAGTACTAGGCATGTACTGCGACTTCCACTTGGAAAATCTTCATGACATGATCGATGCGATGACTCAGGATCAGATTGAAGTAAGAAGATATCCTGTCATAAAAGTCGATGTTGACCAGGAAGGTTCCTTCTATTGCCTGAATGAGTTCACGATTCGTTCAGGAATTATCCGGACACTTGTAATGGACTTGTTCATCGATGGCCTTCATTTTGAAACGGTTCGCGGTGACGGGCTTGTCATTTCCACCCCGACAGGAAGCACCGGCTATAATAAATCAACCCTCGGCGCAGTTGTCGATCCACTGCTGCCTTGTATGCAGGTAAGCGAGCTTGCTTCGATGAACAACAACCGCTATCGTACGCTTGGTTCTTCCTTCATCCTGAGCGGAGACCGTACTCTGGAGCTGAAAGTGGCTCCAGACGGCAACGACTTCCCTATCATGGGGATGGACAACGAAGCGCTCAGCATTCAGCAGGTTGATGAAATCAAAGTCGAATTAAGCGAAAAACGGATCAAAACCGTCAAGCTGAAAGACAACTCCTTCTGGGAAAAAGTAAAACGTTCGTTCTTGTAAAACAAGAAAAAGCCTCGGGCTCCGTCTTCATGACGGGTCCCGGGGCTTTCTTTTTTTCCATATAAGCACGCCTCTCGATGCTGAATCGTTTACCCGAACGTACGCATCAGATTCGCCATTTCGATGGCGGAAACAGCCGCATCCCATCCTTTGTTCCCGGCTTTCGTTCCTGCACGTTCAATTGCTTGTTCTATTGATTCTGTCGTAAGGACCCCGAATATAACCGGAACACCCGATTTCATTCCTGCCTGGGCCACTCCTTTCGCCGTCTCGCTGCTCACGTATTCAAAATGGGGAGTCGAGCCGCGGATGACTGTGCCGAGGGTGATGACGGCATCGTATTTCTTCGAGGCTGCCATTCTTTCCGCGACGAGAGGTATTTCAAATGCACCGGGCACCCATGCTACCTCGATAAAGTCCTCCTCAACGCCGTGCCTTCTTAGAGCATCCTCCGCTCCACTCAACAGTTTTCCCGTAATGAATTCATTGAATCTCGCAACAACAATTCCAATCTTCAGTCCTGATCCAACCAAGTTACCTTCATAGATAGTTTTCATCATTCTCCTCCTAGATTCTAATAAGATGGCCGAGCTTCTCGGCTTTTGTTTTTAAATATGCTTTATTTTCGTCCTTAGAAGGCATTTGGATGGGCACCCTTTCTGCCACATTCACATCATGGCCCTCTAAGCCTGCGATTTTCCGCGGATTATTCGTCATCAGCTTGACGGAAGTGATGCCGAGATCCTTGATGATTGCTGCGCTGGCATGATAGTCCCGCAGATCCGCCGGAAAACCGAGCCGTTGATTCGCCTCGACGGTGTCGAACCCTTCCTCCTGCAGCTTATAAGCCTTCAATTTATTGATCAGTCCGATGCCGCGGCCTTCTTGTCTCATGTAGAGAAGGACGCCCCTTCCATGCTCTTCGATCTGCCTGAGGGCAGCCTCCAGCTGCGGACCGCAGTCACAGCGGAAAGAGCCGAATGCGTCTCCAGTCAGGCATTCTGAATGGACGCGCAGCAATACTGGCTCAGATGTAGACAAATCTCCTTTAATAATGGCAATGTGCTCTTTTCTTGTTAGATTGTCGGTATAGCCGATCGCACGGAAATGCCCGTATGCTGTAGGCAATTCAATCTCCGCTTCCCGGCTTACCGTCGTTTCCGATTTCTTTCGATAGTCTATGAGCGCCTCAATCGTAATCATCTTCAAACGAAAGCGGTCGGCAATCTTCCGAAGCTGCGGAACTCTAGCCATCGTTCCATCCTCGTTCAAAATTTCGCAGATGACACCTGCAGGCTTCGCACCTGCCATTTTGGCTAGATCAACTGCCGCTTCCGTATGGCCGGCCCTTTCCAGAACCCCGCCCTCTTTAGCAATGAGTGGGAATACATGTCCCGGCTGCTTGAAATCTTCGCTTTTCGCTTCATCATTCATGAGTTCTTCAATCGTTCTGGCCCGCTCAAAAGCGCTGATGCCTGTCGAGGTTGTTGAGTGGTCGACAGAGACCGTAAAGGCGGTTTGGTGAGGATCGCTGTTCCTTTCCGCCATCATTTTAAGCCCAAATTGTGCCGCTCTCTCGCCTATGATCGGCACACAGATTAATCCACGGCCCTCTTTCGCCATAAAATTGACCATCTCCGGGGTCACTTTATCGGCAAGACCGATAAAGTCCCCTTCGTTCTCGCGATTCTCATCGTCGACAACGATAACAACTTTTCCTTCCGCCAGATCCTCAAGTGCTTCTTCAATCGAATCAAACATCGTCTTCCCTCCATTTCTTTATCAATCAAGAAATCCGCTGCTGCGCAGCAATGCTTCTGTTATGCCACCGCCCTTTGACTCTTCTTTTTCAGCCATTCGCCAAATTGTTTTTGCGATCATGTCGCATTCAACGTTCACACTGTCTCCGATATTCTTTTCTGCTAAAACCGTCCCTTTTTGCGTATGGGGGATGAGTGCGACCGTAAAGCAATCGTCGTCTGTTCCGAAAACAGTGAGCGAAGTTCCATCGACGGCAACAGAGCCCTTTCCAGTCAAATACGGTGAAAATTCCCCCGGGATGGAAATCGTCATATATAGGGCATTATCCTGCTGATGCTTTTTTATGATTGTTCCTGTCCCATCAACATGGCCCGTCACAAAATGGCCTCCGAAACGGCCGCCAGCAGCCATTGCGCGCTCCAGGTTCACCCTAGATCCGTACTTTAGGCCAGCAAGCGAGGTCCCACGAAAGGTTTCCGGCATCACGTCGGCGCTGAAACGGCCGGCAGTGAATCCGGTCACTGTCAAGCAGACACCGTTCACCGCAATACTGTCTCCTGTCCGCATGTCTTCAAGGATTTGTTCTGCCACAATGGTAAGCGTCAGCGATTGTGCGCCTTTCACGATTTTTTCGACCGTGCCGATTTCCTCTATGATTCCAGTAAACAATCAAACTTCACGCTCCTTTTTAGGCTTCGCTGTTACCTTCAGATCCGGGCCGATTTTTTCAACATCAATGAAATCGAGCAAAAACGCATCGGCCATCTCTTCGATTCCTTCGCCGCCGACAGGACCAGGAGCGGTCCTTCCTCCGATAATCTTTGGCGCAATGTACAAAACGAGGCGATTGAAAGCATGCTCCTTCAAAAAAGAAGCGTTCACTTCGGCTCCCCCTTCAACAAACAGAGTCATAATGCCAAGCGAACCAAGCTCCTCAAGCAGCGGGCGCAGTTCAATTCTCTCGGTCTTCTGGCGGAGGATTTCGATCTTATTTTGCCTTAGTCTTTTTTCCTTTTCTGTGGATGCGTTTTTCCCACAGACGATCATTGTCCTGGCCGATGAATCGGTCAGCACATTTGCATTTTCCGGAATACGCAAATGCGTATCCAGCACAATTCGAATGGGATTTTTTCCACCTAGGGGCAATCTGGTGGTTAGAAGGGAGTTATCTTGGAGTATCGTATGGATTCCGACGAGTATAGCGTCATGCCGATGCCGCATTTTATGGACATCAAAGAGAGCCTCGCTGCTCGTAATCCATTTGCTTGAGCCGGTAAAGGCCGCAGTCTTTCCGTCTGCCGTCACGGCAGATTTGATCGTTACATAGGGGGTTTTTGATTGAATATAATGGAAAAAAGGTTCATACAATTTATGGGCTTCCTGTTCACACATACCTGTCTCCACATGGATGCCCGCCCGGCGGATCGCTTGGATTCCGCGGCCTGCGACGAGCGGATTCGGATCTTGGCATGCCACCCACACGTTTTTCAGCCGAGATGCAATGACCAGTTCGGCGCAAGGCGGCGTTTTTCCGGTATGGGAGCATGGTTCCAGCGTAACATACAAGTCTGCACCTTCCGCTTCCTTCCCGGCCATCTTGATTGCAGTGACTTCCGCGTGGGCCGTTCCCGCTTCCAGGTGAGCACCAAAGCCGAGAATCCGGCCGTTCTTGACAACGACAGCGCCTACGGGCGGGTTTGGAGATGTTTGTCCCTCCACACCCTCAGCAAGCTGAAGGGCCATCTTCATATAATCTTCCGCAAGCAATAAGCATGCCTCCCCGTTCATTTATTCCCTAAGTAACAAACAAAGCCCCGCACAATTAAGTACGGGGCTGGAAAGATAAATGACTGCACCGATGCCAAATCATTTCCGGCACGGCCAAGCTGAAAGCCTCAGATGTAACCAAAGCTTCCGCATAAAATCATTATTCTCATCACGAAATAAACGTTTAAAAGTTCGTCTTTAAAACGCAATTCTCCTTCTCCCATCCAGACTTTAACTGTCGGCTCCGGATTCTCACCAGATCCACCGCAAACCATAAGGCATACGGGTCACGGACTTAGAACAAAGTTCATCACCGCCGGTCGGGAATTTCACCCGGCCCCGAAGGATTCCTGATTCGATTGTACGTTCATTATGGCAAAATGCCCGGACAATTGTCAACGATCAAACACCGGGTACGTTTCACGACATAAGGAGTTCTTAGTGCAATTCCTTCGTCTTAAGCTTCACTTTATCTTGCGAAAGCCGCTTCCGTTTGTTTCGAAAAGCGGTAAAAGTATAAATGGCCAGCGCAGTCCAAATGAAAGCAAAAGCGAGGAGCTGCTCACCGCTGAATGGCTCATGGTAGAAAAAGACACCAAGAATGAGCATAAGGGTAGGCGCAATATATTGCATGAAACCCATCACATTCAGAGGCAGATGGCGCACTCCCTTTGCAAAAAACAGCAGCGGGATAGCTGTGACAACACCGGATGCCATAAGCCCCAGATCCGTAGCAGCCGAGCCGGAAAATAATGAACTGTCATTCTTGAAAAAGAGGACTGCCATATACAAAAGGGCAACCGGCATGATCGCCATCGTTTCAAGCGCGAGACCTACCGAAGAGTCTACTTGAACCATTTTTTTCACAAGGCCGTAAAGCCCGAATGAAAAAGCAAGACCGAAGGCAATCCACGGAAACTGACCGTAGGACGCTGTCATGATCCCAACTCCGACAAGGGCCAGCAAAAATGACCAGATTTGGGCGGCGGCCAACTTTTCTTTGAGTACGACCACGCCAAGTACGACGCTGACAAGCGGGTTCATATAATACCCGAGACTCGTCTCGACCATCTTCTCCATGTTGACAGCCCAGATAAATAAAAACCAATTCAGGCTGATCAGGACCGACGCAAGCAATAAGGCTGCACCTTGCTTCGGCTGCTCTTTTAACCGTCTCAGGCTCCCCGTGAATTGATGGAACTTCCGGGTCACGGCGAGCAGCAGCAGCATGAAAAAGAATGACCAAAAAATCCGGTTCATCAGTACTTCTCCTGACGGCACATGTCCGAGCAGCTTCCAATAGATCGGCAATATCCCCCAAAGCAAATAAGCCGAAAAAGCAAAAAACAATCCTTCTTTTTCATTTGTATCCATGATGGCACTACCCCTATTATTTAGATTCTCGAAATATTAGTCCATTATAAAGGAAAGCGGAAGAAACATTCAATCACTTTTCTTCCGCTAAAGGGACAGGGCCAGGTTTTTATTTGACAGTTATTTTATGTTGTTATCCTGTCATGTTGGTAGACGACTTTGCTGCCAACGATGACCATTACGGGATATGCATGAAGGATCTCATCTTCCCTAATTTGAAAAGGATCATGACTGAGAACAGTAAAATCAGCCGTGAAGCCCGGCTTGATCATGCCCCTGTCGTGCTCGTGGCCGGACGCATAGGCGCTTCCTGTCGTATAAAGCGAGATGGCTTCGAACATGGAAAGACGTTGTTCCGGCATATAAACGGCGCCATCTTCCTGCCTCTTTCTTGTGACAGCCGCATAGATGCCGAGAAGCGGATCTGCCGATTCAATCGGGGCATCCGATCCTCCTGCACAGTGCAGTCCCGCTCCAAGCATCGTTTTCCAAGCATAGTTATCTGTCATTTTTTCCTTGCCGATCCGGTCGATTACCCAAGGAAAGTCGGATAGGACGAAGGCAGGCTGGATATCGACGACAACCGGCAGCCTTTCAGCCCTTTCAATCAGCTCAGGCCGGAGGATCTGTCCATGGATCAGCCGGTCCCGCTCCCCTGCTGGAGGCGGATGTTCTTCAATCACATCAAGGAAGCGCTCAAATGCGAGATCGCCTATTAAATGGGCGGCAACCGCCATCCCCTTGCTCCTCGCTTTTACAACAATCGCCTTCAGTTCTACCTGTGAATGAACAGCTAGCCCCGATGTAGACGGGTCATCGGCATACGGCCTGCTTAGAAGCGCTGTTCTGCTGCCAAGGGAACCATCAACGAACACTTTCACAGCGCCGAATTCAAGCATGCTCGTGCCGCGGCGGTGTTCCGGACTTTCTTTCTCCCAGTCATCAAGGACTTTATGATGGATAAGCAGATGAGCCCGGAATGGGAGCCCCTTCTCCTCCACTACATGGGAAAAGGCATCGATCACTTGCCGGCAGCTCCCATAATAGCTGAGGTCTTCCGTATGGCCGCCTGTCAGCCCGAGGCTCCAACAGCTTCGGATTGCCGTTTCAAGGGCTCTTGCCACATATGTATCGTCTTTTGGCGGCATCCGCTCATAAATCAGATTTTGGGCCTCATCCTTCAGAATGCCGTCCAGCTTTCCTTTTGCATCACGACTGATTACACCACCGTGAGGGCTTTGTGTACTTTCTGTAATACCTGCAAGAGTGAGCGCTCTTGTGTTGACCGTGATCGCATGCCGGCAGACGCGCTTTAGCATAACAGGGTGAGCAGGAGCTGCCTTGTCCAGTTCCACGGCAGACGGCGGAGATGAATCCGGCCATGCGTTCTCATTCCAGCCTTCTCCGATGATCCATTCGCCGGCTGGTATAATCTCCGCCTGCTTCCTTACAGCTTCAAGAAGCTCGTCTTTTGATTTCATTTTAGAGAGTGACAAAGTCAGCAAGGATTCACCGTGTCCGACAAGATGCATGTGACTGTCCACAAATCCCGGAAACATCGTCCTCCCCTGCAAATCGATCCTTTCCTCAATTTCTCCTGCAAACTGTTTTTCCATTTCGGATGCAGACCCGCAGGCAATAATTTGATCGTCTTCTGTGACAACTGCCTCTACGCGCACCCCTGCATTTTCCATCGTATAAATGGTCCCGTTTGAAATGATTGTTTTCATCTGCACCCCTCTTTACAGCTGAGTTTGGCCCGTCTCCATTTTGCGCAGCTCCACCCGCCTGATCTTGCCTGAAATGGTTTTCGGCAGTTCATCGACGAATTCGATTTTCCGCGGATATTTATAGGGGGCGGTCATTTCCTTCACGTGATCCTGCAGCTTTTTGACAAGCCCTTCCCGATCTTCGAATGCTTCAGGGCGTAAAACTACGAAAGCCTTGACGACACTGCCCCTCTCTGGATCGGGGCTTGCCACAACGGCACATTCCTGGACAGCCGGATGCTTGACGAGAGCATCCTCAACCTCGAACGGGCCGATAGTATATCCCGAGCTGATGATAATATCATCGCTCCGCCCTTCAAACCAGAAATAACCATCCTCATCCTTCCTCGCCCTGTCCCCCGTCACATAATACTCTCCGCGAAACTGGATCGCTGTCCGCTCCGGATCCTTGTAATACTGTTTGAAAAGGGCCGGTGTGTCCTTATGGACGGCAATGTCACCGACCTCTCCTGCAGCACAGGGATTTCCTTGTTCATCAATGATTTCGACACGGTTGCCGGGCGTTGGCTTGCCCATCGACCCGGGCTTCAGCTCCATCTCCTTTGTAATCCCGACAAGAAGCGTATTTTCTGTCTGGCCATATCCATCTCTGACACTAAGGTCAAACAACTTTTTAAAGGTATCGATCACTTCCCGGTTCAGCGGCTCACCCGCAGACACCGCACTGTGCAATCCCGATAGATCATAATCACCAAGACGTTCCTCCTTCGCCATCAGCCGGTACTCTGTCGGCGTGCAGCATAGAACGTTTACCTGATAACGCTCCAATAACTCCAAATATTTCTGTGCATTGAATTTCCCATTGTAAACAAAACCGGTTGCCCCCGTCCCGAGCACAGATAGGAAAGGGCTCCAAATCCATTTTTGCCAGCCTGGAGCTGCAGTCGCCCAAACAATATCGCTTTCCCGGATGCAAAGCCAGTTCGCCGCGGCTGTTCGCAGATGGGCATACCCCCAGCCATGGGTATGGACAACCCCTTTTGGATTGCCAGTCGTCCCGGACGTATAGGATAAAAAAGCGGTGTCTGACTGAAGTGTTTGTGCTGTCTCCAAATCAGCCGATGCCGTTTCCATCAGGGCATTCAGCGGAAGCCAGCCGTCTCTTTCCCCGCCGATGACAAACTTGCGAACGCCTTCCATGTTTTCAACACCGTCAAATTGATCAAGACACGGTGCATGGCAAATGACCCCTTTGACATCGCCATGGCTGATTCTGTATTGCAAGTCGTGCGGCTTAAGCATTTCAGAACTTGGAATGACGACCAAACCGAGCTTCAAGGCAGCCGTATATACCTCATATGCTTCAATCAGACGCGGCAGCATGACAAGAACGGTATCCCCCTTATCAAGCCCCTCCTCTTTAAAAACATTGCCGATCTTGCAGGCGCTGCGCAACAGCTGCTCGTATGTACATTGCTTTTTCTCTCCCTGCTCATCTTCCCAGATGATCGCGAGTTTCTCTTGGTCTTTCGCATGTTTTTCCATTTCGTTCACGATGTTGTACTGTTCAGGGGCAAGCAAATCTTCACGTTTCATGTCGTCTCCTCCTTCAGCTCGTTTCTCCCATTATACAAAATGATATAAATATTGAAAAACTTTTTGGTGCGAAAGTAAAGAGGAAGCGGCAACTACCGCTTCCTCTAGCCATTTTATTCATTTAAAGTTATTGACGGCCGCCGATTTGTTGCTGGGCCATAGATACTAGGCGCTTTGTGATTTCTCCGCCGACTGAACCATTAGCACGGGAAGTAGTTTCTGCGCCAAGATTAACACCGAATTCTGAAGCAATCTCAACTTTCATTTGCTCAAGAGCCCGCTCTGCGCCAGGAACTAGTAGTTGATTACTGTTGTTGCTTGCCATGTGATTTCCACCTCCTTGTAACAATAGAGTGTGCGGAACCACATGCGTTCATTCACTATCCGTGCTGGTAATTGTTCCACGGACAAGGCAATTTTGCCATGCCGTCAGAACAGGTCGCTCAGTTCTTCCTGTTCACGCCTTCTTGCGCTGATTTGAATCGTTTCAACGCCTTCCAGAGCTTCTTTTAACAGCTCTGTCCAATCAAATTTGCTTTCCATCGCAATCATTTTGTCCTTCTTCGGCTTCGTTTTAGGAGCCGGCGGTGTAAAGATGGTGCAGCAGTCCTCATACGGACGATTGGAAATTTCCATTGTGTCGATTTCTTCGGCGATTTTAATGATTTCAAGTTTGTCCATTGCGATGAGCGGACGCAGCATCGGCGTAGACGTAACATCATTGATTGCAAACATACTGTCCATCGTCTGGCTCGCCACCTGGCCAAGACTTTCGCCCGTTACGATGGCCAATCCCTCGCGTTTTTCACGGATGGCATCCGTTATTTTCAGCATCATTCTTCTTGTTGCTGTCATGGAATACCCTTCAGGAATCACTTCATGAATCTTTTCCTGGATCGCTGTAAAAGGAACGAGGTGGACTTTGATGCTGCCGCTATATTGAGCAAGCTTCATCGCCAAGTCGAGCGCCTTTTGCTTTGCCCTTTCACTTGTAAAAGGAGGGCTGTGGAAATGGACAGCTTCGAGGCCAACCCCGCGCTTCATCATCAGATAACCGGCAACCGGGCTGTCGATTCCGCCCGAAAGCATCAGCATCGCTTTTCCCGATGAACCTGCCGGGAACCCTCCTGCCCCCTGGATAACCTCTCCTGAAACATATGCAGCCTCGTGGCGGACCTCCACGATCAGGTTGATGTCCGGATTTCTCACATCGACCTTGATGTCCTCTGTATTGAGCAGGATATGGGCGCCGACCGCATGATTCAGGCCGTTTGTATCGTATTCAAATGTCTTATCCGCCCGTCTTGCAGAGACCTTGAATGTGCCGCCCTTTTTATGTGCCTGAGAAATGATGTGCAGTGCCGCTTTCCTGATTTCCTCGATGTCCTTTTTCGTTTTGATTGCCGGGCTGAACGATTGGATGCCGAACACGTTTTTCATCGCGGAAATCACCTCATCCGCTGGCTCTCCATTCAGGACAACATACATCCTGTCCCACTGCGATTCAACCTTCACACCTTCAAAATCACGCAATATGAACTTTATATTCTTTTTCAGCTTCGTAACAAAATGCTTGCGGTTTTTTCCTTTTAGCGACATTTCGCCGTAGCGGATCAAAATTCTATCATAATTCATCCTCTTCGCCTCGTTACCCTTTTTAGTCTTTGTAAAATTCCCCTGAGCGCCTCCATCATCTTCTCGGCCTCTTCCATCGTGTTCCCATAGCCGAGCGAAATACGGATCGCGCCTCGTGCTTCCTGCTCCTGTACGCCCATCGCCTGCAAGGTTGATGCTGGTGCATTCTGTTTCGAAGAACACGCACTTGTCGTCGATACGATTACTCCCTCTTCCTCCAGCGCATGGACCAACACTTCGCCTTTCTGCCCCGCTACTGAAAAACAGACGATGTGAGGGGCTGAGTTTGCAGCTGGCGTGTGAATTGTAACACCGTCGATCTCCTTCAGCTCACGGACAAGATAATCCTTGATCGCCTTCATTCCGGTCAGTTGCGTCCTCCGGTTCTGTTCTTCCAACCTGACCGCTTTCGCCAAGGCAACAATCCCCCCGGTATTCTCTGTGCCGCTTCTCTTCCCGCTTTCCTGGCCTCCGCCTGCCATAAGCGGCATAATGCGGATTCCGTTCCGCATATACAAAAAGCCCGTTCCTTTCAGTCCATGGATCTTGTGGCCGGAAAACGTGCAAAAATCAATTCCCGCCTTTTTCAGATCGAGCGGAAGTTTCCCTGCCCCCTGAACATGATCCACATGGAAAAGGACATTTGGATGCGCCTTGAGCATCCTTCCGATCTCTTCGATAGGCTGTACACTCCCCACCTCGTTATTCACATGGATAACCGAGACAAGGACTGTGTCTTTCCGAATAGCAGCTTCAATTGCCGCCAAAGAGACAAGCCCTTGCTCATCAACCGGAATGTAGCTGATTTCAAAACCAAGCGCTTCAAGCTGTCCGCATGTCTCTCTGACAGCCGGATGCTCGACTGCGGTCGTGATGATATGCAGGCCGCGATCCTTTCGCAGCAGCGCGCTGCCTTTGATCGCCATGTTGTTTCCTTCCGTACCGCCTGAGGTGAAAATGATCTCACCCGGCTCACAGCCGATAATGCCGGCGATCTGCTCCCGTGCCCGGGTGATTAAATGCTCAGCTTCTCCTCCGAAGTTATGGAGCGAGGAAGGATTGGCATAGTAGTCTGTATTTACTTTTATAAAAGCATCCAGCACCTCTTTGTACGGCCTGGTTGTTGCACTATTGTCGAAATAGATCAATTTACACACCTTCTATTTTGAATCTCTTGCCAATTGTAAATCATATCATAGATCCCGTTTAATATGTTAAGATAATTTCGGACTTATGTAAGAAGTTGATGGAGGTACCTCATGAAAAATCAGACAAGTGAAAAAAACAGCCTGCTTTTTATCGGGCTAATGTTGTTTGCCCTCTTCTTCGGTGCAGGCAATCTAATCTTCCCGCCTTTTTTGGGACAGCAGGCCGGAACGAATTTTTGGCCGGCCATAACCGGATTTTTGATCACAGGCGTCGGCCTGCCTCTCCTCGGGATTTTAGCTGTTTCCCGTGCAGATGGTGATCTTCAGACACTTTCAAGCCGGGTAAACCCTTTATTCGGAGTCATTTTTACACTCGCTCTCTATTTGACGATCGGCCCGTTTTTTGGCATCCCCCGGACCGGGACCGTTGCCTTTGAAGTCGGGGCACTGCCCTTCCTTCCGGGTGAATGGGCGAAAAGTTCGCTCCCGCTCGGAATCTACTCGGTGCTGTATTTTGCACTTTCAGCTTGGCTTTCTTTGAACCCGTCAAAGCTTGTCGATCGAATCGGCAAAATCTTGACACCTGCACTATTGATCATCATTGGCATTCTCGTTGCAAAGAGTTTTATCACACCGCTCGGAAGCCTTCAGTCGCCGCATGCGTCCTATGCCGCGCCTTTCTTTGCCGGTTTTGTTGAAGGCTATTTGACGATGGATACGATTGGTGCCCTAGTCTTTGGCATGATTGTCGCGTCGTCCATCAAGGATATGGGACTTGCTGAAGGGAGGTCGCTGACTGTTCTCACCTTTAAGGCTGGCCTGATTGCAGCTGCGGGATTGGCGCTTGTTTACTTCTCCCTTGCGTGGGTAGGGGCAACAAGCACCGAATCTATAGGTATTCAGGAAAATGGCGGGGCCGTGCTTGCAGACGCTGCTCGGGTGCTTTACGGTGCAGGCGGAGCGGTGATCCTGGCATTAGCGATCACCTTTGCCTGTCTCACAACTTCGATCGGCTTGCTCTCTGCGACCGCCCAATTTTTGAACAAGCTTGTTCCGCGGATCTCATACAAGGCATTCGTCATAGTACTCGCTGTATTCAGCGGCGCTATTGCAGTGAACGGACTGACGAGCCTGATCAAAATATCGATGCCTGTACTGGTTGTCTTGTATCCGCCGGGAATCGTGCTTATTATTCTGTCGCTATTCTACCCTTTTATCCGCTCGCGGGCTATTTTGACCGGGGCATTGGTCGGGTCAGCCATTGTCAGTATTGCCGATGGCCTGAACAAAACCGAACTTTCGTGGGGAGGCTGGCTATTTGATAAGCTGTCTTTTCTTCCACTATTGGCAGAAGGCGTAGGTTGGATTTTACCTGCAGTTGCCGGCGGCCTAATCGGCTTTCTCTGGATGCTCATTTTTCGTGGCAGGCGATAAGAAAGACTAAAAAACGGGCAGCCCTTCCAGTTTGGAAGAGGCTGCCCGTTTTCCTATATATGAACTTCTTCTTTCATCCATTCTTCAATCCGCTTGATTGCACCTGGCTCTGCCTGTTCAACAGCAGTGCCGGCCTGTTCCAATGCGAGCTTGTATTCACAATTCCGGAAGGACTGCTCAGCCCTTTCGAGGCTTGCCCGCAGCTCCGGATCTTTTCCGCGATATCGGTTGCCATACTGAATGACCATTTCCGCAAAGCGGGCGTCTTCAATATGCTCCACGGTTTTTTCATAAAGGTGCTCGACTGAATCTTGGGCGTCATGCAGACGGCTTTTGACTGTACTCATGTTCAGCGGCTTGGCTTGCAAGCTGCCGTTCACTTGTTCAATCTGTTCCTCCGCCTTTTCAAACAGCGACTCGAATCCGCTTGGCATACCAGGCATACGGCTCTGCTTCACTTCCCGGATCACCGCCTTGATTGTACGTTGGAGTCCTGCCACTTGATCGCGCGCCTCAAGCTCGTCTTTGCGCAGATTTTGCAGCCTCTCCGAATACTCACTTTGCTTTTCCTGCAGCTCTTTCAACTGGGTCTCAATATATTGCAGTTCTTCGCTCAGCATGGAAAATGCGGATTGTTCCTCACCAATTTTCATCGTAAGCAGTTCATGCCGCTTCAGCAGCTGAGACAGACTTTTTTCAATCGCCTTCGGTTGTTCAATTTCTTCCGGAGGCAGCTCATATGTATGCCGGATCATTTCCGTCTCCTGCAAGATTTCATCGCTTATCCCTCTCAGCTTGCTCAGGATAAATCCAGTCTTCTCATTCTCCTGAAGCAAATAATGTTTGGCATACACTTCTTTCTCCAGCAGTTCATAAAGCGAATCAATTTTTTCCTTCATTTCTTCGATAGCAGCCGAGGCCGATTCAACTTCGGCATGTTCGATGAATTGAATGCAAATCGCAAGCCCTTCATCCAAGTCCTCCAACTGTTTCTCAACTTGGAGATGGCTGAGAACATAACCCTCTTCAAGCATTTCTGCGTACCCTTCCTGAAGCTCGCTTTTTTGGGATGGGATGCCGGAGTGGCATTCAACAAGCAAATCAGGGACAGCCGCCATTTTAGACTCCAGTCCTTCAACCTCAGCCTTCAGTTCAAGGACGACCTGGCGCGCCTCCAGATAATTGCCTTCTGTGGTCATCGCATCATACTCGGCCATCTTTTCGCCTGCAGCATTCAGGAGCGATTCCAGCGTGTCCGCCGCAACCCCGTACGAATGCCTGTGGGCCAACAGGTTCTTCCTCGCTTGCTTATATTTCTCAGCCAGCGTTTCCATATCACTCCGGTTCTGCTCTTCGCTGCCAATCAGCTCAGACAGCTCACCCAGAATTTTTGTGATTTGCCCTTCGATATGTTCAAGGGAGGC
Source organism: Lederbergia sp. B243.17 (assembly GCF_057657925.1). Classification (NCBI taxonomy): domain Bacteria; kingdom Bacillati; phylum Bacillota; class Bacilli; order Caryophanales; family Bacillaceae; genus Lederbergia; species Lederbergia sp. B243.17. Next base: position 246,637 of record NZ_JBWBKF010000097.1, read on the forward strand.
TTCAATCTTATAAAAAGTCTCTTTTGCTTTTTTGAACCGGTATTTATCAGTATATTCCTCGCCGTCAAAAAGCCGTTCATCGATATTAGGAAGATCCGTTGTGATAATATCATCCCAAGTTTGGCGCCAACGCTCAAACATCTCCTCTGTTTGCCCGGTCATGTTCAGCTTTTTCATCTTGCCCAGCTCTTCCGCGACGGGCCGATGCATCAAATCCAGCTTCCGGGACTCAAGCCGGTCGATCTCTTTATAATACTTTTTTCGGGTTATGTAGCCTGCCGCAAACGCAACCAGCAGCAACACAATTGCGGCAATGACAATCTCAACACCGTATTTCATTGTAAGCCCCCTGTTCCATCACATCATTCAGCTCTGCTTCAAAGGAAGCCAAAAAGGCCGGAGCACACAAAACCGGAAAACACCCGTCAAATCGTCTCCTCCAAACTTTTTGGATCCCTTTTCTATGTAAAAGTGATATTTTTACAGTTATATTCTTCTATGATACCATGAGACCGACAATTTTTGACTAGTAAAAGCATTTTTTTCATAAAAAACGTCCCGGACGGTTGATTCATGTCCGAGACGTGTGAAAACCTATCGATTTTGCTCGTTTGGGATACGATTTCCGGATTACGCAGTTGGCACGCGGAGTTCCTCTCTGAACCCTTTGGACATGATTGTTCCGAGCCATTCATGGATTGTCTGGAAATACCGCTCGGCAAAGTAGCTGTCCTGCGGCAAAATCCCCCAAACCTTCCCTGCATATTGGCTGTTTAAATAGGGCATGACCAACATCCCTTTCAACTGGATAATGAGGATGCCGAGGTGAAGTGCAGTCCGCTGATCTTTTACGAGCATGCCGAGCAGCTTTTTGAAAAAGTACCGCTCTTTCATCAGATAGGAAGAGGTGATCTCCCGCGTCGTCTGGCTGTCAATGGTCACTTCCCGCCACACAAAACGCGTCAGCAGATGCCGGCTGCTCTGATAGTGCAGAATCCCGCGCAATGCACGCTCAAGGCAGACTTCCGGCCCATCGGCGTCAAGCTGATCCAGCTCCTCCTCCAGCAGCCGCAAATAAGGCTCAAAAAATGAGACTAGGCATGCCTCAAGCAGGCCTTTTTTTCCATCAAAGTAATAGGATATATTCGCTGAATTTATATTTGCGGCTGTCGCGATATCACGGATGGTCGTGCCGTCGTACCCTTTCGCTGTGAACAATCCGATTGCTGCTTCCATGATCTTTTCTCGCGTGCTAAGCTGTTTCATATGAAGATTCCTCCTTTTGCTGTAAAATGACTTTAAGCGCCTTATGAATTATGCTAATAATAAGATAGTTTCAAAAACGATACTCTTTATAAGGAGACTTTCTGCAACGCTGGCAATTTCCCTGCATAAACAAATCGACACTTATTCCGAGAAGCATGCGGAAATCCAAGATATTTATCACTTTTTGCAAAAAGAAAGGGTGGGAGCTATGTTTACAGCGAAAACATACGGTGAAAGCCGTGAAAAAAACTATGAGATGGTCATTAAGCAATTGGACGCGCTCCTCGAAGGAGAAAGTGACCAGATTGCCAACTTGAGCAATGCTTCTGCTTTGCTCAATCAATTTCTTGACCGAATCAATTGGGTAGGCTTTTATTTGGCCAAGGAAGACGAACTCGTGCTCGGGCCGTTCCAGGGGCTCCCGGCATGTGTCCGCATTCCGTTTGGCAAGGGGGTTTGCGGAACCGCTGCTAAAAATCGCGGAACGATTGTAGTGGAGGACGTAATGGCGTTTCCTGGCCATATCGCCTGTGATGCCGCTTCTCAATCGGAAATCGTTATCCCGTTAGTTGTGGATGGACAGCTTTATGGAGTTCTCGACATCGACAGCCCGGAAAAGGCCAGATTCGACGATACCGACCGGGCCTATCTGGAAAAATTCGCAGACACATTGGTGAGCCATCTATAGATCCATGAAAACAGCCGCGTGTAAACACGCGGCTGTTTTCATAGAAGAAGCGGAGTACGAACGGCGCACTCCGCTTTTGTTATCTTATATGGTTACTTCACAGGCATTAACGATAATCTGGTTTTTCCCCGAGTTTTTCGCTTCATACAAGGCGGCGTCTGCACGGTGGACAAGAAACTTCAACTCATCCTCCTGCCCGCAGAACCAATTGGAAATACCGCAGGAGACGGTTACAGCCGGCTCTGTATTCTCCGCCACATTTTCACGAAGCCGCTTTGCCACCTGCACCGCATATTCGATCGGCACTCCCGGCAAGTAAACGGCCAGTTCCTCCCCTCCCCATCTCGCCCCGACATCTGTCGAACGCAAATTGCTTTTGATTATCTTTGCTACCTGGATCAACACATCATCGCCTGTCTGATGGCCGTATGTATCGTTCACCCTCTTAAAATCATCCAGATCGATCATGATGAGACTGCCTTCTCTGTCTTTCCTCATGGATGTTTCAATCACGCTGTTCAGATAACTTCTCGCGTACAGTTTTGTCAAATGGTCTGTAATGACCATCTTCTCCAGCTTTTCTCTAAGGAGCAGATTTGTAATGGCGAGCGTCGAGCGATTAATGAGAGACTGAAACAGCTTGAACATCTCAAATGTAAAGCTGTAAGAATCCACACCCAGTGCGATGACCATGCCCTTCAGCTCGTCCTCCGCGACCATCGGCACCGCCATCAGCGTACCGAAGGAGGTTAGATGAAGCTCTTCACGATTCGCCGTATCTCCGACGAACAGCGCTTCCCTTTCCCTTCTCAGCTTGGGAAGCAGGGCAGCGATAAGCTCTGCACCTTCTTCTTTTTGAAAAAAGTTGCAGCTTCCTTTCAGCACCTTAACTTGTGCGCCTTCAATTAAAACGAAGCCGATCGATGAAGATTGGAAGGATTTGCTGATCAGCTCCTGTAAATAATCGACGGTCTCATCCAAGCTGGCCGACAGGTTCAAGTGATGGGATGTCTCATTGATCAGACGAAGATCCTCATTCATCTTTCTCGCCTGCTGGTAGAGTTTCGCGTTTTCAAGCGCACTGCCCGCCGTATACGCCAGCAGCCGGATGAACTCCAGCCTGCTCCGGTTGATCTGCGAGCTGCCGTAGGAGCGGACCTGAAGTACGCCATATACGCCCTGTCGTCCTTTTAGCGGCGCATACATAACAGGATGTCCGCAGTCCGATTCCATTTCTACGGTTGCGTTTACATATGAGGATATAGCAGCGGCATTTTCATTTCTGTATTCCAGTTCCTTGATCGGAAGATCCGCATCCGCCTCGTGATCATGCGAAAGCAGGAGAACATAATCATATTGCGGGAACATCTCTCTGAGAGTGTGAATAATTTCAGAGAGCACACCGTTTATATCCATTGTGGAATGAAACTTTTCCGTCACCCTGAACAGTTCTTTGTACTTCTTCTCTTCTTCTCGTATGTATTGCAGGATGGGGTTGGTCCGGTTGATTTTCATATAGATCCACCTATCGCCTTGAATTCTCGTACACTGAGTCTTTATACCCAGGACCCGAACGGATAAACCGATTTTAAAAAAAAATGCCAATACCGGGCAGAATTTCGCAATCAACGCTGTGCATATTTGTCAGATCCGCTCTCTTCTCCCTTGCCTTCCGCACTCCCCAAAGGAAGGAACCTATCTTTAAGCTGCCGTGTCTGAGGAGAATAATTATTATGTATACTATATCACTGCTATGTCCTTTTTCCTAGTTATTTCCTCCAGAATTTTCATGAAAAAAGATGGCTGCTTGACAATCCGCCTTGCCCGTCATATAATGGTCGTTGTGTAAAATATGCAGCCTCAGTGAACACTTGAATGGCCGTATTTTATTCCTCTTTTGAGGTGCATCGTGTAACCCGCTGCTGCTAGGGCGAGGATGCATGAAAATAAAATACCCATGCACGCTGTCTCATATTGGTTTATTTTACAACAAAATAAAACCTAAGGAGGAGACTTCTATGTCTCGTTACACCGGCCCAAGCTGGAAACTATCCCGCCGTCTCGGAATTTCTTTGAGCGGTACTGGAAAAGAATTAGAAAAACGCCCTTATGCACCTGGTCAACATGGTCCAAACCAACGGAAGAAACTTTCCGAATACGGACTTCAGCTTCAAGAAAAGCAAAAACTTCGTCATATGTACGGAGTGAATGAGCGCCAGTTCCATAACACTTTCGTTAAAGCTGGAAAAATGCAAGGTAAACACGGCGAAAACTTCATGACCCTTCTTGAACAACGCCTTGACAACCTTGTATACCGTCTTGGATTGGCTCGTACTCGCCGCCAAGCACGTCAGCTTGTCAACCATGGTCATATCATCGTTGACGGCCGCCGCGTTGACATCCCGTCCTACAAAGTAGTTCCAGGACAAACGATCAGCGTTCGTGAAAAATCCCGCAACCTTGACATCATCAAAGAATCTGTTGAAGCGACAAACTTTGTTCCTGAATACGTATCTTTCGATGCTGACAAGCTTGAAGGCCAATTCACACGCCTTCCAGAGCGTTCTGAACTTCCTTCAGAAATCAATGAATCGTTCATCGTTGAGTTCTACAGCCGTTAATTTTAGCTTTATGCATTTTAACGCAAACAAAACCCCTGAAATGTTGTTAAATCGACGTTTCAGGGGTTTTTATTTTATTATTTACTTTGCAATATAATGCAAAATAATGCCCTGATTTGGGGCCAATTGGGGCCAAAAAAATAATGGCATGGGTGAAGGGATGGAAGGAAATTATAGCACTTTACTGGCTCGGTATTGAGTGCAAAGTTACTTCTCACATTTGTTCTTTTTAGGCATATTCTGTTTAATTTTTGTTGATGATCGTATGTGACCTTAACCTTCTATATGCCCCGGGTGATGTCATATACTTTTTTTTGAATATTTTACAAGAGTAGGAATAGGAACCAAAGCCGCATTCGATCGCAATATGTTCAAGTGTCATATTTGTGTATATCATCCGGTCAATAGCGGAGGACAAACGGATCTCTTGGGCATATTCAACCATCGTTTTTCCAACACAGCTTTTAAAGAGATGGACGGATTGTGATACGCTGAGTCCTGTATGCTTCGCTACATCTTCTACTTTGAACGTCGCTAGCGCATATTCCTCAATATACCGCATCATACGTGTCACGGAATGGGGACGGGAAAAATTAGGACTCGTTTCATCAGAGGTCCGCTCAAGGGATAGACAAAGTGCTTGCAACAAATAGCTGGAAATCGCTTTGTTGTTACTAGATTGAGGCCTGCGTTCTTCGATCATGATATTCTGCCACGAAGAAATCAGGCCTTCATCAAGTCCAATGTGTGAAATTGTTCGCTTAGATGAGCGGGACCACCATTCATCGAGCCAGGCGCCATTACAAATGAGGTAATAATCACCGCTCTCAACCTTTTCTTTAATGAAAAGTTCATAGTGATCCTCTGGATGAACCATTAAAAGATCACCCTTTTTAATAGAGTGTTTCTCCCCATTGATTTTGGCTTCACAGGATCCTTCCGTTTGCAGACAACAAATAGCCAGTAGATCCAGGTTTGTGCTGGGAATAAAAACCTTGTGAATGATAGGAGTAACCGCATACATATATATCCATGTTCTTCACTCACCTTTTACATAATAGCAAAATTGTACATGTTTCAATCATATCATTTATGTACAGATTTAACTGTCTATTATACGATGTAATCAAATCAATCATCTAAAAAGAAAGGGAGAAATGAAATGAAAGCGATTCCGGTAGCAGTTCAAATGTTTACTTTGCGTGATGAAGGCGGGAAGGATTTTGCCGGTACATTGAAAAAGGTAGCAGAACTTGGCTTTGATGGTGTTGAATTTGCAGGATATGGAGGGCTGTCCGTTGCTGAAGTCCGTTCATTGCTGGATGAGCTGGGCCTGAAAGCCGCGTCAAGCCATGTGCCTCTGGACGAATTGAAAACAAATTTGGTACAGGTTATTGAAGATCAAAAAACACTGGGCAGTAAATTTGTGGTTTGCCCATATTTACCCCCAGAGCAGCGAAGTGAGGAAGATTATCGAGAGCTTATTGCCTTGCTGAATGAAGCTGGGGAAATATGCCGCCAGGAAGGCATCACGCTTTGTTACCATAATCATGACTTTGAACTGGACCGCTTGTCTGATGGCCGGATGGCACTCGAAGCCATTTTTGATGATACGAACTCAAAAAATGTAAAAGCAGAATTCGATGTGTATTGGCTGACTAAAGCTGGAGAACAGCCGCTTGACTGGCTTCGCCGTTATAACGGAAGAACGCCTCTCGTGCATTTAAAAGATATGACCACGGATGAAGAGCAGTTTTTTGCAGAGCTGGGCACAGGCGGTGTGGATCTTGATGTGGTCCTTGCAGCAGGGGAAGAAACAAATGTGGAGTGGTGGATAGTTGAACAAGATATAACTCGTAAGTCCCCGTTTGAAAGCATTGGAATCAGCATCAATTATTTAAAAAAGAAACTGTCGCACCTTACAAGTAACTAAATTGCGGGCTTGAACATGGCATTAAATGTTGGCGTCATCGGCTGTGGAAATATTAGTGGCATTTATTCAGAAGACAGCCGCCATTTTCCACAGTTTAATATTATTGCTTGTGCGGATTTAGACAAGGAAAAAGCGGAAGAAGCAGCTCGCAAATATGGGATTGAATCTGTATACAGCGCAGAAGAAATGATCGCTTCATCGGACATTGATATGTCGGCATTACATAATGAAGAGCAGCTGCGAGTGTCCGCCGTTACTAAAACAAACAAATGCAGCATTATAAGATAGGGGAGAAAAAGAAAATGAGTAAATTGAGAGTAGCGGTTATTGGATGTGGGAGTATGGCAAAATATCGTCACCTTCCTGAGTACGGAGCGAATCACGTAGAGATTGCAACGGTATGTGACATTGTGGCAGAACGTGCAGAACAAATGGCAGCAACGCATGGTGGAAAAGCCTATACCGATTATAAAATGATCTATTAAGTAAATCAGATATCAAAAACGTTAGGAATTAATTGGAGAACGGCCAAGAAGTATGCAGATGGTGATCTGCTGCCCAAAAAAAGGATAGAGAAAAATTTTAGGGATAATGGAAATTAAGGTTCTCCCATCCCCATTGCAAATATTAACAAGAAGGTATAAATTAGTACAATTCCATTTCCCAAGAATCCCAATGATGGGAAGTGCTAGACGCTTAGATAACAACCAAGAGAGCAAGGCAAATAAAATACCAAGAGCTGAAAGTATATAAAGTATTAACAAAATGATTAAGATCAGGATTTGGGCGCTCTGTCATCAAATAAACTAATAAACTAAGTATAAAGGTTAGCGGTGAAAAAGCTCCAATTATCATACCTGCTTTCTTATACTTCCCCAAATTAAGGACCTCCTAAATTTAGCTGTACAATTCAATTCAATTCAATTAAATAGATAATGGTATATAGTGGGCTTTACGGTTGGTACTTATGTAATTCTCCCCAAATCTATTAAGTATTGAAACTACAATTAATAATGGTTACCATATGAACAAAACCCACTACTGAATAATGTGTTCTTGCTATATTGACGTCTACCTTTTTTGAATCAAAAACAGCTTTTTAACGGAAGGTATTCCGTTCTATCTCTTTTTTAAAGTAAAAAACGCCTTGTTTCGGTAAACAAAGGAGCAGTGATCTATTTTTGGATTCTTTTATTGCTATCTTATGCTTTTACTGAGGTCATTTTATTAACTGTTCATGCTTCATTTCACTAATCACTTCATCAATACAGCCTTCAATCGCGGTAAATTGCCTTTCGATATTCCGAACTGTTTCACGAATTGTTTTGGCTTGTATATCAATAGTAACAGTAAGTAATTTAGTGTTTTTTCTTTTCGTAATAATGCCTTTCTTTTTTGCTAACTGGAACAATCTTTCTCCAAAGATACGTTTATTTTCCATGAACTTTTGATATTCTGGCAATTGATTAATTTTATTATGCGGTTCGTATGGGAAAGATTCAAAACGAATACCTATCTCTTTTACACTATCACGCCCGTTATTCAACATATTAATATAGGTATCAAAATGAACGTTAAAAGTTTGGCCTAGCCCCTCCGTGTGATGAGGCTCAAAACTTGTCCAATTACCCTTTGAAATCAAAAAAATGAAGTTACTACGGCCAGCTCCATTTGCTTCATCCCAATTTAATATCAACTTCTTATTTTGGGAAAAAGCTTCATATAAAATAGTTTGCCAGCAAATTTTCTGTTGAAGTCTCTCCATCTTAGCATGTAGTTCCAAGGCTTCATATGGGGCAGATAGAGGCTTATAAAAATTACGCAGTTTTTGTTCAAAATCTTTAAATAGGAATTGTAATGTTTCCTGTTTTAATGGCCATTCATCTTGTAAAAAAATTTGATAATTCAGGAATGTAAAGTTTGAATTTTTAGGTTTAACTGTCGTGTCCAACGCTAAAAAAATAAAATGAAAATCGAGTTCTTCTAATGGAACCTCGTACTTTTTGGCAATCAGTTCTCTGGCCTTTTTCGATTCATAACGATTGGTCTGTTCATTTCCTTCTGCAGCCCCCATCTTATTTTCAATAATAATCAACTTCATTTTGTGTTTGTTAATTCCGCGAATGATAATATCAGGTGTTCCAATCCCCTTCCCCAGCCCAACGCGAGTATCGGTATAGAAAACAGTATCTTCAACGACTTGAATTCCTGCCTTTTTTAAAAATCGGGTTAAAAACACATCGGAATCACGAAAACAATTAACTAGAAAATCGGATATTGTATCTTCCCTGTAAAAAATATTTAATGCATCAAAAATATTCATTGTAACCGCTCCTATTATCACTGATTTATATTCCATTCCAAACTTGATTAAATTTCAATCTCAAAAAATAGTTTCAAAAAGACTGCCTTATCAATGTTTTACTAATTTATCTCTTTAAAGTTTATTCTATCTTAACAAATAGTATCGGCACGGACCAAAATATAGCCAAAGAAGTGAAAAAGTCAACAGAAATGTCTGTTATTAATAAGAAACTATCGAGGATGTATATGGAGACTTGCAACGATTGCTGTAGAGATAAAGCTGTTTTTATTCTTGCACTTCAGTTCAAAAAAACAAAGCCGGTTAAGCTTACTTGTCGTAAAAATTTACCGGCTATTCAGCAGAAGTCCAAGTAAACGAATGAAATAGAAAAAGATAGAGAACAATAACAGCTCTCTATCCAATCTATTAACCATTCATTTGTGGATCTTGGTATTTCGTAGTCTCAATGTCATCAACTTTCCATACGCCATTTACCTTAACAAGAATCATGGTTCTACTATAGTACCAGTACACCCCATCTGTTGTGATTTGGGTAACTCGTACTTTGTTATTGTTGATGTAGTAGATATCTGCGGTAGTCATACCTTCGAATTGATTTGTATCGGTAATTCCATTTTGCTGAATAACTTTATTAATAAACTTATCTGTGAAATAGGCTTATATGAACCACTTGCTTTTTAAATACTGATACGTTCTCTGTTTGATTTAATTTGGTGATTAGCGTTACTACTCTTTCGTTTGTATTGATAAGTACAGTCTTGCCGTTGTAGTCAATTCTGGCTTGCTCTTGCCTTTGTTCCCATGAGATTTCTGAACCAGCCGGACTAACTACTCTCACAGGGACATAAGTTCTGTCTTTTATCATCTTTACTGGAACATCGATTGTTTGTGTCTTGCCATCTACAGTTATCTTTTTGGAATCCACAGTTAAGACAAGCTTGGTTTTACCGTTATTGATCGTTACTGTCTGAGTTTTTTCATCCCAGTCTACCTTTGATCCGAATGCTTCGGATACTGCACGAACTGGAACGAGTGTCCTGCCGTTTATTTCCTTCCCATCATTAATGACCATTATTTCATTATCTGCAGAAGCCATTGTCGGCAGGGTTAATCCGACCAGTAACATAGGTAAAAGCAATGCTCTCTTTTTCATAAGCTTTCCTCCGTCTGAACAGCATGGATTTTTTCACAAAAATAACTATATAGGAATAGTTTTATCCTGGCAACGATTATCCCACTCCGAACAATAGAATAAATGAAAAATGAACGAATCACTGGAATACCGGCATTTCTCTCCCCCTTATCACTGGGCTGCGCCCTTCACACGATTGAAGAGGGAGTTTTCTGCCGGGGAATGATAAATCTATTTGTATTCAGGAAGCCAAAAAGCAGCCAACTGAACAGCTATGTACTCCATTTATGGTCATTTGGTCTTAGCCAAGGTGGACAGAAAGAGAAACACACTATTTTACTGTAGTAACATTAACAGAAATAGGCAAGTACGCCCCGCCAGCATGCATGAACTCGAATTCTATTAATCCTTCCTCATCGGTAACTTTCCGCTCGATGACCGTTACCACATCTTTCATAGGCTGCAAGGTCGGGATGTTAAAGACACCCTTTTCTGTTTTGACTGTGCCGCTGTATGTGCCTCCTCTGCTGCCCACCCTCACTCGGATTGTCTTTTCTTCTCTGGATGGATTTACATACGGAAGCCTCACTTTGTAAACGGCGCCGTAATGCCCGATATTCGATAACGAAGCGGCGTTTGTGACAAGGCTGTTGTCCTTATGGAATATGTTATCTGTTACACCATTCGATAGATTGTAAGATTGCTCAGCACCCTGACCTGCGTTATATGCTGGCAGAGCAGCAACAAGTCCGGTGCTCTCCCAAACTCCTCTAGCATGTGGTCTTATCTGATCAATCGGAACAGGAAGCGATTTGATTCCGGTTAAGCTGCTTTTATCCTTGCTCACTACTGTTCTGATAACGTAATTCAATTCTCCGGTTCCCAACGTTTTTACGATAGTGAAATCATTCAAAAAACCTACCATCTGGCCAGGTTTTAACGTAAAAGTCCCTAACAGAAAGCTGTCTCCCCTTTTTTCTACTTTTACGCTGCCCAACTGTTCATTTAGAACGGCTTCTGTGATTGGAAGCCCAATGTTGTATTCAGAAGTGCCAGCGCTGATTTTATGGATCCCCTTTGCGTTTCGCACCTCTATCGTATTGGTCCCGGACAAGTTTTCAATTGTGATTCCGACAGTTACCTCTTGGTTGAATTCATTCATATGCCAGCCAACCACACGGTGATCCACAGAGACACGGCTCTCTTTGACTACGTCGTTCCATAAAGTAGCATTGTTTTCTTTAACCGTAGTTGCGTCTAATGTTTCTGGATTGTCACTCACCATCAGTCTTCTATTATTGGACAACGTTACCTTTTCTACATTTTTAATGTTTGATAGATTACCTTGTTCCTTGGTTAGAAAAGGAACCGTAAATTTTGGCATTGTAATATTGATTACTTTGGTTCCCGTATTGAAATCCACTACTCCATTGAACGCTTCCCCAACAAACCGCAATGGAACCATTGTTTTTCCTTTGTAAATCGTTGCCGGCTCGATTAAATCAACCCGGCTTTTATCGATAAAAGCTTGATTGGAACCAATCTTCAATGTTATTTCTCTATTTCCTTTCGCTGCTTGGACTGATTTTTCGGCTTCACTCCACAGTACGTTTGCCCCCATCACCTCAAATGTTTCTCTTAGTGGGACAAGCGTAGTGCCATTCTTCACAATAAGGTCGACTGGATAATCGACCTTTTTGCCATCAACAAACACTTTTGATGGAGAGATAAGATAATCTTGTTCCGCTGCAGCCGTAAAAATAGGTTCGTGCAAGCCTATAATGGAAACCACCACTGCAACAGAGAGTATAGCCTTTAACTTGATAAAACATTTCATTCTTCCTAAGTCTCCCTTCAACAATTCCCAACATTTTACTGTATTTACATCCATCATACCAAAGTAGCACTACTAATTACAGATGAAAAAAAAGCCCGGTTCCCCCTCTCTTGGGGGGACCGGACTGCCTCCTCCGTTCTATTATACCGCCCTTTTTCCCTTCACCGTCTTCAGCACTGCGACAATCAGGAAGCTGACAATCACCAGCAATACCCAAGAGCTGACCTTGCCCAATGAAACAAGGCTCCATCCATCCTCCTGGTTTGGGTATTTCCATGCCCCGAAAAATGTTGCGATGTTTTCGGCGATCCAGATGAAGAAGCCAATCAGGATAAACGAGAGGGCGAGCGGCATGCGGTAGAGGCTGCCTCCGACCTCGTAAGATACCGAGGAACGCCAAAAGACAATGAGTACAAGCCCGAACAGCCACCAGCGCACATCCACCCAGTAATGATGGGTGAAGAAGTTCAAATAAATCGCCGCGGCGAGCGGGACAACAATCATGAGCGGCGGCCAATTGATAAGATTGACCCCAAGTCTCCTCCACGCCTGGCAAAGATAGCTCGCTACGCTTGCATACATAAATCCGCTATACAGGGGAACATCTAAAATCTTGATATACCCTGCCTCCGGATAAGACCAGGAACCCATATGCACCTTGAAAATCTCCAACATGAGACCGATCAGGTGGAACAAGGTGATCACTTTCAATTCATCCTTCGTTTCATGGCCCGACTTCACCATCCACCACTGCATGGCGATGAAGATGATGAGCAGCCAGTCATAGCGCGGCAGAAAAGGCAGCGGCAATACTAGCGTCAAAGCGAGAGAAAGAAAAACAACGAGCGGAAATAGGCAGGATAGCGCCTGTTCCCAGCCGAACCGCCAAAGCTGGATAGCCGCTCTCCCCATTTTCGTCTTCAGCGGAAGCTGCTGAACATTTTTTTGGGCGATTGTATTCATCATATGGCTCCTTGTCACTTGTTTTTATTGATTTTACCAATATATTTATCGTAAATCAATAAAAATTTACCGAATGACCAACCATAAAAAAGGAGGCGCGGGATTCCCGCGCCTCCTCGGCCGTTCATTAAGAACGGACTTTTCTTTTCAGTTTCGCAAAAACTTCATAGACAATCGGTACGACAACGAGCGTCAGCAGCGTCGAGCTTGTGAGGCCGCCGATGACCGTGACACCAAGGCCTTTGGAGATGAGTCCTCCGCCTTCCATGCCGAACAACAATGGAATGAGGGCTCCAATTGTCGCCAATGCGGTCATGATGATCGGCCTTAAACGAGTCGATCCCGCTTCCAGCAAGGCTTCCCTTGTTGTCAGACCCTTCTTCTCGTTTCGGATTACCCGGTCGATCAGGACGATCGCATTTGTCACGACGATCCCGATCAGCATCAGCGCTCCGATCATTGCAGAGACGCTGAGCGGCTCTCTTGCGATCCAAAGTGCGACAAGGCTGCCGATGACGGTGAATGGCAGAGAGAACAGAATGGCAAGCGGCGCCAGTCCTCCGCCGAATGTCACAACAAGCACAAAGTATACGATCGCAATTGCGGCCAGCATGGCAAGGCCAAGCTGAGTGAACGATTCGTTAATTTGTTCAGTTGTTCCGCCGAACTTTGTGCTGACCCCTTTCGGAAGGTCGATTTTGTCAATATCTTTTTCTACCGATGCAGACACTCCGGCTGCATCTTTTGACAAGATATCAGCTGTCAGTGAAGCATACATTTTTCCATCTCTCCGCGCAATTGTCTCGGGAGCTTTTCCTTCTTTCACCTCAACAACATCGCGAACTTTCACCGGAGCGCCGAGCGGGGACATCATGCTGGCTTCGAGCAAATCGTCAAGACTGTTGTACGATGTTTTCTCCACTTCAATATAAACGTTCAGCTCTTCTCCATCGTTATCCACCTTTGTCAGTACTTCAGGTTCACCTGCCTGCCGGAGAGTCATCCCCAGCTGCGCAGCCGACAATCCGGCCTGGCTCAGTTTCTCCTGGTTTGCGACAAGCGTGTACTGATCATAAGCTTCCGTCAAGCTGGATTCAACTTTTGCCAGATCTTTATGCTTTTCCAGAATCGGCATCATCTCGTCAATCGCCTTTTGGATGTCCTCGGTCTTATCACCGTAAACGACCAATTCGAGACCGCTGGACATGCCGGAGAAGTCTAAGCTCCCCCACTCGCCAGATTCAGTTTCATCATTCAGCTTATCGACGAGCTTTGTACTTTCCTTAGAAAACTGCTGGAAGTCCTTATCATACTCAATGAAGAAAAGAGCTGAATTGTCACCTGCCATTCCCATCATCGACCCCATCGGACTGCCGCCGCCAAGGGAGAACTGATAGGTTTCCACACCCTTCCGGTCACCGATCAGCTTTTCGGCATTGTAGACGACTTTCTCTGCAGACTCGAGCGTCTGTCCAGGTTCCGGGCTATACGTGACAATCATCATCTTCTGTTCCTCATCCGGCAGGAAGCTGACACCGATCACCGGTATTAGGAACAAACTTGCTATGAGGACAACGCAAGCGCCGCCGAATGTGACAATCTTATGATTCAGCGTCCAGTCTAAAATTCGTTTATAGAAAGCGGAAAGCTTGCTTGGGCGATGATGCTTCTCCCTTTCTGCAACAACACCTGCAGCGAGGCGCTTTTTGAAAAGCGAATGGGCGAGCATCGGTACGAGCGTAACTGCCACAAGCAGAGATGCGCCGAGTGCAAAGGCAATCGCCAAGGCAAACGGCAGAAACATTTCGCCGACTATGCCGCCGACAAGTCCAAGCGGCAGGAACACAATGACTGTAACGATTGTCGATGAGAAAATTGGGATGAACATCTGCTTCGTCGCTTCGCGGATCAGCTCTTTGCCATGAAGCCTTTCGTCAGGCAGGGACATTCTCCGGTAAATATTCTCCACCACGACAATCGAGTCATCAATTACCCGGCCAATTGCAACGGTCAGTGCACCGAGCGTTAGGATGTTCAGCGTTATATCCATTTCCCGAAGGAAGAACAGAGCCATCAATAATGACAGCGGAATCGAGATGATCGAAATGAGCGTCGTCCGGATATTCCGCAAGAACAGCATGATGACGATGACTGCGAACAATATACCGAAGAGCGCTTTTTCCACCATGACGTTGACCGATTCCTCGATCGGTTCTCCTTGGTCCATTGTTGTCGTTGCTGTAAAGCCGTATTCTTTCTCCAGTTTTTCCATTTTTTCTTTTGCGCTGTTTACGACATCGACTGTGTTCGCATCAGGCGCTTTTGTAATTTGAATTCCAATCGATTCCTGGCCATTCGTTTTTGAAATCGATTCTGTTCTGCTGGCAACTTTGATGTCAGCAATGTCGGCAAGCTCAACAGTCGGCAGGCCCATTGCCGCCTGTCCGGAAGGAACTTGGCTGCCGGCTTCAGGGTTCTGCTGTGTGGTCATGGCATCGTTCCCTGCAGCTTGCCCAGGGGTTGCTGGTTGACCGGCTCCTGCTTGCTGCCCTGCTCCTGGTGCTCCTTGCTCAGGATTTGCCGCTTGGCCGCCAGCATCGGCTGGCGCAGACGGGATGGCCGGTATCTTCAGTTTTTTCAGATCGTCAATTGATGCAATGTTTCCGTCAATGACAACATTCTTCACTTCACCGCCAAAATTGGTCAATCCAAGCGGGAAGACAAGATCGGAGCCTTGAATGATTTGACGGACTGTTTCCTCTGTCAGGCCGTATTTCTTCATTTCCTCTTCTTTGAAGGAAATCGTCGCTTCCCTGATCTGCTGGCCGCTGATGGAAACATCTGAAACGCCATCAATCGCTTCCAAAGCCGGCAGGACATTTGATTCGACTGTTTCCGTCAAATTTTCAAGCGACTCGCCTGGCTGGCTTACGCTCAGCGCCATGACAGGCATCGCATCAAAGCTGAGCCTTGTTACTTGCGGATCACTTGCTGTGTCCGGCAGTTTCAGTGCTGACAATGCCTCTTGCACTTCTTCCCTTGCCTTATCCATATCCGTTTTAAAACCGAACTGGATTTGGACAGAGGATGCGTTCGCCATCGAGGACGAACTGACCATTTCAACACCGCTTATGTTCTGTACCTTCTGTTCGATCGGAACAGTGACATCTTTCTCCACAACATCAGGTGCAGCTCCAGGGTATGTAGTGATGACGGAAATATTCGGCAAGGTGATGTTTGGCATTGTCTCCTGCTTCATATTCAGTCCCGAATAGATTCCCATGAACACAACGATGATCGTCAAAATCCAGATTGCCAACTTATTATTCAATGCAAAGTCTATAATTCTTTTCAAAATCAACTCTCCCTCTATCCCAATGTCTATTCTATTCCCTAACCAAGCCCCGCTTGACGAGGTCCAACTGGATGGTCAGGCTCCGCATCGCCTCTTCATCCGACATCTCTTTTGCGAACTTTTGGATAAGGTTCTGCAGCATAATATTGACTACGATTTCCAGCAGGTAGTTCAGTTCTTCATCGTTTTTGACATTCAAGCCAGTCTTATCCAGCGATTGGGTGATTTCATTTATCTGCTTTTCTTGCTCACAGTTTGAGATGGCAGAAGTAACCGTCTTTTCCGTTTCATAATTCATGTTGAGAAAGACATTCCGGTAATATTTCAGCCGTTCCTCATTTTTTAGCTCCTCCAGCATCACGCCGAATGTTTCCGTGATCGCATCGAAGATATTCCCATTATTCCTTTTCAAACAGGCGATGAAATCGGCTCTTTGCGTTTCCGAATGACTTCTGAGCAAGAAAAAGTAGAGGTCTTCCTTATCTTCGAAGTATTGATAAAAACTTCCGCGAGGGATGTCCGCCTCCTTGACAATATTCGCAATGGACGCCTCAAACATCGGTACTCGCGAAAACTCCTTTAAAGCAGCCTGGATGATCCATCTCTTTTTCTCCTCAGGCAGATTGAAAAATGTTTGCTTTGGCATGCTCCTCCTCCTGGCAATTGAAATGACATCCTGTCACATGTTTCCAATCATAAGTGACACAATGTCACATGTCAACTGACAGCCATGCAGTTTTAGATCCTAACAGTATCCAATGGGACGATAGCGGCGAGGGCTTGGCCCCCTCCTTTCTTTTGTTCGCCCCCATCTTTCACACCTCACCTATTGTCTCTTCGCAATCGACGACCAGGATGCCTATTATGTTTTTCCAGCGTCTACGATCACAGCTTGGGTTGATACCCAAGCTTTTTTCTTCGGCGCCTGGTGTATAATCAGTTCATCGCAGACAAGGAGGTTGGAGAATGAAGAAATGGTTACTTGTTCTTATTGGCGTCTCTTTTTTGCTCGCAGGCTGTACGAAAGATGCGAAGGTGGTTGAACGGCCGAACAAAGGCAGCACGGATGTAGTCGACAAACCTGTCAATTCTCCTTCAAAGGGCGGTGAGGGGGAAGAAAAAGAGGAAAACGCAGATAGGCTTACAGGAGAGGTCATTCGCGTCGTGGACGGGAACACCTTCGTTGTGAACCTGGACGGGAAAGAGGAGAAAGTTCGCCTTCTTCTTGTGGACACCCCCGAAACGGTTCAGCCGTTCGGAAAAGAGGCAAGTGATTTTACAAAGTCCATCCTGCCTGCTGGAAAACCAGTCGAGCTTGAATTTGATGTTGCAGAGCGGGATCAGGATGGTCTTCTTCTCGCCTATGTGTATGTGGACGGGGAAATGCTGAATGAAATGTTGCTTAAAGAGGGCTTCGCCCGCTTTGTCGTGTATTCACCAAACACAAAGTATGTCGATGAATTCGGCGCCTTGCAGGAAAATGCACAGGTAGACGGTCTCGGCATCTGGAGCATTGAAAATTACGGAGAAGAAGAGCATTAAGTAGATGCGAACCATCGCAGGATTGCGCAATTCCAAACATCAAAGGGGTTATCAACTCAAAAAGCGAGATGATTTACTACAGCGGGCAGTTTTATAATGTGACCGTAGCGGAAGAGATGTTTTGCGAAGAACTCGCCAAAGCAGCAGGATACAGGAAATTAAATCGTTAAAATGAGCAAGAAAAATTAGATGAACGCCATGTTGAAATGATCAAAGACAGGAAAGTAATCGCAAGTGGCCTTCGCCTTCTTATGTTTACAAAACGGATTCGGTGTGTATAACTTCTAATAGTGATACACTTAAAAATGAAGATTCCGGCAGCGTCCTTGTTGACGCTTGCTGACATTTTTTACGGAAAAGGAGTGGACAAGATGAATCAAGAACAGTTCAATCGAGTGAAAAACGGAAAAGGTTTCATTGCAGCGTTGGATCAGAGCGGTGGAAGCACCCCGAAGGCGCTGGCAGGCTACGGTGTAATGGAAGATGCCTATTCAAACACGGACGAAATGTTCGCGCTTGTGCATGAAATGCGTACGAGGATCATCACTTCTCCGGCATTTGACTCCGAATATATTCTGGGTGCCATTTTATTTGAACAAACAATGGACAGTAAAATTGAAGGCATGTACACCGCTGACTATCTTGCTGAAAAGAAAGGGATCGCCCCTTTCCTGAAGGTGGACAAAGGACTTGCCGAAGAAGAGAACGGTGTACAGCTAATGAAGCCTATCACCGGTCTTGATGAGTTGTTGAAACGGGCAAATGAGCGACACATTTTTGGCACAAAAATGCGCTCTGTCATTAAAGAAGCAAATGAAGAAGGGATCAAGGCTGTTGTCGACCAGCAGTTCGAAGTCGGCAAGCAGATCATCGCTGCAGGCCTTGTGCCGATCATTGAGCCGGAAGTGGACATCAACAGTCCGGAAAAAGAAAAATGCGAAGAACTTTTGAAACAGGAAATTCTCCGTCAGCTCGACAATTTAAATGAAGACCAGAATGTCATGCTGAAGGTCACCATTCCGACAAAGGCGAATGCCTATAAAGAGCTGATTGACCATCCTCGGGTCGTGCGTGTCGTCGCCCTTTCCGGCGGATATTCGCGTGACGAGGCAAATGCAAAGCTTAAAGAGAATAATGGCCTTATCGCCAGCTTCTCCAGAGCACTCAGCTCAGACCTGAACGTGAATCAATCAGACGAGGAATTCAACACAACGCTTGAAAAAGCGGTCAAATCGATTTATGAAGCTTCCATTTAATACAACAAACAGCCCGGGATTTTATCCCGGGCCGTTTTTTCGTTTTGAATGAAAAGCCGGACATCTCCATTTGGCTTTCCCGCAAGAACATTAGTATTGAATCATGAAGTATTTCTTCTTGCCGCGGCGGATGATCGTGAACTCCCCGCCAAGCTGATCCCCTTCCGCCAATTGATAAGACGGATCTGTTACCCGCTCACCGTTGACCGAAATGGCGCCGTTTTGAATATCTTCCCGGGCCTGGCGTTTTGACGGGGAAATTTTTGCTGCAACAATGACGTCTACAAGACCCAAGCCAATCTCCGCTTCATGCTTATAGGATGGCACGTCTTTAAATCCTTGGCGGATTTCTTCGACAGATAGGTTTTTAAGATCTCCGCTGAACAATGCTTCCGTAATACGGATCGCCTGATCAAGAGCGTCCTGGCCGTGGATCATTTTTGTCATTTCCTCAGCGAGTGCCCTCTGCGCTTTCCGCAGATGTGCTTCTTCCTTCACCGACTGTTCTAGCTCTTCAATCTTGTCACGTCCGAGGAAGGTGAAGAATTTCAAGTACTTGATCACATCGGCATCGGCCGTGTTGATCCAGAATTGGTAGAACTCGTAAGGTGTTGTCTTTTCAGGATCAAGCCAGATTGCGCCTCCTTCGGTTTTTCCAAATTTGGTGCCGTCCGCTTTTGTTACAAGTGGAATCGTCATTCCGTAGGCTTTCGCCCCTTCTCCTGACATTTTCCGGATCATTTCAAGGCCTGTTGTAATATTGCCCCATTGGTCACTTCCACCAATCTGCATTTTGCAGTTGAAGTTTTCGTACAAGTGATGGAAATCGATCGCCTGCAGGATTGTGTACGTGAATTCCGTGAAGGAAATGCCTGTATCGAGTCGTGAAGCGATTGTATCCTTGGCAAGCATGTAGTTGACGCCGACGTTCTTGCCGAAATCCCGCAGGAACGAGATGAGCGACATAGAGCCGGCCCAATCATAGTTGTTTGTCATTACTGCACCGTTTTCGCCGGAAAAATCAAAAATGCGTTCAAGCTGCTTTTTGATGCCCTGTACATTCAGCTCGATTTGTTCCACTGTTTGCAGCTTCCGTTCTTCCTTCTTGCCGCTAGGGTCACCAATCATGCCTGTCGCACCGCCAACAAGCACAATCGGACGATGCCCGGCATTTTGAAAGCGCCGCAATGTCAAAAATGGAAGCAAATGCCCGATATGCATGCTGTCTGCTGTCGGATCCACACCACAATATAGTGAAATTTTTTCTTTCTCAAGCAGCTCCTCCATACCTTCTGCATCTGTTTCCTGGTAAATGATTCCGCGCCATCTTAAATCCTCTAGTAAATTCGACATAGTACCCCTTCTTTCATCCAAAATAAAAACGCCCCTCCGCTATATGCGAAGGGACGATTGTTCACCGTGTTACCACCCAACTTGGGAAAATAGTTTCCCCGCTCATGATTCCATAACGGCGCAGCACACCGTTTGCCGCTACTGAATGTTCACGGCAAATGCTCAAGGAGGTAATTCATCATGCTGTTTGTGCCGCTTTCCACCAGCCAGCGGCTCTCTTCACTACAGTGACAGTTGACTACTAGTTCCTATCAACGCAAATTATCCATTTGTAAAAAAATCAGCTTGAATTACGAATTATTCTACACAACCGTTTCCCTTTCTGTCAATCAGGCGGCGTGAAAAATGCAAAAAAATAAATTTTCATATGCTTTCTTATGCTATAATGGTGTTGATTTTGGAGGGATTTTATCTGATGAAAAATATTCTCGAACGACTGCAGTCATTCTTTTCCAATGAACGTTTCGGCGGGGCGGCCAAAGGCGCCCGGATCACCTATGGGGTTGTCTGGAATCTGCTACTTCTTTTTATTCTGGTCTTGCTGGTCGGCGGTGTATTTGCCGGCGGAGTGGGTGCCGGCTATTTTGCCTCGCTGGTAAAAGATGAAAAGGTGCGGTCTGCAGACAGCATGAGAAAAGATATATACCAATATGAAGAAACATCCAAGCTTTATTTCGCGGGTGACGTATATCTCGGTAAGCTCCGAACCGACCTGGAACGGGAGGAAGTAAAGATTGACCAAATTTCCGACCATTTGAAAAAGGCGATTGTTGCAACCGAAGATGAGTACTTTTACGAGCATGAAGGCGTCGTTCCGAAAGCTCTGTTCCGGGCCGTCTATCAGGAGTTTACCAATTCGGCCGTCCAATCTGGGGGCAGTACACTCACCCAGCAGCTGATCAAAAATCAGATTTTAACAAATGAAGTTTCTTTTGACCGGAAAGCGAAAGAAGTGCTGCTTGCGCTCAGACTCGAAAAGATTTTGAAAAAGGATGAAATACTGGAGGCGTATTTAAACGTTTCCACATTCGGGCGCAATTCATCCGGAAGAAACATCGGCGGTGTACAAGCGGCCGCACAGGGCATTTTCGGTGTAGACGCCAAGGACCTGAACCTGCCTCAATCTGCATTTATTGCCGGGCTTCCACAAAGTCCTTCCCGGTATACCCCTTTTACGAACAGAGGGGAACTGAAAGATGCTGAATTGCTTCAGCCGGGTCTAAACCGGATGAAGACCGTTTTGTTCAGAATGCACAGAGAAGGCTATATTAGCGACAAAGAGTATAATGACGCGCTTGCGTATGACATCACTGCCGATTTTATCCCTCCCCTTGCACCTGCTTATGACAAATATCCGTATTTGACGTATGAAGTGGAAGACCGGGCGATACAAATCCTGACGGAGCTGCTGGCAGAGAAGGATGGGTATTCAAAAGAGGATCTCAACAATGATGATCAGCTTGCTGGCAAATACCGGACGCTTGCCGACCGGGATGTCCGCCAGAACGGTTACCATATTTATACGACCATCAATAAAGAGATTTATGATGCCATGCAGGAAGCCAAGGATGCCTATCAAAATTACGGCATCACAAAGAAGGTAGAAATGACCGATCCTGACACCGGGGAAACGATTTTGGTTGATGCCCCAGTCCAAATCGGCGCTATCCTAATCGAAAACAGTTCGGGCAAGATCTTAAGCTTCGTCGGCGGCCGTGATTTCGAACTGACGAACGTGAACCATGCCACAAAGACGAGACGTTCAAACGGATCAACAATGAAGCCACTTCTTGTCTATGCTCCTGCCATGGAGCTCGGTCTTCTCGGAGGGCCAGGCGTCCCGGTCGCGGATTTCCCATTGGAGGTCGATAACGGCAGCGGAAAAACGCATACGTTCAAAAATGCCGCCAAGCGGTACTATGGTCTCGTTTCGGCCCGCTATGCGCTCGCCCATTCTTATAATGTCGCAGCCGTCAGCACATACTTGCGGATGGCTGATCAACAACCTGAGCAATTCCTCGATAAAATGGGAATCAGCACGAAAGATGAAACCATTTATCCGGCCACTGCGATCGGCGGCCTGACGAATGGAGTAACCGTTGAGGAAAACACAAACGCATTTGCGACTTTTGCCAATGAAGGCAAGTTCACCGATGCCTATATGATTGATAAAATTACCGACCACGCTGGCAATACGATTTATGAGCACAAGGTCGAACCTGTCGACGTATTCAGCCCGCAAACTGCTTATATGACGATCGACATGATGCGGGATGTCATTAAATACGGAACGGCAAGAGCTTTGCCGGGCATGCTTAACTTTTCAGCCGATTGGGCAGGTAAAACCGGGACGACGAATGATTCGCACGACTCCTGGCTGATTGCCTCCAATCCGAACGTAACATTCGGGACTTGGCTCGGTTATGACAAGCCGTCCTCACTCTACATGAGGAATAACAGCGAAAGCCTAAGAAATTACAGGATCTGGGCAAACTTGATGAATGCGGCACACGCTGTGGCACCTGACGTCATCAATCCAGGCACCCGCTTCCAGATGCCGGGCGGAATAGTGAATCGCTCCTATTGTGCGGTTTCCGGTCTGCTGCCGTCTGACGCTTGCTCAAATGCCGGTTTAATCCAGACCGATATTTTCAATGCGAAATTCGTGCCAACAAAGGCAGATAATAATCTGATCAATGGAAGGTACGTCATCTCCGGCGGCAAAAAATACCTTGCCCTGCCGAACACGCCGGCTGAGTTTTCCTTCTCCGGACAATTGCTCGATCCTGACTTTGTCAAGAGAATGACGCTTGGCAAAACAAGTGATCCTTCCGCATTGATTCCGGACAATCCGCGCTGGGCCAACATATTGGTAGCAGATGCGAAAATTACGGATGACGGCGTGGCGCCAAGTGCGGTGAGCGCCTCCCGAGGAACAAATGGAGTCATTACCTGGACTGCTTCCGGCAGCAGAGATGTGATCGGGTACAGAGTCTACTCCAGTTCCGGTGGAAGAGTCGCCTCAATCGGCGCCGGCAGCTCGTTAGCCTTTTCAGGAGGCGGCGGGTCCTATTATGTAGTAGCCGTGGATATTGCCGGGCATGAATCTGCTCCTTCAAATATTGTCGGAGGCGGTGGCGGCGGTACTTCCCCTACACCGCCTTCAGACCCCAGAGACACAGAAGTAAAGCCTCCGGAATCCGGCTCACCTGACAACAGCGGAGAAACACCGGAAAGTGAAAGCGAAGAGACAGGCGGAAACGGCGAGACTCCTCCGCCACCTGCCGACCCGGATAATAATGAGTAAAGCAAATCGAAAGCGGAGTATCCGAAACATCGGGCACTCCGCTTTTTTGCTGCCTATCCGTTGGTAAAAGGCTGTTCCGAAAGTCAGAAAACTATGTAGTCCTCTCTTTTTATGTAATGCCAATTCAGACAAGCTCTTTGGCACCGGTAGTTTGCGAAAATCCATTTCCTCCGGTGTCTATCTACCTCTTTGACACCGGTAGTTCGCGAAAATCTATTTCCTCCGGTGTCTATCTGCCTCTTTGACACCGGTAATTTACAAAAATCCATTTCTTCCGGTATCTATCCGCCTCTTTGACACCGGTAGTTCGCGAAAATCCGTTTCTTCCGGTATCTATCCCGCCTGTCACGGATTCCGCCGCAAGACAGGCAGACAAAACAAAAAGCAGGAGAAGAAAAGTGTACCTTTTTCTTCTCCTGCTTTTTGTTTAGGCGCCTAAACAATAGAAAAGCGGGACCTTCAATCAATCCCGCTTTTCCGAAGTGCTGCAAAGCCGCAGCTTCCTTTCTATCAGTCTTCCATTGTCGACAGGTCGCCTGTCGGTAAGTTCAGCTCCCATGCTTTCAGCACGCGGCGCATGATTTTTCCGCTTCTTGTTTTCGGCAGTTTATCCTTAAACTCAATTTCCCGAGGAGCCGCATGGGCAGCGAGCCCTTTTTTCACGAAATTGCGGATATCTTCCTTCAGTTCATCTGTAGGCTCATTGCCGTCAACGAGGGCAACGAAAGCTTTAATGATTTCGCCGCGGACAGGATCAGGCTTGCCGATGACACCTGCTTCCGCTACAGCCGGATGCTCAAGGATTTTGCTCTCTACCTCGAACGGTCCGACACGCTCTCCAGACGTCATGATCACGTCATCTACCCGGCCTTGGAACCAGAAATAGCCTTCCTCGTCCATATAAGCGGAGTCACCCGAGACATACCAGTCACCAGGGAGGAAATAAGATTGATACTTTTCAGGGTTGTTCCAGATTTCATGCATCATCGCCGGCCAGCCCTTCTTGATCGCAAGATTGCCCATCCGGTTCGGAGGAAGCACATTGCCGCTGTCGTCCACGATGGCAGCCTCTACCCCAGGAATCGGCTTACCCATTGAACCCGGCTTGATCTCAATACATGGATAGTTGGCGATCAGAAGCGCACCGGTTTCTGTCATCCACCACGTATCATGGATCCGCTTATTGAATACTTTCATCCCCCAGCGGATGACTTCTGGATTGAGCGGTTCACCGACACTGAGGACATGCCTGAGGCTTGAAAGGTCGAACTTTTTGACCAGTTCATCACCGGCGCTCATAAGCATCCGGAAAGCCGTCGGTGCACTATACCATACAGTCACTCCATAGTCCTCAATCGTCTGGTACCATCCTTCCGGCTTGAAACGGCCGCCGACAATCACATTGGATGCACCTGTCAACCACGGGCCAAAAATTCCGTACGAAGTGCCTGTAACCCAGCCTGGATCTGCCGTGCACCAGTAAACGTCCTCCTCTTGCAGGTCAAGAATCCATCTTGCTGTCTGCTCATGCTGGATCATCGCATTATGTACATGAAGGACCCCTTTTGGCCTGCCAGTTGAGCCGGAAGTATAGTGAAGGATCATACCGTCCCTGCGGTCTACCCATTCGATTTCGAGATCTTTGCTCGCTTCTCCCATCCGTTTCTGGAAGTCTACAAATCTGTCGGTCTCTTCAACCGCTTCTCCCACCAAGAAAATTTTCTCCAGCTTCGGAAGTTCTTCGACCGGTACGCGCGGCAGCAGCTCAGGAGTCGTAATTAGCGCTTTTGCCTCACTGTCCTCCAGGCGGTCTTTCACAGCACCTTCCATGAAAGCTTCAAATAGCGGACCGACAATCGCTCCGAGCTTGATCGCGCCGAGGATGGCAAAATAAAGCTCTGGGGAACGCGGCATGAATACAAATACTCTGTCTCCCTTAACGATTCCTCCATGCTCCTTCAGCACGTTGCCCGCTTTATTTGTCATATCCTTCATTTCTTTGAAAGTATATTTTTCGTTTCGTTGATCGTCCCGGTAATAGAGTGCTACTTTGTTTTTTCGGAAGGTTTCGGCATGGCGGTCAATTGCTTCGTACGCCATATTGACCCGGCCTGTCTCATGCCAGGAGAACCTTTTTTCCGTCTCGGACCAGTCGAAATTTGCATATGTTTCATCATAATTTTCCAGATTGTACTGTCCCTCAATGATTGGCAACGTTTTCAATTCCATTTTTCCAACTCCCTTAACAGTTATATCATTATATGATTCCTCTATTATAATCTTTCCCAGCACTATTCTCAATTTTTTCACATTCATTTGACAAATTCGTGTTTTGAGTTTCTTGCCCGCATCAATCCTTGTATAATGAGATCAGTAGCAAACTTTGAAGGAGGCGGCTGAGTGGAACATAAAAAGACGTTCCATCGCATGGATTTGCCAACAGCGCGTGGGGAGTTGACGATTGAAGGTCCGATTGCTGCAGAAGTATTGGCCGGGCTTGATTTTCATGAAGATCTCGTTGCTTTCCGCCCTGCACCGAAGCAGCATAAGGCGCTGATCGGGATAGCGGAGCTTCCTGAGGGCAGAATCATCGTGGCGAGAAAGGGAAATCTCGTCGTTGGTTATGTAACCTATCTGTACCCTGACCCTCTTGAACGATGGTCCCAGGGAAATATGGAGAACCTGATTGAGCTCGGGGCGATTGAAGTTATCCCCGAATTCCGCAGCTCTGGCGTTGGCAAGGGGTTGTTGAAAGTCTCGATGATGGACGATGCAATGGAAGACTATATCATCATCACAACAGAATATTACTGGCACTGGGATATGAAAGGAACGGGCCTGGACATCTGGGCATACAGAAAAGTGATGGAAAAGATGATGAATTCCGGCGGACTCATCTGGTATGCGACAGATGACCCGGAAATCACTTCCCACCCGGCAAACTGCCTGATGGTGCGGGTCGGGAAAAGAGTCGACCAAGAATCGGTCGAAAAGTTTGACCAGATTCGCTTTGTCCACCGATTCATGTATTAAAGACTGAGGCCAAAGAGGAGTTGAGCTGAATGATTGTCGAACAAATCATGACAAAAGAGGTAGCGGTGCTGGCGCCGGAAGACTCCATCAGGTCGGCCGTACAGCTGATGCGCGACAGGAAGATCCGACATTTGCCGATTGCGACAGGTGACCGCCAGCTTGTGGGACTCGTGACCGAAAGGGATATCAAATATGTCACGCCTTCTGTCCTCAACAGCTTTCAGCTGGCAGAGACGCTGGAGAATCCCCTCTCCTCCATCATGACCAAAAATATTATTACCGGACATCCGCTTGATTTTGTAGAGGAAATCGCGGTACTGTTTTACAACCATAAGATTGGGTGCATGCCGATCGTCCGGGGAAAAAGGATTGAGGGGATTGTCACATCCACAGACCTGCTTCACACAATGGTTGAGCTGACCGGTGCCCATAAGCCCGGCTCCCAGATTGAAATCAGGGTTGAGGATAAGCCTGGCGTCCTATACGAAGTAGCCGGTATTTTCAAAGAGTTGAAAGTGAATGTACAAAGCGTGCTCGTGTACCCGGATTCCGAGGAAGAAGGGCATAAGGTGCTTGTATTCCGGGTTTCCACAATGAATCCGCTGCTCATGATCGAAAAGCTGAAAAACGAAGGACTTCATGTTTTGTGGCCGAACATGCCAGGGATGCCGGGATGAAAAAAGACTCGGTTTTCATTTACGCAGATGATTTACTGACATACCGTTTTTCCGATGACCATCCTTTCAATCAGATGAGACTGAAGCTCACCCTCGAACTGCTTGAGGAAATGGGTGCCATTTCCGCTGATGATATTGTTGCACCACGGATGGCTGAAATCGAAGACCTGAGGCTCAATCATGAGCAGGCATTCATCGAAGCCGTCATCCAAGCGGGAAGCGGCGGGCTATCTTCTTCAAAGGCTGAAAGCTTTGGTATTGGCACGGAGGATACACCCATTTTTCCTGGAATGCATGAAGCGAGCGCACAGCTCGTTGGAGGAACCTTAACGGCAGTTGACTGGGTTATGCAAGGGAAGGCCAATCACGCCGTTCATCTTGGCGGCGGGCTTCATCATGGCTTCCGCGGGAGAGCATCAGGTTTTTGCGTGTACAATGACAGTGCCGTTGCGATTCATTATTTACAGAAAAAATATGGTGCCCGGGTATTGTATGTGGATACTGACGCCCATCATGGAGACGGGGTTCAATGGTCCTTTTACGATGACCCGGATGTTTGCACCCTCTCCCTGCATGAGACCGGCCGATATTTATTTCCCGGCACAGGCAATGTAAATGAATGGGGACAGGGAAAAGGATACGGGTATTCCTTCAATATTCCACTCGATGCGTTTACGGAGGATGAATCCTTTCTGGAAGCGTATACAAGCTCCCTTCGTGAAGTGACAGAGTATTTCCGACCGGATGTGATTCTCACCCAAAACGGCGCCGATGCCCATTATTTTGACCCGCTCACTCATCTGTCTGTGACGATGAACACCTACCGGGAGATTCCAAAGCTTGCCCATCAGATTGCACATGAATACTGTGATGGGAAGTGGATCGCAGTCGGAGGCGGCGGATACGACATATGGCGTGTCGTTCCGAGGGCTTGGGCACTGATCTGGCTCGAAATGACCGGTCAAGCGGACAAAGCCAGCGGTCGGCTGCCAGAGGCGTGGCTCAAGCACTGGCAAAAAAAATCTCCGGTTCTGCTTCCGGATAACTGGGACGACCCCGCGGATATGTACAAGCCGATTCCCCGAAAAGAAGAAATCGAGGAGAAAAATCGCCAGACATTGGAGCGTGCCCTGTTCCTCGTCAGACAGCAGCTGGAACAGGTCAATGAAAAAAACGGACTCGTTTAAGAGTCCGTTTTCCTTTTTGTAGAATCGCGCATCTCGAGACGATGCGGCAGAATTACATTTTTGTTTGCGATTTCCTCTTTGTTCATCAGCTTTGTCAGAAGCCTCATGGCAACGGCGCCGATGTCATAGAGCGGGTGGACGATCGCAGAAAGACGCGGCCGAACCATCAAGGACAATTTTGTGTTATCAGAAGTGATCACTTCCAAGTCCTCTGGAATCGATAATCCTGCATCCTGGGCGCTGTGAAGCACACCGATCGCCATTTCATCATTTCCTGCTAGGACAGCAGTCGGTCTCTTTTCAAGAGCACTTAATTGCTCCCATGCCTCCAAACCTGATTCATATGTGTCATCGCCTGCAACGACGAGCTCCTCACGGAAGGAAATCCCTGCCTTCTCCAGAGCTTCTTTGAAGCCCGGAACTTTTGCAATAGAATTGATTTCGTCATCAACCGGTCCTGAAACAAAGGCGATATCCCGGTGACCTTCATCGATCAACGCCTGAACCGCATCTGCAGTTGCCTGGCGGTAGTCAATGTTTACGGATGGGATAACGTTTGTCGGTTCGATGGAACCGGCAAGTACAATCGGTACCGGCGAACGCTTAAACTCCGCCACATGGGCCTCTGTTACATGGCCGCTCATAAATACAATTCCATCCACCTGTTTACCGAGCATCGTATTAAGCAGCCGAAGCTCCTTGTCCTCATTCTGGTCGGAGTTGCTCAAGATGATGTTGTATTTATACATCGTTGCAATATCTTCAATCCCTCTGGCCAGCTCTGCGTAAAACGTGCTGGAAATGTCAGGGATGATCACACCGACAGTTGTCGTCTTCTTGCTCGCCAATCCTCTCGCTACAGCATTTGGACGGTACTCAAGCCTGTCGATCACTTCCATGACTTTCTTTCTTGTTGCCGGTTTTACATTCGGATTCCCGTTCACCACCCGGGAAACAGTTGCCATTGAAACATTCGCCTCGCGGGCTACATCATATATTGTTACGTTCAATCTAATCACTCTCCTTATAGAACCATTTCATCTGAAGAGAAATACATAAAGTGAGCTTCTCGGTTTTAGACGGAATTCTATTCTTTATATTCTCTGCATGTCTTCTCATAATCATACGACACGAAACGCATGAGGCGCAAACGATTCCCATCAATTGTGAAAAACTTTTCATACTTTTAGGCGAAAATGAGAAATTGAACGCCAAAACGATGGTATCCCTCCCCCTATCTTCTATTTAACTGGGGTTTATGGTACATTTTTTATACTACTCCTTTTTAACCCGTTGATACGGGCCGGAAAGCATTGATTCTAACAAGCAGGTGGTTCGGATGAGCGAAAAACAAATATTTGCCCTTGATATCGGCACACGGACAGTTGTCGGCATCATACTGACTGAAAACGGAAACTCCTATCATGTAAAAGACATTGTAGTAAGAGAGCACCGGGAAAGAGCGATGCTGGATGGGCAGATCCATGACATCACTGCTGTTGCCGAAGTGATAAAGGAAGTAAAGGCCGTGCTGGAAGAACAGCATGGTCCCCTTCGAAAAGTGTGCGTAGCAGCTGCCGGCAGAGCACTGAAAACCGAACGCGCCTCCGCTTCTACTGGCATATCCGGCAAGCCGATGCTGGAAAGGGAGGATATCCTTTATCTAGAGCTGACAGCTGTCCAGCAGGCTCAGGCGGCTGTGGCTGAAAAGCAGACAGCCGATGCGTTTAATGCCTATTATTGTGTCGGCTATTCTGTCCTTCATTACTCCCTTGATGGCGAGCCGATCGGCAATTTGATTGATCAGCAGGGCGATGATGCTTCAGTAGAAATCATCGCGACTTTCCTTCCGAGAGTTGTTGTCGATTCTTTGATAAAAGCTCTCAAACGAGCAGGATTGGAGCTTGATGCGCTAACACTGGAGCCGATAGCTGCAATCAATGTTCTCGTTCCCCCGACAATGAGAAGATTGAATGTTGCCCTCGTTGATGTCGGAGCCGGGACGTCGGATATCGCACTGACTGATGAAGGGACTGTTATCGCCTATGGAATGGTTCCTGTTGCCGGTGATGAAGTGACAGAAGCAATCAGCGATGCCCTTCTGCTGGATTTCCCGGAGGCTGAACAAGCCAAAAAAAACTTATGGCAGAACGAGTCGATCCTTGTGAAAGACATCCTCGGATTTGAAACGACGATTTCCAAATCGGAGGCCGTTGAACAGATATCGCCTGCCATCGATAAACTCGCCTCCTCAATCAGCGGAGAAATCAAACAGCTGAACAACGGCAAGCCGCCAAAAGCGGTCATGCTTGTTGGAGGAGGCAGCAAGACGCCTGAATTGCCGGCAAGACTGGCACACAGTCTTGGTCTGCCGGAAAACCGGGTCGCGATCCGCGGCGCCGATGCAATTCAAGGGCTCAGTTTTGATGAAAAGATTCCCGGCGGCCCAGAAAATATCACACCGATCGGAATTGCTATTTCCGCCCGCCGGTCCCCTATCCATTATGTAACAGCAACAGTGAACAACCGGACAGTCCGCATGTTCGAAATCAAGCGATTGACTGTCGGCGACTGCCTTGTTGCATCTGGCATCCAAGTCGGTAAGCTTTATGGAAGACCGGGATTAGCCTCTTTTGTCACAGTTAATGGCCAGCCTGTCACCATTCCCGGCACTTACGGAATGCCGCCCATTATCCTAAGAAATGGAGAACCGGCTGCATTGGAGGATTTCGTCTCTGACGGGGATGAAATCCTTGCAGAAAAAGGCGAGGATGGAGAAGCCTCCCTCGTCAAAATCCGTGATTTCTTTGACCAGCTTCCAAAGAAGGAGGTCAGTGTCAACGGTGTTGCCCACACCATTCAATCACAGGTCATTCGGAACGGAAAAAAAGTTTCCCTTGATGAGGTAATTAAAGATAAAGACATCATCCAGCTCGAAACACCGGATACGATCGAGTCTGCCTTCCGAATTCTGGGATTTGCCGGCCTGCTTGAAGAAATACGGCCATTCCGAATCACTCTTGACCGCCGTGAGCTTTTCATCCCGGCTTTCTCCTCTGTCCTGCTGCTTAACGGCCAAGAAACAAAACCCGAAGCAAAAATACCGGATGGCAGTGACATTGTGATCCGAAAGAAAGCTACTCCGACAGCAGAGAAATTGGCTCAGGTCCTCCAGTATGAAATAAGAAGATCCATCACAGTCACCTTCAATGGTGAAGCGGTTACGATTGAAAAAACCGGCTCTTCGCTTTACCGGAACGGACGGGAACTGAAACCTGATGACTTAGTCCGCAACGGAGATGAGCTTCAGCTTGACCAGGGAGCAGTCAGTCCCTTCATTTTCCAGGACGTGTTCAAATACGTTGAAATTGATCGGCCTTCTCCATCGGCAAGCCATTTTGTCCTCCTGAATAACGGAAGCGAAGCAGCCTTCCACTCTCCAATCGGCCATGGAGACCGCCTTGAAATTATTTGGCCGGACACTCCGTCACCGAATATGCCAAAAGCGGGCCAGACTTGGGAAAGATAAGGCCGGTTCTCTTGTGAAGAACCGGCTCCTCTACACAAAACGCTCAGAGACCGCAGTCTCTGAGCGCAAGCATCAATCATTCATTCGATTATTCATTTGGTCTGCGAGCTGCTGTGTCTTCTCAGCTACCACATCAGTCGACTGGTGAGCAGCTGCTTTCATGCCATCCGCCGTATCCTTCGCCATTTCCGCTGCATCGTCTGCATGGTCTTTGGCCATTTGTGCTGCACCGTCTGCTGCTTCCTTCGTCATATCAGCCAGCTGGTCTGTCGTCGTCTGTGCCGTGTTGCGCAGCTGTTCCGCTTTATCTTTCACAGTTCCAGCAAGATCGCTGCCTTTTTGCATGGCTGCATCTTTTAGCTGGCTTGTTTTTTCCATTGCTGCGGATGTAAGGTCAGAACCTTTTTCCATCAGATCGGAGCCTTTTTCCATCACGGTCTCTTTCCAGCCGTCGCTCTTGTCGCGGAGTGCTTCCATCTGCTCATTGAGATCGCTGCGCAGCTCTTTGCCTGACTTCGGTGCCATTAGCAGCGCTGTCACGGCTCCTACAAGACTTCCAAGTACAACACCTGTCATAAAGTTTCCTGAATTGTTGTTATTGTTTTGGTTGCTCATCTTTACCATCCTCCTTCAAAGTCAAAGTAGCCTGTCCGCAAGGGCTGTTTCGATTCAGCGCCCGCCCGACAATTGCTGGGTATGGATCATAACTTCTTTTTCTGGTATATGTTTCTTTTCCTTTTCCTTTTTCCCGCCAAACCACTTTTCTTTAATTTCCTTTGCAACCATGCTCCACTGGGCAACCTGCGCAATTTTGTCATGGTTTTGGTTGATTGTAGCCGATACAGAGCTGGCTACATTCTGCAGGGAATGATTCAAGGTCTGAACCGTTCCTCCGACTTCCTTCACTGCAACAACCACAGTGTCCAGCTTCTCAACTTTCCCTTGGATATCCTCTGCAAGTGCGTTCGTCTTATGGAGAAGCATCGTCGTCTCTCCTGTCACGCCCTTCAATTGGGTCTCAAGCCCGTCCAAAGTTTTTGACACGCTTTCCAAAGTGTCCTTCATCGCTTTAAGTGTCTTCGTCAAGCTGATGACAAGAATTAAGAATGCGATCGCAATAACTGCAACACTTAAATAAAGTATAATTTTCATCTGTCCGTGCACCTCCCGTATGTACAATTGCCTTTACCCTTGTTTTTTCCGCCATAAACACGGCTTCCCTACTACTTCTCTATTGCGTCTAATTTTCCCTTTTTTCGGCGTTATATTTCTCTATTTCGACAATTAGTCTGCACTTGGAATTGAATTCTATTCCAGCATCACAAAAAAAACTGCCTTCTAAAAAGGCAGTCGAATGCTGCATGCTGTCAGAAGCAGGCAGACCTATTATAAAGCTTTCCTGAATTGCTGCTGGACCAGGCCTTCATATGCGGCTTGGAATTTCTGAATATCCCCGGCCCCCATAAAGATGAGCACGGCATTCGGGTAGGCAAGCAATGGAGTTGTGTCATCCTCTTGAAGAATCTCGGAGCCGTCAATTCTCTCTTTCAGGTCCTGGATGGAGAGCGCACCATGGTTTTCTCTTGCAGAACCGAAAATTTCGCAAAGAAACACTTTGTCCGCTCCACCCAGGCTATCCGCAAATTCACCGAGGAAAGTCTGAGTACGCGTGAATGTATGCGGCTGGAAAACAGCGATAATTTTCCGGTCGGGATACTTCTGTCTAGCCGCACTGATTGTCGCGCGCACTTCTGCAGGATGATGGGCATAATCATCAATCAGAATCTGGTTGCCCATCTTCTTTTCTGTAAACCGGCGTTTGACGCCTTCAAATGTCTTGATTTGCGCTTGAACGATATCCGTGCTTACCCCTTCATAATGACAGATTGCAATGACCGAAAGAGCATTCAGCACATTGTGATCTCCATAAGTCGGGATTTCAAAAGACGCATAGAAATCATTCCGTACATAGACGTCGAATTTCGTTCCTTCGGTCGACTTCTCGATGTTCCGCGCCTGAAAATCATTCCCCGGCCCAAAGCCATAGAAAATAACGGGCACCGCTGCCTGGATCTTTTGCAGCTGCTCATCATCTCCGTAAGCGATAATCGCTTTTCCAACATGCTTAGCCATTTCCTGAAAGGCAGAAAACACATCGTCAATATTTGCAAAGTAATCCGGATGGTCAAAATCAATATTCGTCATGATCGCATAATCCGGATAATAGGACAGGAAGTGTCGGCGGTATTCACAAGCTTCGAACACAAAACATTCCGCTTGCTTAATACCGCTGCCTGTTCCGTCTCCGATCAGAAAAGATGTTGGCTTGGCGCCCCTCATCACGTGGGATAAAAGGCCGGTTGTCGATGTCTTCCCATGAGAACCTGTTACGGCAATGCTCGTAAAGTTTTTCAGGAAGTCGCCTAGAAAGGCATGGTAGCGAATGACCGGCACATTTTGCCGATGTGCTTCCTCGATCTCCTCATGCGTGTCCGGAAATGCATTGCCGGCAATCACAGTCAAGCCCTGATGAATGTTCTCCCTCTGAAAAGGCAGAATTTTAATATTCGAGTCTTCCAGGGCAGCCTGGGTAAAAAAGTACTTTCCCACATCAGATCCCTGCACCTCATATCCCATATCGTGAAGGATTTGTGCAAGTGCGCTCATCCCGGAGCCTTTAATACCGACGAAATGGTATATAGTCATATTTGAACCTCCAACAATCGTCTATCTGTACGCATTATATGTATTGCTGCGCACATTTGCTAAACCG
The DNA here is from genome assembly GCF_057657925.1 of Lederbergia sp. B243.17. NCBI lineage: Bacteria > Bacillati > Bacillota > Bacilli > Caryophanales > Bacillaceae > Lederbergia > Lederbergia sp. B243.17. Next base: position 281,415 of record NZ_JBWBKF010000097.1, read on the forward strand.
ATTCATTTTTGTAGTTTTTCCTATAGTATAAACGGCCGCTGCATTAGTATGTAGTGGAAAATGGTCGATGCATTTGACCATTATATCACTATCAGCGTCGAATGACTATAAGAAGCCGTCTAAGATGTGTCAAGCAGCGGCTTAGTTAGCCAGAGTCTCTTTCAGCAGCTCAAGATCTGCTTCTCCCGCCAGGACGTCCCGGGCTTTGCTTCCTTTTGAGCCGGAGATGATTCCTCGTTCTTCCATCATACTCATTAGTCTGGCCGCCCTGTTATAGCCAATGCGGTACTGCCGCTGCAGCAAAGAAGTGGAGGCGGATCCTTGAGCGATGACAAACTCGCATGCCTCCATAAACAATTCGTCTTCGTCTTCCTGGATTTGTGCCTTTTTCAATAATTCGTCCTGCTCAAACAAATAGTCAGGAGCTCCCTGGCTGCGCACATGTTCGATCACCCGGTCAATCTCTTCGTCCGATACAAACGTTCCTTGAAGACGGACTGGTTTTGAAGAGCCGCTGTCCAAAAACAACATATCCCCTCTGCCAAGCAGACGCTCTGCCCCGCTAATATCGATAATTGTTCGAGAATCGACCTGGGAGGATACGGAAAAGGCGATCCTTGTCGGTACATTCGCTTTAATCAGGCCAGTAATAACATCAACAGACGGGCGCTGAGTCGCAATCAGAAGATGGATTCCACAGGCACGGGCTTTTTGCGCGATACGGCATATGGATTCTTCCACATCAGCCGGCGCCATCATCATCAGATCTGCTAACTCATCAATCACAATGACGAGATACGGCAGCCGGTCACTGTGTTGTCCGCTATTTTCCGCCAATTGGTTAAAACGGCTGATGTCCCTGACACTTGCATGGGCAAACAGCTCATAACGGCGCTCCATCTCCTCGACCGCCCATTTTAGCGCAGCCGTTGCCGCTTTTACATCCGTAATGACCGGGCTGACGAGGTGCGGTATATGATTGTAAGGGGCAAGTTCTACCATCTTCGGGTCGATCAGCATCAGCTTCAAGTCCTCTGGGGACGCCTTGTACAGCAGACTGATCAAAATCGAATTGATGCAGACACTTTTCCCTGATCCTGTCGCTCCTGCAATCAGGCCATGGGGCATTTTCCGAATATCTGTGACGACAGGAGTTCCGGAAATATCAAGGCCCAAGGCTGCTGTAAGAGGTGATTCGGAGTCATCAAACAACTCGCTTTCAATGATCTCACTCAGCTGGACCGGCCGGCTCGACTGATTTGGTATCTCAATCCCTACAGACCGCTTGCCTGGGATTGGCGCTTCAATCCGGATATCCTTAGCGGCCATGCTAAGCTTGATATCATCAATCAAATTGGTAATTTTGCTTACTTTGACGCCAGGATCTGGCTGGATTTCAAATCTCGTCACGGACGGCCCCTGGCTGACGTGGACTACACGGGCATGAACATTGAAGTTTATCAGCGTCTCATCAAGCAATGACGATTGCTCTTCAAGCCACTCAGTGTCTTCAGACGCACCGACAGGCCTGCTCAAAAGATCGGTCGATGGTGATTCATAATATTCATAGCTAACTTCGGCTGCATCAGGCGCTATTTCTACCTCTTCAGCAGTCAGCGCTTCTGCCTTTTCTGCCGCCGGCACTGCTGCTTCAGCCTGATAAGCCTGCTCAGCTGACGGCTCTGCTTCCTCCACTGAGGCCGCCTGCTCTTCGCCTATCACATGCAGGGACCTTTGCTGCTCGCGCAACTGCGCCTGCTTCCGGTATTCCCATCTTTTCCTGTCTTCCTTCAGCATCAGCACGTTAAATGGCATCTGCCCCCTGCTGCGCGGCCGCTCGAGTTCTTCGTCCTCCGACTCTGCGGATGGAACTTCCGAGAGCTCAACAACCGAATCAAGCATTTCCTCTTGAACGGCTTCAGCCTCTGCCAAGAATTCTTCTTCTTTAACAGTTTTTTTATTTTCAAGCGAAACTTCACAGGCAGCCTCGTCAGTTGCATGAATCGGTTCAACCGCAGCTTCTTGATTTTTTTGCAAAATCTGATCTTCAACTGCTTCATTCTCAAGTAAATCTTTCTGGACAAGCTTTTCAGCTGCAGATTGTTCTTCCTCACTGGTTATTTCGTCTTCAACCAGCATCCCTTCTGCTGCAAGCGCCAATCCATCGATAGGTTTTTCGTCCTTGGCGAAATGCTGATCTTCAACTGCTTCACTCACAAGTGAATCTTCCTGGTTTAGCTTTTCAACTGCAGATTGTTCTTCGGCACGAGTCTTTTCGTCTTCAACCGGCATCCCTTCTGCCTCAAGCGTCAATCCAACGATAGGCTCTTCTTCGACTAAATCGCGTTCTTTAGCTGCTTCACCTACAGGCATATCTTCCTTGTCAGTCTTTTCCAGAAACTGATGGGCAGGTTCTTTGTTTGGATTTTCGTCTGTCTCCGGATAAATGGACTCAGTCTCCTCAAGCACCCTTTCGAATCGCTGTGCAATGATCGCCGGGGTTTCTGACATATTTCCGGCTGCCTCTTCCTGCTTTTCTATCCGAACGCCTTCCACCTCAGCATTTCGTTCATCAGGAAGCTGGCCAGTTTCCTCACCAAAAGAGTGCTGTATTTCCTTCTCTTCCGCCATATCTCTATGTACTTCAGCTCCATCATTTCCAACCGAATGGGCCATCTCTTCCAGAATGACCTTAGGTTCGCTCTCTGTAAACGCAGACTCTGCGAGAAATGAATCCTGCAATTCATACTCAAATTCTGTCGTTTCTTCCTTTGGCACCGGCCGGCGGAAGCCAAAGATCGGTGACGGAATTTCTGTTGGCTGGAATGGCCGTTTATTCCTCGGCTCGATTTTATTTACGACGGGCCGTTTTGGTTCCCTCGATATCGTTTTCTGTTCCGGAGGCTTCCTCATTAAAGGCTGGCGGGGTTTAACTTGCTCCTTCTCCTTCTCCTTCTTCTCAACCGGTGTTGCCGTCTTTCGTGCCGGCTTGCGGACAGGATCTTCAATGAGTGGAAATCGGAAAGGCGCCTTTGGATATTCATATGTCATCCTCGTTTTCATCTCGCGCTGTTCCGATTGCAGCTGCTCTTCTTCAACAAAAACGTCTTCCTCTATTTCATTTTCCTTGTTGCCAAATATTTTTTTAAACCATTGCATTGTATCACTCTTTTCTATGTGCCGCATGAAGCAGCAGCGGTTGTTTCCATCAACTCATTATAACAAAAAAAAGGGATAAAAACGGAGCGCATTGGAACATTATTAAGGAATACCTATCAAGGAGGGGCAATATGAACTATTTTAAAACAGCAGCGACGATCAGCATCTTATCTATTGCTCTTTTCGGCTGCGGAACGGACAACCGCAACGCCGATCAATTCACAAGCAATGACAATAACGAGCCGCTTGGCGTTCGATACAACCCGCAAGACAATTTGAACGACGGGCAGCCAAACAGGCTTAGCACAGACAACCACCAGAACAACCAGGCGGACAACGGCAGAACAGGCGGCCGCAACTCCGGACAGCAAAGTGGGCAAAATGGCATCCTCGGTGATTACTCGGGAGGCACGGCCGGAAATAATGACCCCCAAGGCAGAAACCAAAATCAAATGGATGCCGGTGACAAAGCTGCAGCCCAAGTCGCAAAAATCAAGGGTATTGACCGTGCATACGTCATTGTCATGAACCGCAGCGCTTATGTGGCCGTGAAGCAAGATAATAATTCCAAACAGAAAATGTCTGAAGATGTGAAAAAACAAATATCGAACAAGGTGAAAGCAACCGACAATCGAATCGACAAAGTGTATGTTTCTGAGAACCCTGATTTCTTTGACAGAATGGGGCAGTACAGGAATGATTTGCAAAGTGGCAGACCGGTAAGCGGACTACTGGATGAATTTACCACAATGGTCGAGCGCATCTTCCCGACAAATCCGGCAAGATAATCCTAATCCGGATGGTGCCCGGAATGAGCGAGCACCTGTGCGGATAGAGCGACTGATCAAACGCAAAGGTCGCCCACTGCAAAAAAAGGAGAGGCTGCCGTCGGCATGCCTCTCTTTTAAAAAAATATTCCGATGATGACTAGCGCTCCCAATGCAAGTCCACCAATCGTGCTCACCATCTCCTTATTGAACCGGGATGGCTGGGCAGCAGGCGTGAAGTACTTAATATCATGCAGATCTTTCTCAACTTTATCCACTTTTTCTTTCAGTTCCCTTATTTCTTTCAGCAGTAGGTCATAATCCTCCCGATCAATCATAAGCTTCTCCTCCCTCTTCTATCGTATTACGGTTGAGCAGGAAATTTGTTTCACTTTTCCGCAAGGTTTGCGACCTCTCTCCCTGTAAGCGCGGCAATCAGATTATCCGCGGCCATCTTCGCCATCTTTATCCTTGTCGTCACACTTGCACTTCCAATATGCGGCAAAGCGACGAAGTTAGGCAAGGTGAGGAGCGGATGATCGGAATCGACCGGCTCCTTTTCGAAGACATCCATTCCGGCTGCCCATATTTCCCCCTTGTCCAGAGCATCATGGAGCGCATTTTCATCGACAAGCCCGCCGCGCGCCGTATTGATCAGAATGGCTGTTTTCTTCATTCGCCCAAGCTCCTCCTCACCAATAAGATGGTGGACGTCAGGACTGTATGGGAGAAGCAGCGAGACAAAGTCGGCTTCCTGCAAAAGCGTATCAAATGAACGATATTCCAGGCCTAATTCTTTTTCCAGTTCTTCTTTCCGGGTTCTGCTGCTGTATATCACTTTCATCCCGAACCCTTTCGCCCTCCTCGCGACCGCTTCTCCAATCCTCCCGAGTCCGACAATTCCAATCGTTGCGCCGTAAACGTCCATTCCAGTCAATTGCAGCGGCGACCACGTTTCCCATTTGCCGTCTTGCAGAAAGCGGGCAGATTCGACCACCCTTCTCGCAGTGGCGAGCAGTAAGGCAAATGTCAGATCGGCTGTCGTCTCCGTCAAGACTCCCGGCGTATTGGCAACGAGGATCTTCTTTTCCTTTGCAGATGCTATATCGATATGATCGTATCCGACTGACATCGTCGAAATTGCCTTTAGGTCCGGGGCTGCGCCGAGTAATTCGCGATCCACCTTTTCTGTAAGCATGCAGAGAAGCCCATCAGCACCTTTTATCTTTTCTAGCAGCGTTTCTCTGGGGATTGGTTGATTCTCCTCTGGCCAGGCATCGACAATAAACATATCCTCCAGCGGCCTCATTACAGATTCCGGCAATCTTCTCGTCACAACGATTTTCCTTTTCACATGAATTCCCCTTTTTACGGAAAGTGTCCTGTCCTCATACTTCTCCATTATCGATATTTCTCCTGCATCTCCTAGCGTTCTTTTTTCTATCCAAGCAGCAGAATGGTATAATTATTCAGGAACATTTATACACGAAGGGATCTGAAAAAGTTGCTGACACTTATCCAGAACGGCGAACTTTATGCACCAGAGTATTTGGGAAAAAAAGATATTTTAATCGTCGATCGTCGGATCGGCTTTATTGACGACAAAATCGAAATCCCTGAAGGATTCGTTGATATCCACGTCATCGATGCGTCGGGCAAATGGATCGTACCCGGCTTTATTGATGGGCATGTCCACATCACTGGCGGTGGCGGCGAGGGCAGCTATAAAACGAGAACACCGGAGCTTCAGCTGACGGATGCAACCTTAGCAGGCGTCACCACTTTGGTCGGCGTGATCGGTACAGATGGTACAACTCGGACGATGACAAATCTAATTGCAAAAGCGAGAGCTCTCGAAGAAGAAGGAATTTCCTGCTATGCGCAAACAGGTTCTTACCAGGTTCCTGTCAGAACGCTAACCGGAAAAATCGAGGACGATATCATTTTGATTGATAAGATTATCGGGGCCGGAGAAATCGCCATCGCCGATCACCGCTCCTCACAGCCGACAGCAGACGAACTCGCCAAAATCGCGTCTGCCGCGAGAATCGGCGGGATGCTTTCAGGCAAAGCGGGGGTTGTCAACGTACATGTGGGCGACAGCCATGATCATGTAAGCTTGATTGAAAAAGTGGTGGAAACGACTGATATCCCGCTTAAGCAATTTTATCCGACCCATATGAACAGGAACCCTCATCTTTTTGAAGCGGCAATTTCCTATGCAAAACGGGGCGGCTACGTTGATTTCACGACGAGCACGATTCCAAGCTTCCTTGAACAAGGTGAAGTGAAATGCAGCGAAGCACTAAAGCGGATGCTCGAAGCAGGGGTCGATCCTTCATTGATCACCTTTACATCAGACGCGCAGGGAAGCTTACCTGACTTTAATGAGAACGGCGAACTTGTCGGCCTGCAAATCGGGAAAGTCTCCTCACTCTTTGCCGAAGTAAGAGATGCCATCCTCGACGAGAAGATCGACCCCGCTACTGCCTTGCGGGTTATCACGGAAAATCCGGCTTCTATCCTGAAGCTTCACTCAAAAGGAACATTGTCCCCCGGGAAGGATGCCGATCTGGTTATCCTGACAAAAGAGGACCTGCAAATTGACAGCGTCTTTGCACTCGGAAAGCAAATGGTAAAAGAGGGGAAAGCAATTGTAAAAGGCACGTTCGAATAATTTTGTCCAAACGAAAACCCGTGACGCTAAAATTAGCGTCACGGGTTTTTATTAGATCGGAAATGCCTCACCCGGAGTATATTTCCCTTCCTCTAAAACAAGAATCCCTTTTTCCTGCGGTGCGTTCGGCAGAGCGAGTTCGCGCGCCGAACAGATCATTCCGCTTGAAGGAACCCCTCTCAGTTCGGCATCTTTGATGACCATTCCGCTCGGCATAACCGCTCCGACTTTTGCCACGACAACATGCTGCCCTGCCTCCACATTCGGAGCGCCGCATACGATTTGCAATTCATCTGAACCGACATTAACGACACAGATGCTTAGCTTGTCGGCATTCGGGTGCTTCTCTTTCGACTTCACATGGCCGACAACGAATTTCGGCGAGAAATCAGCCTCGATCTTTTCTTCAAAGCCGTTTGCTGCAATCGCCTGATTCAGCTTGGCAACAAGCTCCTCATCAAGCTCCACCTGGCCATTCGCCTCCAGTTCCACATAGTTGGAAGCATTAAAAAGGTTGAAACCTGCCGTTTCATTTGTCTCCTCATTAAAAATCCTTGCCACGTCACCTTTACGTTCAAAATTCCGGTGTTCGGCATCTTTAATGGAAATCAGTACCGTATCGCCTACCCCAATCCGATTATAAAAAACATTCATTTTGAAATCTCCTCTCACTTATCCTGTTTTCGATTTTTTCCCATGATAAAAATGGGCTCCAACTCGCCATCTTCATAAATGAATGAAAGTGCGGTGATGGGGACATTGCCAGCGGCAAAAAAGCTCATTGTCATCTGTGCCAGCACATCATATCCGGTATCATTGACAAGATCGCCGATGATCAGCACATCCTGATGGGGCACGGCGACAGCCATATCTCCCTTCACCGTTTCAGACATCTCCTGCAAAAACTTTTCATTCAGAATCCTGCTGGCATCATAGCCATCATTTTTATTCAAAAAATAAAAGTCATTGCCGGCAACGGTATCCTTTTTCATATTAGTAGCAAGCGATCTGACATTAAAGCGGGCCATCTCCCTGATCTCCTTCGGATCTAATCCCTCTTTTTCAATCAGACGCATGTCGAGCAGACGATATGTATTTCCCAAATCGAGCGCATAATAGATTCTCGTTTCTGCTGTATGTTCGTCCGTCATGAACGGGGTGCCGCTCGTCGTCTCCGTCGGAAAAGAGGTGGAGCGGATGACCGGATAAATCTTTTTCTCGCTTCCGGCCAGCGTCTGCTCTTTGCCCATTACACCAAGAGCCTCTTCGACATAGTAAACGACTTCGTCGATCGCCTTTTCCTTCTGCTCATGCCATTTAGCGACAATGCCGGACAACGCTACGTCGATGCCTTTGCCGGTCTCTTCATTTTCAATCCTGAGTGTCTCCTTTTCCCGGTCATAGACGAAGGAACGACCTTGACTTTGCAGCCGCGCCTCCAGCTCTTTGCGCAGTTTTTTCTCGTCCATTTTCATATAACTCACCCTCCTTGGGCAAATAGCTATCATCCATTTTACAACAAGCGGAGTCAAGACTCAAAGAATGAATGATCTTTGCTGGAAAGGGCAGTTGTTTCAAAAAAAAGTAACGAAGATCAGTCGAAAAACGATGGGGCAAATCGGGGTTTGAAATCAATCTCAAATGATTAACCGACTGAAGTTCCCTGCGGCTTCGTCTACAGCATCGCGAGCAATCCGCCGTCGACGATCGATTGGTAAGCATGAAAGAAACTCCAAAAACCCACTTTTCAAGGGTTCTTGGAGTCTTTTTCAGAATCAACCGTGCACAGGGCTGGTCTTCAGTTCATAAATTTTTTGAAGCGTATGGACATGCTTCTTCTTTTCGTCCTCGTCTTCTGTATGGAGATACCACTCCACAAGTCTGTACCCGAAAACGAGAAGGATCAACTCGTAGACACAATGATCGGTGATAGTGGATACGTTCGCGTGCTCCGAAAAGCCTTTGTAATACGCTGGGACACATCGCTTGTAGTATTCAACCATGTGATCGGTATCCGCTTCATCTGCAATCAGGCTTGCGAGATCCTCGCCCAGGTAGCCCCATCCGCTTGTATCCCAGTCAATGAGCGCGATTTTCCCGTCAGCATAGATCAGGTTGGCCACCCAGAAGTCCCGATGGCATAGAACAATGGGCAATTTTTCGATACGGGCGAGTATTTCGTCCGCTTGCTCATCGGCGTCGATGAGCATTTGCCGCACATACGGAGGAAAATCGCAATCGTCCGAGCGTATATAATCGTGAACGACCGGCCATGAGCGGTAGTGCAAATACGTATTCTTCATGAGGTCCACATGGCTAAGGTTTTTCAGGCTCTCCAGCACAACAGGCTGCTCCGCATACAGCTTGCCCTGATAGCGCCCTAACTCCAGCGCCGCTCGTTCAAACATGTCACCGGTCAAATCCAATCCGGTTACGCCATCGATATATTCCAGCCACAGCTGGAATTCATTTTCTTCGGCATTCATCTTGGCGTAATAACATATCGGCCAGCGGAAGGAATCCGTGAACGTCACTCCCAGGTCAGACGCATAGAGATCATATTCCCGGCGCCATGAACCCGGATCGCCGTAGCGCTCCCATTTCTTCTGGTTTTTCAGTACGAGCCGGTAAGGCAATTTTTCACCCTCCGCAGTTTCGGCGCTCCCCGTTACCAGGTATACACTTCCCACAGTTCCGCCCTGAAGTGGCGTGGTTTGGCAGTCGGCCGAGATGATATCCTTCTTGAATCTTCGGCTTAACACATATATCAACGTTTCGAATGTACTATTCATTTCTTCCCTCCCCCATTTTTCTTCGTTTGTTTACACCGCATGGCAGCCTCTCTGAGCACCACTATTACGTCGCCTCGCTCGATCATCACTTTAAAGCGCTCGCTCCTGCCGGGCAATAATTTACCGGGAACTACTTCTATTTCTGTATAGCCATAGCTTTTCAAATCTATCATCGTTTTGTTAGCTCCTTTAATCTTGTTTTTTGGACGCAAAAATGCCACGGACAAGCAGCCTCTATAGAAGCTGCTGTCGCGCGGCATTAGAACGCAAAAAGATACGACCTTCATCGTATCCTGCAAACAGCAATATTCACGAAAGGTTACTTTAGATGGCATACCAAATAAAACGGACGTTTCCCCGCTTTTTTCCCGTATGCCTGCTATTCAGCTTTAAGACCAAACCACCAAACAAGTAATTGTCATTAAAACACATCTCCCTTCGTGTCAGAAACTTGCTTATCACTAACCTATCTAAAAATTATCTCATTTTTTAAAAAATATCAATAGCTGGCAGCGAAAAGTTTGAAAACAATTTACACCCGAGGATAGAATGCCTTAAGAAATAAACGAATGAATAGCGTTCAGGTTTAAAGCAATTAGTTTCCTTTTCATATGAATTTATTTAAGTCATTTAGGCGATTAGGTCTAATTAACCAAAAAATTTATTAAATTGGCAGTTTTAGCTATAAAGTCCTGTCTAACCCTGTCGATATATAACAAAGGATAAGAATACATATTTTCAGAAAGAGGGAGCAAAAATGAAGAGCAAGGGAATCGCCAGAAAGCTATCCATGCTGATCATCGGTGTTTTTCTACTACTGTTTGCGATTTATACAGCCGTCACAAATATCATTTCTTACCAGACGACGATTGATGATGCCGAAAACGCAGCGAATGAGCATGCAAGCTTGTATGCATCAGAAGTGAAAAAGAATTTTGAGAGAACAAAAGAAACACTGGAAACAACAAAAGGTATTTTTGAAACAATGTACAATGAAGGGACTATGACACCGGATCTACTGCTTTCCATGGTTCAGACCAATCTTGTCACCAATCCGGAAATCATGGGAATGGCAGTCGTCTTGGAGAAACAAACCCTGCCACTTGGTTCGTTCAGCAACAAGAAACTGATTGATTCCGGCGGGCGCTTCATTCCGTATTTATACAAGGACGGCAAGAACGTCGTCATCGAAGGATTAACCGGCCTTTCAGGCCAGAACGTCAAATGGTATTCAATCCCGAAACATGAGCTCCGACCCGTATTAACCGAACCGTACGATTATATGGTCGGCGGGAAAAAGGTCCTCATGACAACGGTTTCCGTCCCGCTCATGTCAAAAGATAATCAATTTATTGGTGTCATGACCGCCGACTTTTCGATCGACTTTCTTAATCAGGTCGTAAAAGAAATCAAGCCTGAGGGCGGATATGCCGGATTCATAACAGACGCCGGGGTTGTGGTCGCCAACAGCATCAATGAGAAAATGATCGGCACGAATATGAAGGATGCCATCGATTGGAAATCGATGAAAAAAGAGCTGGACCAAAATAAAGTTGCCACCATGTATGTTGATTCCAAACAGCTCAAAAAGAACGCGTACAATTCGTTTGCCCCTGTTTCCCTTGACGGCATTAAAGAAACATGGTCACTGCAGACGGTTGTGCCGAAATCAGTCATTCTGAAAACTTTCACACAGCTGCTTTGGATCTCGATTATTTCAGCCATCGTGATTATTATCTTAATGGCGGGGGTCACCCTATTATTCATCCATAGACAATTAAAGCCGCTGACGGCTGTGAAAAACTCCATGGAAAAAGCGGCAGCAGGTGATTTGACCGTGCTTGTCCCAGCTGAAAACATCCGCCCGGATGAAATCGGAGTGGTCTCACTCGCTTATAACAATATGGTTGAAAAAATAAACGAAGTTATTCAAACGATCAAGGGGTCGTCTGATCGTCTGAGCGAGTCCACAAACGACGTATATCGTACGTTTGAGGAAGTGTCTGCTGCAAGCGAAGAGGTCGCTTCTGCGGTTGATGAAATCGCCCAGGGAGCCTCACAGCAATCCGAAGATACGGAAAATACGAATGATCAGATGGTCGATCTCTCAACTCAATTCGACGCCCTTTCCGGAATATCTGAAAAAATGATCACTCTTTCCTCTTCTGCCCGCCAATCGACAGAGCAAGGAATGGAAAAAGTAAAAGAGCTTCGAAGCCATACAAATGAAACAAACCGGATGAATGAGGATGTCCAGAAGCAGATCGAAATGCTTTCTGCAAAAATCGAAGAGATCAATGCTGTCACATCTTCTATCCAAGGCATTACCGCCCAGACCAACTTGCTTGCATTGAACGCGAGCATCGAAGCGGCACGTGCAGGGGAACATGGTAAGGGATTCGCTGTCGTAGCGGAGGAAGTGAGAAAGCTTGCGGAACAATCCAAGCACGAGACAGATGTGATCCAGATGACCGTACAGGAAATTCTGCAAACATCTAAACAGACCGTTGCAGTTATCGCCAAAAACATGGAATACCGCGATGCGAATAACGAAGCGGTCGAACAGACGGAGTCCGCATTCTCTCATCAAGCGGCTCTAGCCAGCCAACTCATCTCCCATGTAGAAGAACTTGCCGACAAGGTCAGCGAAATGGTCCATACCAAGGATGAGGCAGTCCTTTCCATCCAAAACATCTCGGCCATTTCCGAACAAACCGCCGCTTCTGCTGAGCAGGTTAGCGCGTCTGCAGCCGAACAGCAAAAAGATATGCAACACGTCGCCTCAAGCACTGAAAGGATGAACGAAATAGCAAAAGAACTAAAAGCCCTCGTCGACCAATTCATTGTGGGGTAAAAGGAAAGCGGAGGCGCCTTGCCAACTGCGACAAGCACAAGACTAGCAAGAAAGAAGGCGCTTTTTGCCTTCATTCTTGCTTGGCTTGTGACCTTGAGCAGCTAGCCCCCGCAGCTGGACAAGCGAAAAGCGGAGGATGCCGTTTAGCGACGTACAGATTGGAAGGATTCTGACGAGATAAAGGAAACACGGCGACGTAGGATCCGATGTTGACTTATCGTAGGAAGAATCCTGAAATCTGCTAGTCGCTGGCATCCGGAGCTGGACAATCGAAAAGCGGAGGCGCCTTGCCCAGCTGCGACAAGCATAAGACGGAAACGGAAAAAGGCGCTCTTCAGCCTTTAACCGGAATAGAACAGGGTGTGAAACATATGGTTTCACACCCTGTTCTATTTCTTTAGCGTCTTGGTTACGTCGATCCAATATGCTTGGGTTGATTGACAAAACTGGCCTTTCAGGCAAAGTTCGCACCTAACGCCGCGAAAAAAAGAAAGATGGCCGCATTAATCAGGGAGAGGAAGAATCCTATGACCGGCAATAACATTTTCTCGTTCTTTGAGAGCAATGCGACAATCGACAAAACGAAGGAGAAAATCGTCCCCAAAATGATAAAGATTATCATAAATCCTGTCGCAGCCTCATTTGTCGCAATCGCAATCGGATCAAGCAAAAACCAAGCTAACGTAACCAGCACACTGAGAATGAAAACAACATAACCCTTCCACGATACAATTTTAGAGTCTATTGACGCCGCCTCCCTTGTTCTTACGTTATCTACTATATTATACAAAACAGTAATATAATGTTAAGGCGAAGAATATTATCTCGTACGATATTTAGGAAAATCATCCATGGGCAAAAATTTCTCATATGTCTGCAGTTATCCTTGCGATTCAAGACGTGATTTCCATCGAACGTTTAGTAGCGGGAATTAGGAAAGTGATTATGGAATGTATTATCACGGGAGATCAGAGTCTTTTTCAATAAGACAATTGGATTAGTAAAGCGCTTTTCGAGGAGCATCATCCCCCCTCCTGATTTTACTAATTTTAAAAGAAGCCATTGAATGCATTCGGACAAAACTATAAAAGCAATAGAAAAAGAGCTTGAAAAACTCAAGCTCTTTTCTAGTGGATCCTTACGATTATTTAGTAATCATTTTTCCTAGATGCAGCATTTTCCTTTTAAAGAGAAACCGAATCTAAAAATGCCTCAATATCTTCTTTCGTTTTGCGGTCCTTGCTGACAAAACGGCCAACCTCTTCTCCTTTGTTGAAGATGAGGAAGCTTGGAATGCCATAAATATCAAGGACACCACAAAGGTCGATAAAATCATCTCTGTCGACATAGACAAAGGTAAACTCAGGATAATCCGCTTCTATTGCCGGCAAAAACGGCTCAATGAAGCGGCAATCCGGACACCAGTCGGCAGAAAATAAAAACACTGTCCGTTCCTCATTTTTATAAAACTCATACTGCTCCATCGTCCGCATTTTTTCCATACTACTTCCCTCCTGTGTTGATCAGCATCTGGCCTGGTTTAATCCAGCCTCTTTTTCGCATATATTCTGATATGGATAAGCTTATCACAGCTGGCCCGATAAAATGGAGCACAACGACTTGCAATATCGTTTTGGTTGTTAAGCCCATCGTCATAAAGGTCATGATTTGGCCGACGAAACCGCTTGTGCCCATGCCCGCTCCCGCAGCATTGCTCGTCATTGGCCAGACGGTCGTCCCGAAAGGAGCGAGAAGGATGCCGGCAACCGTCGGCGGGATCAGGATCAATGGATATCGGATGATGTTCGGCACTTGGAGCATCGATGTGCCGATACCCTGGGCGAGCAGGCCGCCCATCCTATTTTCTCTAAAGCTTGATACTGCAAACCCGATCATCTGGGCGCTGCAGCCAATCGTTGCCGCACCGGCCGCCAGTCCCTTCAGATCAAGCATGAAGGCAATAGCCGCGCTTGAAATCGGTGCGGTAAGCGCAAGCCCCATCAATGTGGCCACAAGGATGCCCATTATGATTGGCTTCTGCTCCGTTCCCCATACAATCCAGCTGCCAATCATCATCATTCCTTTGCCGATAAAGGGCCCAACAAACTTTCCGGCAGCAAATCCTGTCAATATCGTGACAAACGGGGTGACAATGATGTCCACCTTCGTCTCCTTGCTGACAAGCTTGCCGATTTCTGTTGACAGCAGCGCGGCAACATAGCTCCCGGCTGGCCCGCCGCCAAGCGCTGCGCCAGCTCCGCCCGTCACCACCGCAGCGAAAATGACCAGCGGCGGCGCCCCCAAGCCGAACGCAATTGCTGCCCCGATTGCAGGGCCCATCAAATCCATTGCTAGTTGCCCCATCTCAACAAAAAATGGCAGATGCAACTGCTCCCCGATTGTTCTCATGATTAATCCAATAATTAAAGAAGAAAAAAGGCCGAGCGCCATATAGCTTAATGCATCTATCAGATATGCCTTTGCCGTAGGCCGGACACCCTTCCGTTCAAAAAATGCTTTCATCATCCATCCCCCACTTTGTTCAATTCATAACAAGTGTAAAGACATATGTATGTTTTGTCTAGTGAAATTTTCAATTTGTCGGACAACCAAATGCAAAGAATCATTTGCGATCAAGTTCCTTGATTCACGGCAAAAAAACTCCGGCGGTAGTTCGCCGGAGTGTCCTTTTGTCTTTATTTGTTTTTAATAACAGCGGATCGGACAATTTCCATCAGGAGCTTGCTGTCGGCGGCCAGGTTCTTGGCTGTTGTCTCAGTCGTGCCTTTTACGCCGCCGATGCCGGCAGTGATTTCATATTTGCCGCCTTCCGCTTCGCTGACGACATAGTAGCCGAAACGGTCTTCCGCTTTATATGTTTTATCCAGAACGATCTCCTCCTCATTGTTTTTCAGCACCTTGTACAATGCTGCGCTGGAGGATTCTTCATTCGGGTTGTAGAAAAGTAGATACGTATGCTTTTCTTTATTCAATACGATATTATTCGGCTTTTTCTCTTTGATTGCCAAGTCTTTCGGCAGGTGGAACTCTATCGATTCCGCTTTTTCATTTGGAGCTGCGGGCTTCTTTTCGAATGCTTTTTTTGCCGCGGCTTCTGCCTTACCTGCTTCCTTGTCGATGGATCCGCATGCGGCCAGCATGAGAACGGCAATCAATACGAAAATGCCTGTCCATGTCTTCTTCATTGCTTTTCCTCCTCAACCAGGGGTCCTGTCTATCATACTATCAATAAAAAGGGAATGGCAACCCCCTCGGGAACGGCAGGAAGGAAAATAGCTATGTGAGATGCTACAATAGAGGCATTACATAAGGAGGGATTCATGTGAAGCTTACAGTTTATTTAGCAGGTGAAATCCATAGCGACTGGCGTGAAGAAATCAAGGAAAAAGCAAAGGCGCTTCAACTTCCAATTGACTTTGTCGGCCCGATGGAGGACCATGATCGTTCCGATAACATCGGCGAAGAGATTCTCGGAAAACAGCCCAATCCTATTTTCAAAGATGAAGCCGCTTCCAGTTTTAACAACCTGAGGACGCAAGTTCTGATGCAGAAGTCTGATCTTGTCATTGCACTGTTTGGAGAAAAATACCGTCAGTGGAATACGGCAATGGATGCGAGCGCTGCTTTGGCCTATGGCAAACCGTTGATTTTAATCCGGCCGCAGGATCTACATCACCCGCTAAAGGAATTGTCCCAAAAGGCGAATACTACCGTGGAGACGGTCAACCAGGCGATGAAAGCGCTCGCTTATATTTTTGAATAAGCTTTTCGACAGTCAAGACCGGAGGGAAGCCAGGCTTCCCTCCGGTCTTCTGAGGTTCTAAACACCCTTTTCTCTGCCAAACACAAAGGACTACTCCATATTTGTTTGGATTGTCTACGCAGAGAGACAAAACATATCCACAGCCGTTACAATACTCTGCTGAAACCGGTGAAGATTTTCCTCTCATCTTTTCTGGAAACATTTGCACCTGGCCGAAAGAAGAGTCAAGCACTCCTTTTTTCACATTTCCCCCATTGCACTTTGGACAAATCAGCTTCTCCAACTCTGCACCTTCCTGCTATGTCTTTTTTACCGGTTACTTCAAAAGCCTCCAAATGGTTCAAATGCAAGCAACAGAACGTTATTGTTCCCCTTCTCTCCAGGCTCGCTGGCCGAGGAGCAGCATCAGGATATGGGTAAACATTTCTGAACGGTTGACGAGTCCATCCGTAAAAATCCCGATCGCGCCTTCCTCGGAGCGAACATTTTCTTTCTGGCTGTATGCTTGCATGACCGGTCCGAGTTCTTCACCTTCTCTTAGCTTTACGGCGATCTCTTCCGGCAGTCTGATTCTTGCTCCTCCCGCTGCGATGATCGGTTTTCCTTTTTGGGCAAGCGCGCCCCAGTTGATCAGGAACAGACCGTCAGGAGTTTCGGCAACCCCGCCTTCCAGCCCGATGGCAAAATCTGCTTCCCCATGTTCCAAAGAATATTCCGCCCTGTTTTTTGCTCCCTGCCTCGTTTCTTCATCTGAAAATGGCATACTGGAAACGGAAGATGGGGCATCGACCGGGATGATCTCACCCAAAATCCCCGCCCTCTCCAACCCGCGGGCAACCGCTTCGATTTTCGCCTTGTTTTTTGATCCGACAGCAATTTTCATTGGAAAGACTCCTTTTTTTCAGACAAAAGAGGCGAGTTGGAACGTCGCCTCTTGGTACTGTCATTTTTTCAAAATCTCGTCGACTGTAGAGCGGTCAGCCGCTTTGACCAGCTTCACAATCAGTTCCTTTGCCGCTGCATAGTCATCGACATGGACAACGGAAGCAGCCGTATGGATGTAACGCGAACAAATTCCGATTACGCCGCTCGGTACACCATCATTGGCCGTATGGACGCGGCCGGCATCGGTTCCCCCTTGGGAGATGAAATATTGGTAAGGAATATCATGAGTCTCCGCCGTATCGAGGATAAATTCGCGCATCCCTTTATGCGTAACCATCGTCCGATCAAAAATACGGAGCAAAGCCCCTTTTCCAAGCTGGCCAAACTGGTTTTTGTCGCCGGACATGTCATTTGCTGGGCTAGCATCAAGCGCGAAGAAAAGATCAGGCTTGATCATATTCGCCGCTGCAGCTGCCCCGCGGAGACCAACTTCTTCCTGTACCGTCGCTCCAGAATAGAGGATATTTGGTGTTGCCTCCCCTTGCAGTTCCTTCAGCAATTCAATCGATAATCCGCAGCCATAGCGGTTGTCCCAAGCTTTGGCCATGATTTTCTTCGGGTTGGCCATCGGTGTGAATGGGCAAACAGGAACAATCTGCTGACCAGGGCGGATTCCGATCTTCTCAGCGTCTTCCCGGTCATCCGCTCCGATGTCGATCATCATGTTTTTTACTTCCATTGGCTTGTTGCGCTGCGCATCGGTCAATAAATGCGGCGGAATAGAACCGATTACACCAGGAACTTTCCCGCTGTCTGTGATAATTTCCACTCTTTGTGCGAGCAGGACCTGGCTCCACCAGCCTCCGAGTGTCTGGAAGCGGATCATACCATTGTCGGTAACCTGTGTCACCATGAAGCCGACTTCATCCATGTGTCCCGCAACCATGATAGTTGGCCCAGACTCGTTCCCTCTTTTAATCCCGAAAATACCGCCGAGACGATCCTGCACAACTTCATCGGCATATTTCTCGAGCTGCCCGCGCATGAATTTGCGGACGGCATGTTCATTTCCCGGAGTACCCGGCAATTCCGTAAGTGTTTTAAATAAATCCATTGTTTCCTGGTTCATGTAAATGCCCCCTCTTCATTGGCCCGAAAATTTTCCCGGGACCGTCCAAGCTGCTTGAAAATCCAGTATCTATTTTACAGAACTTTCTTGAAGCATGCCATCAAACTGTCTCTGCTCTCCCTTAACAAAAAACACCAACATCTGTATACTTGAAATAGGCAATAACCTTTGGGGGTGTCAGCATGAACTGGAATAGCTTTATCGGCGGGATGGCCGCAGGTCTGATCGGTGGTTATATCATCAGCGAGGCTGCCGCAAAAAAAGTCCCATTATCAGGTGAACGCGTTTTATTTGAGGTAAAGAGTGCTTTTAAAAAAGAGGGGAAAATCGACGGGTCTTGGATGAGTATGCGACCCGAGGATTATCAGAAGTATGCCATTAAAACGAAGGTGTACAGGGGAGGAATATCCCGAAAAAAGGATGGGGAAAGACAGCAATTTGAGTTTATTGCAGATGCCTATACCGGTACAGTCATTGATGTTTACCCACTCTAAATCATGGACAGGCCCCGGAGCTTAAATCGCTCCGGGGCCTGTTCCTTGCTTTATTTCTCCCGCTTCACCGAATCTGTGATATTTCCGTCTTCATCCCACTTTATCGCCCGGTACAATCCATCATGATAGAAAATGAACCAATCGCCCGCCTTGATGGTTGAAGGGATCCACTCCTGTTTTGCCCGGATCGAATCCATCGGGTAATCGTCATAAGCCAGCACCCACAATACATTCTGGTGCGCATGGGTCGGCATCAGGTCTGCCATATGGACGAGCCGCTCACCACCGCTTTCGATGATGATGATGCTGTGACCATCACTGTGGCCGCCGGTATGGATCATCTTGATGATGCCATCCAACTCAAGGCTGCCTGTAAATGGTTTGACCTGTTCCTCGATCGCCTCCCAGTTCTCCTTCCAGTATGTATTTCTAGAACGGATATTCGGATTTCTCATTTCATTCCATTCGACATCAGAAGTATAGATGACCGCATTCGGGAAAACCGATTCATGCCCGCCTTTTCCATCCGGCTTTGTCAGCCCGCATGCATGGTCGAAATGGAGATGGGTCATAAGGATGACATCGATATCTTCCGGTGCCAGACCTAGCTCCTGCAGGGATTCTTCCACCTTCGACTCCTCAGTTACTCCATAATTCCGCTTCTGCTTATCTGTCAGCTTGCCGTTTCCGATTCCCGACTCGATCAGATAATGCTTCCCATTCAGCCTGAAGTAAATAGGATCGGTCCGGAGCTCAATCGTATTTTTCTCGGTGACAGGGTACTTTTTGGACCATAGCGGTCTCGGCACAACGCCGAACATCGCTCCACCGTCCATGAAAGTATCTCCGCCGTTCAGCCATGTCAATGTCAGATCTCCAAGTTTCAATGTTTCCAAGTCGCATCCACCCCATTCTCTTTTTTTACCATTATAGCACGAGAATATAAACCGTTTACATAGAGGTTGCCGGCTCTTGAAGCCGCAGTACGCCATCTGTCATCTTGTATACTTTATCGCAATATTCAACAAGGCGCTGATCATGGGTAACGACAATCGTTGTCGTCCTGTTCCGCTTTGTCTCCCGTTTCAAAATGTCCATCACTTCAAAAGCCCGCTCAGAATCCAGGGACGCAGTCGGCTCATCAGCGAGAATGACCGACGGCTTGCTGTAAAGTGCTTTGGCGATGGCAACCCTCTGCCTTTCCCCGCCTGACAGATCGGCAGGATACTTCCCTCTGAGACTGCCGATCTCCAAATCGTCGTAAAGCTTGTTCAGTTCATCCTTTGTCATATTCCCCTCCTTCACTTTATCGAGGAGCCGCATCTGTTTATCGACGGTAAGAAAGGGAACAAGGTTTGACGCCTGCAGAATAAACCCGATTTCCTGTAAACGAACGGCTGACCGTTGCTTCTCTGCGGTCTCCGTAATGTTTTGCCCGTTGATGATGACTTCTCCGTCTGTTGGGCTTTGCAACCCTCCAGCAATCGTCAAAAAGGTGCTTTTACCCGAGCCGGACGGTCCGATGACAGCAATCATTTCTCCGGCCTCCGCTT
This sequence comes from Lederbergia sp. B243.17, assembly GCF_057657925.1. Taxonomy (NCBI): domain Bacteria; kingdom Bacillati; phylum Bacillota; class Bacilli; order Caryophanales; family Bacillaceae; genus Lederbergia; species Lederbergia sp. B243.17. The sequence continues at coordinate 301,509 of NZ_JBWBKF010000097.1, forward strand.
GGAAATCGGTCTTTTTCAACGCATCGACCTTCGTATGCCCTGAACCGAAAGACTTGCTCACATCGTTCAATTCCAAAATAGCCATCGTTACCCTCCTATCGCTTTCAATGGATCAATTTTCACAATCGTCATGACAGAGAAGACTGCACCTAAGATTGCCACGACAATGAAAATAATTCCGTAGACCGTCATGGACAAAAGATCGAATGATACCGGCACTGCGTTCGGCAGAAACACACCGGACAAGAGGGCAAGCCCGAAGCCGAGAAGAACGCCGACGGTCGCCAAGATGAACGTCTGGGCAATAACAGAGCGGGCGAGATATCCGTTTGAAATCCCTTGTGCCTTCAAAACACCGAACATACTAATCTTCTGAACTGTCAATACGTAGAGGAAGATGGCAATTATTACAGCTGAGATGACAAGCAGAAAGTAAATCATGAATGTCAATGTCAGATTCTGCTCCGAGTAGCCCGGGAGATTGCGTATGAACGTTTCCATTTCAATCGCTTCAAGTTCACTGCCCGGAGCGACTTTGCCCATGTCGCCCGCCTTGAACACAATCCCGTTGATCTTATCCTCATTCTGATCGGCAGCCGGACCAAATTTGATCTTTTGGAATGTCTTCATATCCCCGTATAAAACCGGTGCCGCGTTGAATCGAGCCTTATCCGTAAAGCCGGTAATGGTCAGCACCTCATCTGTTGAGGAAAGATGCAGTTCATCCCCGACTGCAAAACCATCATCTTTAAGGGCATCGCTCGCAATCACTTCATTATCCTTCGAAAACGGCTCACCCTCTGTGACATTCGGCATCAAAAATTCATCTGGATCAATGCCGAAAAACGCTACTCCTTTCTTTTCATCCCCGTTGCTGGCAATCGCGTTCACCTGTCCGATTGCTGCGGTTTCATCTGCTCCGCTGATATCAGCCTCATCCAAGGACAAGATGGACTGCGGCATGCTTTTATCCGCTTCTTCCGTCAAAACGATGCCGGCAGCATCCCACTTATCAGCCGCTTCCCTGTTCATGTTGGCAAGACCGCTGGCAAGTCCTGAAAGAAAGAAAACCAAATAAGAGATTAACAGAAGCACCCCTGTAATCAAAATGAAGCGCAATTTATTCTTGCTGATTTCATTCCACGCCAGAAACAATTTCCCACCTCCGATTGTTGTTTCATTTACTTTACCATTCGGTATCAATTTTCCCCAACAATAAAGTGCCGCTATTTATCGGTATTTAAGCAAAAACATTAGGATCGACAAAAGATTGGCATGAAGCATTTTTACCCAAAACGTGTAGCATAGAGCTATCGGTTGAATGCCCGAGGAAAAATGAACTGGAAACGTGAAGGTAATAAAGAGCGCAGCCGACAGTTTCATTTTCGGATCTTATACATTACAACATTGAAAAACGCTTGGAACTGAACTGCGTCCCAAACGTTTCATCAATTTTTTAAAACCGTCTCAATATTTGTTATTGCATCGGGATTGCTTCCCGCCTCAACTTCTCCACAAGCTGTCTTTCCATATATCCGACATATTTGTTCCGATCCATGACCATGTCCTTTCCATCCTTAAAGAAAAACTGATATCGCTCTTTTCCGTCCTCTGTGTTTTTCTGAAGGATAACCTTATCTAGATCCTCCCACGAATAGGCATGCTGTCCAGGTTCATTCCAATAGCCAAACTCAATCCCTTCATCTGAGAATGCTTTGTACGAGCGGGCCGATAGGTAGATAACACCTGCACTTGCCGCAACCAAGACCAGGCTGAGTAATATTGGAATCGTCCGGATATCCATAATATAGAGAAGAAAAAATGCCGAAGCCAGCAGGAAGAAACCGATCATGCAGAGCACAAAATTGTCGCGACTCGTAAAGACATGCCACGTCTCCGGTGTTTTATGTGCAGCATTCACCGCAGCCTGAGGAATAATGACCATCGCTAACAGCGAACTTAGCACGAGGCAAATGCCAAGAGCAAGGAAAATATGCCTCGTCTCATATCTTTTTTCCATTCGTATCCCCCTCTGCCACTTTCCGGGCGAATTTAGGTACTCCCTTATTAACGTCCTCACTCTAAAAAGGTTTCATTATTTTCAAAATATTTATCAATAAAAGCAAGCCGTCCCATAAACAGGAACGGCTTAACAGTTTATTCGCTTTTTTTCGCAAACCGGGCTTCACACCGATAAATCGGGTGGCCCATTGCTGAGAATTTCTCTTCATATTCAGTCATGATGTTGTCCGGCATTTCGCTTTTATGCAAATCCAGACTGACGTCGATCAATTTCATTCCGTATTGTGAAAAACTGCAGAGCGAGTACTCGAACAAGCCGCGGTTATCCGTCTTAAAGTGGATTTCCCCTTCTTTTTTCAGTACGTCCTCATAAATCTCCAAGAATGATTTATACGTAAGACGGCGCTTTTCATGGCGATTTTTTGGCCAAGGATCAGAGAAATTCAGATAGACCCTGTCGACTTCCCCGTCTTCAAAAAAACTGCGAAGGTCCTCGCCGTTTGTATTAATCAGCTTCACATTCGGCACCTCGGCTTCGATCAGCCTGTCAAGCGCTGTTACAATAACACTCGGCTGCAATTCAATACCGATATAATTCGTATCCGTATTAGCCTTTGCCATTTCAGTGATAAATCGGCCTTTCCCGGTGCCGACCTCAATATGAAGCGGCGCTTTCTTTTCAAACACTTCCTGCCATTGCCCCCGGTGTTTTTCAGGCTCGGATATGACATATTGCGGATATTCCTCAAGCTTTTCCTGAGCCCACGGTTTATGGCGAACACGCATGCAAATACAACTCCATTTCTATGAATAAACGTTAGACATCTCCATACAATACAAATAAGTTTTTAGCGAAAGGATGATCCCCATGTCTCTAAGCCACCATGATCAGCTCGGATTGATGCAGGACATACTTACGAACCATCTTGAGGATTGCTGCGGTACCGTATCCGAATGCGAGCAACTGCAACGATTGGTAAAATCCCTGCTGGCCAATGAAAAAGTTCCCGAACATCTGAATTCCGTATTCGAAAACATTTACTCCTATTCGCAAAACGGCAAAAACTCATCCGACCTGGACAGCCATATCGAATCCCATCAGGAGATTCTGTCCGATTGGGTCGACCAGATCAGGATGTAAGTTAAACAGCTAGGCTCTTCGCCTAGCTGCTGATTTTTATATTCATTGCAGCGTCTTGAGGAAATCCTGCAGACGCTCCATCTCCTGCAATCGGTCCTTCTCATAGTGCCACTGAATAGCGAGCAGAGTCTGGGCGATAACATGCCAGTTCATCCGCAGCTCAAGCTCTGGGGTCAGCTTTGCCCCATATTTATGCAGCCAGCCCTCCCAGTTCTCTCTTGGAACATATGTATGCAGCAGCATCCCATAGTCCAATGCGGGATCTGCGATCATGGCGCTGTCCCAATCGATGAGGTATAGCTCTTCTTTATCGGTGAGCAGCCAGTTGTTATGATTCACATCTCCATGGCAAACGGCAAACTCACCCGACTCAATCTCCTGCATATGCTCTTTCAGTTTGTCGATGGAATTTCCGATCAACTTTTGTGAAAGCAGCCGTTCATCCAGTTTTCGTCCTGCCCTCTCCAGAATTCTCTTCGGAGTAAACGGCTTTTTCCCAAGGCGCTCCAGCATGGAGAGCAATGGCTTGGACGTATGGATTTTATGCAAAAGTCTTGCTGTCTGTTCTTGCCCCATTTCCTCCGGCTCCAGTTCACGCCCATCAAGGCATTGCTGGGCCGTGATCACATCGCCATTCTCAAGGCGCCTCGTCCAAACCAATTTGGGGACAATGCCTTCAGCCGAAAGAACGGCCAGAAAAGGCGAAGAATTGCGTTTTAAAAACAGCTTTTTCTCTTGGTGGCTTGCAAAAAACGCCTCTCCAGTTGCCCCGCCTGCCGGAACAATTTCCCAGCCTTGGCCCAATAATTCTCTCACGGTCATCCACCTTCAATTTATGTCGACGGAGGCTCGCTCCGTTCATCATCTTCATGCAAAAAATAAAAAAGACCGCTACTGTGATAATAGACTGCAATAGCCATCTTCCCTAAATTTTATCGCTAATCGACAGTACACGTCAAGCCGCTTTTGAGAATTTCTACCCAGTTCAACCGCCGGCAACCATTCATCCCGCCGCTATGACTGGGATGGGCCGCTGTCCCACTCAAGCCGAGCGAAACTCGTCGTCTGGCAGTATTCAAGCAAAGCGCTAGCTGCCCGGATCTGAGCGGATTTCAGCGGTGCCGTATTGCCCCTTTGCCGCTGGAACCAATCCGGGAAAGAACGCTTGTCTAAAATTTGCACATCTCCAGGGCCACCCGGATAGTCAATAAAGCCATTGCGGCAAACGATCGCTTTATGAACAGGGAAGTCAATCTCATAAAGTTGAAGAAGTTGCTTTACCACTTTCTCCATCCTATTTACTGAAAGAAGCGGATTCAATACTTTTTTCTCTCTGTCTCTCGCTCTTTGCAGCCAAAACCTGCCTCCGTCCCCCAAATAAACGACCCCTTCTTTCTCATCAAGAAAAGTGAGACACCAAATCCCGAGTGGTGATAGCAGCAGTACGTCCAATTCAATCGGTGCCCTCTTGAGCAAAAAGATCGGCCGATAAAGAAGAAGAAAGGAATCCGGCAAGCTTTGCAGCAAATATTTCATCCGTTCATCATGATAAAAGTGGCGGTCGACAATCGACTTTTCTGTCAGCGTCGAGCTTGCCCATTTGAGTTGAAAACGATAGAGCTGGTCTAGAAAGTATTGTTTGAGCTCCTCTTCCGTCATCGTATAAACAGGATACTGGAAGTTCAAGTTCTCCTCATCTTCCCCAGCTTTGAAAATAGCCGGCTCTTCCTCGGCTTCCAGCTCATCAGCCTGTCCCCTTTTAAACATACCTTTCAGCTTGTTCATGATGCGATTGCCTGAAGGCTCTGCTCCAAATTCATCGTCATCAAAATCTTCCATTGCCGGGGGGCCAGCAAGCCGCTGGGCATTCAAGCGTTCCCACTGCTGCTTTTTCAAGCGGACAAATTGAGAAGGATACCTCGAAAGGTCTGTTTCATATCTGGAGACATAATCCTGAAGTTTGATCAGTTGTGCCATCCGGCCGGCCTCCTTTCCAGAAAGTAAGAGAAGGCGCCAGAGGCTTCTGGCGCCCTGTCAAAATAATAAATTTATCAGTTACAAGCGATTCGGGCTCGCAGCCGTTCGCAAGAGCTCAGGAAAGTGGAACCTTCCATTCTACTTCAGCTTGCACCTTGTTCAATCGCCTTTTAAATAAAATCTTTCGATCTTTTCATACTTTGGTGTTTGGTCGAGGCGAGTCCGGTAGAGAACAGCCTCCGCGGCATTGAAAGGCTTTAGCGGGAGGGACGGGGCTGTTGCTTGTTCGAGCTCCTCTAAGATGAAAGAGCCTTCCCCCGCCCATTTTCTCCCCAATGTAATATGTGGAGAATAGGGACGCTTTTCCACTTCAAAACCGGCTTGGCTACACGCTTTTGCTGTCATGCGTTGCAGCTCCATCAGCTCTTCTGAACGATTTAACCCCGCCCACAGAATCCGCGGTTCTTTCTTGTTGCCGAATATGCCGATACGGTCCGCCTGCAAGCGGAAAGGAGCAAGCTCTGTGACGGACGTACGGACGCCTTCAACGGCATCCTCCAGAATTTTCTCTTCTACCCCGCCGAGGAAAACAAGGGTTACGTGATAGTCCAGCGGATGGACCAGCCTTTTGAAAGGGTGTTTCGATTGGATTTTTTCTGTCAGCCGATTGAGCTCCTCTTTCACCTCTCCCGGTAGGGCCAAAGCAAAAAAGTAATGTGCGTTCATCGAAAAAACCTCCTGATTATAGGATATAGTGATCGCAGCTCCCGGCTTCTCCTCTGCTGTCTTTTCCCATTTTTCTTGCTGTTAAAGCGCCTGAATTTCGGCAAGCAGCAAGGACTGGAGCCGCCTTGTCAATGGACCCGGCACACCGTTGCCCACAGGCTCCCCGTCCAGCTTGATGATTGGCATAACTTCCGAAGTAGTCGATGAAACAAAGATTTCATCCGCGCCTTTCAGCTCTTCAACCGTGAATTCTCTTTCGATAAATGGAATGTGGTTTGTTGCGCAAAGTTTGCCGATTACCTGGCGTGTGATCCCATTCAAAATCAGATTGGTTGCCGGATGGGTGACGATCTCGCCGTCTTTTACAATAAACGCATTGGACGAAGAGCCTTCCGTGACGGTTCCGCTCCTGTGCAGAATCGCCTCATAGCTGCCTTTCTCCTTTGCCTCCTGCTTTGCCAGCAGGTTCGGCAATAGATTAAGACTTTTAATATCACACCGGAGCCAGCGGATGTCATCGGCTGTGATGGCTTCCACGCCTTGTTCTAAATTCTGAAGCGGGCGCGGGACTGACCGGGTATATGCCGTTAAGACAGGAGTCACGGATGTATCCGGAAAAAGGTGATTCCGTTCACATGCCCCTCTTGTAAACTGTAAATAGACCGAGCCGTCGACAACTTGGTTTTCGTCGATCAATTGATTCAGCAATTGTCCTAGCTTTTCCTTCGCAAAAGGGATGGTCAATCTGATTTTCTCAGCACTGGCATACAACCTGTCAAGATGCTCTTCTCCTGTGAAAAGCTTTCCGCCGTAGATACGAATCACTTCATATACACCATCGCCAAACTGATAACCGCGGTCCTCCATGTCAATTACCGCCGCACTGCGATCCATCAACTGATCATTCACCAATACTTTGTTCATCGTGATCCCCCTTATCCTATCCTATTTTCCCCATCCATCTGCCTTTAAGACGACCTCAAGCTCATTTGGCTAATTCATAGATGGCCTGCGCATATAACGCTGTCGCTTTCCAAAGATCCTCCAAGTCCATATATTCGTCCTTTTGGTGAGCGATATCAGGCCGGCCTGGGAATAATGCTCCGAACGCCACACCTGAAGCCAGGGACCTGGCGTATGTACCGCCGCCGATTGAAAGAAGTTCTGCCTCTTCTCCCGTCTGCTCTTCGTATACTTTTTTCAGCACTTTGATCAGCTCTGCATCCTCTGGAACGTGATGAGGCTTCGAGTCTGTAAAATTGGAGACGGCAAATCCCTGTCCGAGCGCCGTTTCCTTCAGTTTGGCCATACCCGCTTCCATGTCGAATGTGACAGGGTAGCGCATATTTAAGCCGAAGCTGCCCCCGTCCTGCTCGTTATATGCCATTTTTCCGACGTTGATCGTCAATTCACCGGTAATGTCATCCCGATATTGAACGCCAAGCGCCCTTCCTCTTGAATCTCCGAAGAAAAATTGGACGGCTGTTTCAGTGAACCGCTTTCCTCTCCCGTCCAGATTAAGCGTGGAGAGGAAGCTCGCCAGCAACAAGCCGGCATTTTTTCCTTTATCGGGCTCCATCCCATGAGCAGAGACACCTTTCAGTTCCATTACGAGGTAACCGCTTTCGACATAATATTGTCCATCCACACCCTGTGTCTTAATGAATTGATCATAATCCTGCATAAGCTCTGTATTGTCTTTTTTAACATCGAGCACCGCTTTCGCAAGATCCGGAACCATATTGTACCGACGCCCCGCTAAAAAAGAAAGAAGGCTTACATTCGCCGAGGTGTCCTCCGCATCTTCCTGTTTCTGCAAAAGATCGAAATCGGCGATGCCTTTTTCCGCATTGATGATGGGGAAGTCTGCATCCGGCGCAAAGCCCATATCCGGCATCTCCTCGACCTCAAAATAATGATCGACACAGCGCCAATCGCTTTCCTCATCCGTGCCGATAATCATTCGCACACGTTTCTCAAGCGGCAGGCTCAGTTCCTTTACAATTTTCATCGCATAATAAGCGGCCAAGGTCGGCCCCTTATCATCAATTGCACCCCTGGCATAAATCTTGTCATCTTTCACTTCACCGCCATATGGGTCAACTGACCATCCGTCCCCTTCAGGAACGACATCAACGTGGCAAAGGATACCAACGAGGCCTTCACCTTTCCCCATCTCCAGATGGCCCGCGACGTTCCCGGTGTTTTTCGCTGTGAATCCATCCTTTTCGCCAAGCTCCAACATATAATCGAGTGCTCGTTTTACTTCTTTTCCAAGCGGAGCATCCGGTGCTGCATTTTCCTCATCGAGCACACTTCTAATTCGCAAGAGTCCTTGCAAATCCTTCAGCAAATCCGTCTTTCTCTTTTCAACTTCCGCAGTCCAGTTTATATTGGCCATGTTCGCAACTCCTTTGACCTGTAATCTTGCTTGCCCTTATTGTACAACTTTCACTCCATTAGAAAAAGGGAAAGCGACTGCGGATCCCCGCCAATACAGCAAGAAATCCAACGGTGAGGACCAGAAAAACGATGAAACAAACGGACGTCACTGTTCTTTTCGCCTGGTAAGCCCCCACTTCTGCAGCATATGGCCTGGAGAAGCCCGGAGTCTCAATTATTTGATGCCATACATTTCCGATCCAATAAAAGAAGAAAGAGCTGCCGCACAATCCAATTGCAATCTTGATCCATAGTGGCGGCAGCACAGTGATTGCTGCAGCTGTCACGCTTGCAATTTGCAAAATGCGCAAAAGCTGGACATGGCTCCGCAGCATCGCTTTCAGAAACAATTCCAAAAAACCGTTTTTCGGTGTGCGTTTCCGAAACAAGCGCTGGGATTTCGAAAAGACCATCGGCTGCTTGTGCTGTTTTCCTACTTTCTGAGGTTTCTCCAACTCCATTGAAAGACCGAAAATTATATCCAGATTTTTATTTTTCTCTAAATGATCGATTGCGATATCAGTCGCTAGGGTTTTTGTGGTCAAAAATCTTGGACCCGCGAGCCATAAAGACAGAAGGAAAAGCAATAGGGTGAGCGGCAGGGAGACCTCCGGCCGAAATAAAAAAGCATAGCCGGTATTCCACAATACAGCGGCCAAGAGAAAAAGCGGGATGCTTCTCAGCCACCTTCTCCAACCAACTATCTCCAGCTCCATCCTTCCTCTAATCGATTTGATCAGCACTTTCATTGCTGTCCAAAAGGAAAGGAATACCGCCAATTCAGCTAAAGTATAAGGATAGGATTGCGTCCATAAAGGCAGGAGAAGCAGCCCGGCGAACAGGCCGGAACCGATTTCCTTAAGGTAGGAAAAGAAGATGCCCCACCTTTTCAATCCAAGCAGCAATTCCTTGTTTTTCATAAGAAAGACTTGGTCGGCCTCTCTTGTATATGTATGTAAATGCCCTCCCCATAAAAGGAAAAAGAAAATAGTATATATGATGGGAAAAGATAGATACCCCATCCAGTGAGGAATCCCCTGCCACCACTCCCGATAGGTTATGATGAAGATTGCTGCTGCCGGAACCACAATGTATACAAGGATTGTCCAATCCATGATCGAGCGAACAAGTGACCATTGGTACTTTCCATTTTCCGATATTCTTGAAAGGAACAACTTCCTGCTACTCATCCTCTGTACCATCCATAGAGATACAGGAATAAAGGGAGCCGTCTTTTGCCCCGCATGCAGCAAGCACTTCCTCTAAGCTGCCGGCTGCCTTCATTGTTCCTTGCTCGATAATGACAAACCGGTCACAAATTCGCTTCGCCGTATCGAGTATATGTGTACACATAATGATGCCCGTGCCGCTCTCCCGTTCTTCCTCTAAAATCCGGATAAACAATTGGGTAGAACGCGGATCCAGGCCCATGAATGGCTCATCGATAATCAATATGTCGGGTCTTGTGAACAGTGCAAGGGCGATCATTCCTTTTTGCTGCATGCCTTTGGAAAAGGTGCCGGGAAATTCATGGAGACGCTCGGAAAGTGCAAAAAGATCAAGCAGCTTTTTAGCATACTCCAAGTTCTCCTCTTTCAGCCCTTCGACAGCCGTCACAAATTCAAAATGCTCCCAAAGCGTCAATTCTTGATAATAAACCGGCCGTTCGGGAATGAAAGAATAACGGATATTTTCTAGATTGCCGATCTCACCTGCAACAAAAGGCAACTGACCTAATATCGCCTTGATCGTCGTACTCTTTCCGGCGCCATTTGCTCCGATCATCCCTGTCAATTCACCCCGATTGACCTCAAAAGCTACGTTGGAGATTGTGATCTCGTCTTTTTCATAGCCGGCTTTATCAATTGAGATGGCCAATACTGTATCCATACGAACCTCTCCTCTCTTGCTGTTCCCTTTTTTACGGATGAATCGGATAAAAGTTCCTGTCCCACCAGAAATGTTTCTCACTATCTACTTCCAATATTCAAACAAATAAGTTAAAATAGAAGCGTCTGATGAAGAGAGTAATAAAGCCGCCGATACAAACGGACAGGTTTGGCTCTTTAAAATACGAGGTATAGAGAAAGGGAGTTGTCCGCTGAGAAAAATATGACTACGTATCCTCCTTTGAGGAAGGAAACCGCCGTCAAAACCCTACTGCCAAGGAATTAAAGATGAGGGAGTGGTTTTTTGAAACCTTCGACTAACAGAATGCTCATCCGAATTAAAGACATCTATCTTTATATTAAAGATAACGGCACCGTCACTACACGGGAGCTGGCAGATGAGTTCGGGAGCACACCTCGCACCATTCAAAGAGACTTGAATGTGTTGGAATACAATGACTTGATCAGCAGCCCGCATCGCGGGAAGTGGACAACAACAGATAAACGAGTAAAACTCACCTCCTAACTATCAAAAAAAGAGGCTGGGACATAACTAGTCTCTAACCAAGAGAAAGGTGAAATTGAGCGAGTCAATTTCACCTTTCTCTTTTTGTTATTTATAAATTTAGGATCCACTTGCTGTGTTGGCCGTAAACTTACGTAAGTTCACGGCCATT